>NZ_JBEXUD010000005.1:0-281089 GCF_040614215.1 Dactylosporangium sp. NPDC006015
GCACGGTGCTGCCCTCGTAGACGCGGTAGCCGGTGACGGTGCCGGTCGAGGCGTTCCAGGCGAGGGTGAAGCTGGTGTTCGTGGTCGCGGTCACCTGGAAGTTGCCCGGCACGCCAGGGGTCCCGGCCGGCGTGGTCGGGGTCGTGCCGCCCCCGCACGAGGCGCCGTTGAGCGTGCAGTTGGTCGGGGTGCCGCTGCCGGCGGCGATGAACCCGAAGCTGGCCGTGCCGCCGGGGGCGATCGTGCCGTTCCAGGAGTTCGTGAAGGTCACGTGACCGGAGGTGCCGGTCCGGTTGGAGTCCCACGACGAGCTGACCGAGGTGCCGCTGGGCAGGTCGAACGCGACCGTCCAGCCGTTGATCGTGCTGCTCGTGCCGTTGGTGATCGTGTACTTAGCCTCGTAGCCGGAACCCCAGGTGGAGGTTTGGACGAAGGCCGCGGTGGCGGCCGCGGCGGACGCCGGCGTCGCGGCGACGGTGATGACGGTGGCCGCGGCCGTTGCCAGGGCAGCCGCGATCACCCCGATTCGCAGTCTCATTGCAGACCTGCCTCGGAGTCGGGTCGAGATGGGGGATGTAGGGCGCCCTAGCGCGGACACTACGCGAAGGTTTGTTAACAGTAAAGATGTTGGTCAATTACCTGTTCTTGATCTCGTGCAGAGTGTCGTACCCGGCCGTTACGCTCGCGTCGTGGATGGTCGGTCGCGGGCGACGCTCGTGCAGGAGGCCGCCCGGCGGTGGCGCTCGCAGCTCATCGACCTGGGCGGACGTAACACACTGCTGTATTACAAGGACCTGCGCTCCGGCACGCTCGACCTGTCCGCCGCCGACCCCGTCGCGGTCTCCGCGCTGCTCGGCGGGCGCACCATGTCGCTCACCCAGCTGTTCCCCCGCACCGGCGGCAAGCGGTCCGCGGCGGCCCCTGCCCCTGCCGACACGGCGCTCGATGCCGGGGAGCCGCCCGTCGCCGCGCCCGACCCCGGCGCGTCCCGTCTGGTCGACGATGGGCGTCCGGCGATCGGGCGGGCCTCCGTACCGGCGACGCCTTCCGAACCCGAAGCAGCGATGGAATCCGTCGAGCCTCCGGCTGCCGAGTCCTCGGCCGGCGAGGCTGCGGTTGCCGAGTCCTCGGCTGCTGGGCTCTCTGCCGGCGAGTCCCCGGCCAGCGGACCCGACGACGGGCCGGTGCTGACGCACGCGGCGGCGGTGAAGCGGGCTCGCACGATCAGGAACAAGGCCCGTGAGCTGGCCGAGGAGCGCGGCATCGAGACGTGTTTCGTGGCGATCGGCTCGGCGACCTGGACCCCGGCGGCCGGCAGCGGCGTGCCCGCGGCGCCGGTCCTGCTGCGCTCCGCCCAGCTGCGCGCCCGTGGCGCCGCCGAGGACGACTTCGAGCTCAGCGTCCACGGCGACACCGAGGTCAACCCGACCCTGCTGCAGCTGCTGGAGGAGGAGTTCGGCGTCCAGGTCGACGCCGACGAGCTGGAGGAGCTGATCAGCTACACCGCCGGCTTCGACCCGCAGCCGCTGTATGAGCGGCTGGTGAAGGAGGCGTCCGGGCGGGTCCGCGGGTTCACGATCGGGCCGCGGTGCGTGCTCGGCACGTTCTCCTACGCGAAGCTGCCGATGGTCAACGACCTGCGGGTCGCCGCCGAGGCGCTCGAAGGCCACGAGATCATCGCCGCGATCGCCGGCGACGGCGAGGCGCAGCGGCGGCTGCACGCGACCGGCGCGGTCCAGCTCGACGACCCCGACCTGATCGCCCCCGACGACGAGTTCCTGGTCCTGGACGCCGACTCCTCGCAGAACTACGCGATCAACGCCGTCCTGTCCGGCCAGCACAGCGTGATCAAGGGGCCGCCCGGCACGGGCAAGAGCCAGACCATCGCCAACCTGATCGCGTCGCTGGTCGCGCGCGGCAAGCGGGTGCTGTTCGTGGCGGAGAAGCGGGCCGCGATCACCGCCGTCACCGACCGGCTCGCCCGGCGCGGGCTCGGCAGCCTCGTCATGGACGTCCACGACGGCACCACCTCGCGGCGCAAGGTCGCCGCCGACCTCAAGGCCGCGTTCGACTCGGCCGCCCGGATCGCCCAGCCCGACCTCAGCGTCCTGCACGAGACCCTGATCACGAAGCGCGCCCAGCTCAACGGGCACGACGAGGCGCTGCACCAGGTCCGCGAGCCGTGGGGGATCAGCGCATTCCAGTCGCAGACCGCCATCCTCGCGCTGACCGCCGCGGGGCGGCCGATGACGGCGGTGCGGCTGCGTGGGCAGACGCTCGCCGCGCTGGACGCCGGCACCGCCCGGCGCGTCCGGGAGCAGCTGCGCGACTTCGCCGCGCTCGGCGGTTTCACCCTCACCGGGCAGCAGTCCGGCTGGGCCGGGGCGGCTGTGCGGACCCCCGCCGACGCCGAGGCGGCGTTCGGGCTGGTCGAGCGGCTCGCCGAGCGCACCCTGCCCGCGGCCCGCCCCGCGATGCGCCACGTCCAGGAGCAGACCGGCCTGCGCCCGCCCGCCGACCTGGCCGGCTGGCGGCAGCTGTTCGGGTTCCTCGACGGGGTCGCCGCGACCCTGACCCAGTTCCACGAGGACGTGTTCCGCGTCGACCTCGCCACCCACATCGCGTCGGCCGCCGACGCCGCCTGGCGCCGCGAGCACGCCGGCCAGCCCGGCACCGACGCGGGCTGGCTCACCCGCCGCCGCATGCGCAAGCAGGCCGCCCAGCTGTGGCGCGGCCCCGGCAGCCCCAGCCGGCAGCAGCTCTTCACGGGCCTGTCCACGGCACTGGCGCAGCGCGCGGCTTTTGCGAACGGCGGCGGCCGGCCGCAGCTGCCCACGGAGTATGCGCGGGCGCGGGCAGCCTTTCACGAGCTCGACGAGCAGGTCGGGCAGCTGCAGCGGCACGTGCCGCACCTCGGGCTTACCGCGATGGACCTGGACCGGCTCGGCGCCGTGCTGACCGGGCTGGCCGGCGACGAGCGCACGCTGCGCCGCGTCCCGCGCCTCAACGAGCTGGGCGCCGGGTTCACCGCGCTCGGCCTCGACCAGCTCGTCGCCGACCTCGGCGGCCGTCGCGCCGACGCCGACCTCGCCGCGGCCGTCTTCGACGCCTGCTGGCACGCGTCGATCCTGCAGCACCTCGGGTTCACCGACGACCGCATCGGCGCGTTCGACGGGGAGCGGCACACCCGCACCGTCGCGGAGTTCCGCGCCGCGGACCACCAGCACATCGACGCGACCGCGAGCCGCGTCCTGCGGGCCGTCGCCGAGCACATCACGCGCACCCGCGACCAGTACCCCGACGAGAGCCGCCTCGTCGAGCACCAGGCCAACCTGAAGCGCCGGCACCTGCCGATCCGCCAGCTCTTCGCGACCGCCCCGCACATGCTGACCGCGCTGCGCCCCTGCTGGGCGATGAGCCCGCTGGTCGTGTCGCAGCTGCTGCCCGCCGCGGCGGACCTGTTCGACGTCGTCGTGTTCGACGAGGCCAGCCAGGTCACGCCCGCCGACGCGGTCCCCGCGCTGCTGCGCGCCCGGCAGGTCGTCGTCGCCGGCGACGAGCACCAGCTGCCGCCCACGTCGTTCTTCACCGCGGCCGAGGACGGCGGGGCCGACCCCCTCGGCGTCCGGGCCGACGGCTCGATCGACCTGTCGCTCACCTCCGGCTACGAGTCGATCCTGGACGTGCTGACGGCGCTGCTGCCCGCGTACCTGCTGCGCTGGCACTACCGCAGCCAGGACGACCGGCTCATCGGCTTCTCCAACGCCCACATCTACGAGCGCTCGCTCGTCACGTTTCCGGGCACGGCCGGCGCCGGCTCCGTGCAGCACGTGCACGTGCCCTTCGACCCGGCCGGTGCTTCCGGTGACGCAGACAGCGTGACCGCCGAGGTGGACCGGGTCGTCGAGCTGGCGTTGCAGCACGCCCAGCTGCGCCCGTCGCAGTCCCTCGGCGTCATCACGATGGGCATCACCCACGCCGACCGCATCGACCTCGCGCTGCGCAAGGCCCTGTCCGCCCGCCCCGACCTGCACCCGTTCTTCGCCGAGTCCGCCGCCGAGCCCTTCTTCGTCAAGAACCTCGAACGCGTCCAGGGCGACGAGCGCGACGCGATCATCCTCTCAATCGGCTATGGCAAGAACGCCTCCGGGCAGCTGCCGTACCGCTTCGGCCCGCTCCTGCTCCCCGGCGGCGAGCGGCGGCTCAACGTGGCGGTCACCCGCGCCCGCCGCCGGATGACCCTGGTCAGCTCCTTCACCGCCGCCGACATGGACCCGGCCCGCAGCACCTCCGAGGGCGTGCGCCTGCTCCGCGCCTATCTCGAGTACACCGCCTCGGGCGGCACGTCCCTCGGCGGCGTCGCGGCCCCTTCCGCGGCACCCGACGCCTTCGAGACCGACGTCCTCAACCGCCTCACCGCGGCCGGCATCCCGGTCACCGCCCGCTTCGGCGTCGCGGGCGCCTTCATCGACTTCGCCTGCGCCCACCCCGCCAACCCCGAGGAGCTCATCCTCGCCATCGAGACCGACGGCGCCACCTACCACTCGGCGAGCACCGCCCGCGACCGCGACCGCCTCCGGCAGGAGCAGCTGGAGCGCCTCGGCTGGCGGTACCACCGCATCTGGTCCTCCGACTGGGTCGCCGACCCCGCCGCCGAGACCGCCAGGACCCGCGCCGCGTACGACGAGGCCCTCGCCGCCGCCGACGCCCGCCGCTTCAACGAGCCGACGATCGTCCTCAACTTCCCGCTCGCACCGTCCCCCGCCGCGGCCTCTTCCCCCCGCACCCTGCCCCGCCCCGACATCACCCCCGGCCGCCCGATCACCGAGTACCCGCGGGCGGCGCTGGTCGCGCTGATCGCCTGGATCGAGTCCGACACCCTCCTGCGCACCGAGGAGGAGGTCCTGGAGGAGGCCCGCCGCGAGCTCGGCTTCAAACGCGGCGGCACCCGCATCAACGCCGCCCTCACCGAAGCCCTGCACGAGTCCCGCGCCACCTCCACCCCTGAGCCCCCTGCCCCCACCCCCGCCGCCACTCCACCAGACGCGGACCGGACCACGGCGCTACCCAGCACCCCCGCGGTCGCTCCGCCTGATGCGGACCGGACGACAGTGCTGCCCATCGTCCCAGCCGACCCCGACGAGACCCGCTTCTTACCGCAGCGCCCCGAAACCGACTGACTACCCCGGGCACGTCGGCCGCCCCGCACGCTTCCCACGATGCGCAAACCCGCCCCCGACGCTGAGCCGACCCATCGGGAACCGGTGTTGTCGTGGGCGTGCCGGCAGCACCAGACGGACGACACCTGTGCCCTGCCGCGGAACCCTGAGCCCGGCTGACCGCCTCCGGGATCACCTCTGCCGGCCCGCAGGCGTGGACTTCTACGGTGCGGGGAACGCAGCCCTGACGCTGTACTGGCTAGATCCCTCATCGGCCCAGTCGGCGGTAGCGACGAGTAGACAGGTCGGACGCCGCCTGGGCAGACGTTGGTCAATGCCCTGGTTTGTGGCTTTCGCTCGATGTCTGACTGGAGAGGTGTGTGGCGGGCATTGGTCAGCGTCTGTGTGGGGCCGTGTGGGTGGCTTTCCCGGACCCGGCCCTCGTTCCGGTGGTCGGCGGTTTGGACCGTCTGGTTGGTTGGGGTGTGCAGGTCTGGCGCTGCAGCGGCAGGTTGCGCAGAGGCCAGTCGGTGACGACGACGAGCGGCCGGCCGGTCGCCGCCTGGGCAGACGCTGGTCAATACCCTGGTTTGTGGCTTTCGCCCGATGTCTGACCGGAAGGTGTGCTGCGGGCATTGGTCAGTGTCTGCGAGGGGTGTAGGTGGCTCTGGACTCGGCCTCGTTCCGGTGGTCGGCGGGTTGAAGTGTCTGGTTCTGGTGTGCAGGTCTGGTGCTGCAGCAGCAGGTGGCGTAGAGGCGACAGCGACAGCGGGCGGGTCGACCGCCGCCCCGGCCGACGTTGGTCAATGCCCTGGTTCGTGGCTTTCGCCTGATGTCTGATCGGAAGGCGTGCGGCGGGTATTGGCCAGTGCCTGCAAGGGGTGTGCAGGTGGATCTCCTGGACCCGGCCTTGTTGCGGTGGTCGGCGGGTTGGGGTGTCTGGTTGGGGGTGCAGGTCTGGTGCCGTCGCGAGCGCAGGACGGTGCGGGTCGACACCTCCAGCTCACGGCGAGGGTCGCGGATTGGTCCCCGATCGGCCGGGCGGGGGTCGGCGAGCAAGCCTTTGACAAACGTTGGTCAATGCACTGGTTCGTGGCTTTTGTGTAATCGACGGTGCGCGATCTGCCCGCAAATCAGAGATCCAAATGTATGTGGATCGCGCGATGTCTATCTGGAAAAGGGGCTTTTCGGGGCATTGATCAATGTCTGTGCCGGGGGGGGCAGGTGGCGGGTGGCGGGTCGGGGTTTCGGTGACGGTCGCGGGTGGGCGGACTCGGCAGCGAGGAAGGGCTCCGGCTGCACGACGCGGTGCAGCCGGAGCCGGGACAGGTGACTACGCGGGGGCGGTGAAGGTGTAGGAGCCGGCGGGCAGCAGGAACGTGCCCGTGCCCGAGGGGACGGCCTGGCCGGGGGCCAGGATCGAGCCCGGTGCGGAGGTGGGGACGCGGACCGTCGCCGAGGTGCCGGCCGGGATCGTCACCCGCAGGGTGAGGGTGCCGGCGGAGACGGACCAGTCGCTGACGGCCAGGCCGTACGGGGTCTCGTAGGAGGACTTGGCGGAGGTGAGGCCGCCGCCGGGCTGGGGGGCGATGAGCAGCGACGCGTAGCCGGGGGAGGCCGGGCCCAGGCCGCCGACCTGGCGGTACAGGAAGTCGCCGACGGAGCCCAGGCCGTAGTGGTTGAAGGAGTTCATGCCTGGGTCCTGGAAGGAGCCGTCGGTGCGGATGCCGTCCCAGCGCTCCCAGATCGTGGTGGCGCCGCGGCTGTTCATGTAACCCCAGCCGGGGAAGCCGGGCTGGAGCAGGATCTGGTACGCCGTGTCCGCGTGGCCCGTGTTGGCCAGGACCGGCAGGAGGTTCTCGACGCCGAGGAAGCCGACGGACAGGTGCCCGCCGGAAGCGGCGACCTTGGTGACCAACCGGGAAGCCAGGGAGGCGACCCGCGAGGGCGGGACCAGGCCGAAGGCCAGCGCGAGGGTGTAGCCGGTCTGGGTGTTGCCGGAGACGGTCCCGTCGGCGGCGACGAAACGGGAGGTGAAGGCGGCCCCGACCTGGTCGGCCAGCGCGCCGTAGGAGTTGCCCTGCGCCGTGCGGCCCGTCGCGTAGGCCATGCGCGAGACCAGGCGGGCGGACCAGGCGAAGAACGCCGTGGATATGACGTCCTGGGCGGTGTTGTCGTTGACGTTGAGCCAGTCGCCGTAGGTGGGCTGGTTGCGGATCAGGTCACTGCCCGAGGTGGCGCGCAGGTAGTCGACCCAGCGGGCCATCGCGTCGAAGTGCTCGTCGACGACGCGGATGTCGCCGTGGCGTTGCCAGAGGGTGTAGGGGACGATGACGCCCGCGTCGCCCCAGCCGGCGGTGCCGGCGCCGCAGCAGACGGCGGGGGCGACGTCGGTGAAGGCGCCGTCGGAGCGCTGGGCGTCGACCAGGTCGTCGGAGAACTTGTCGAGGAAGCCCTGGACGTCGACGTTGAAGGTCGAGGTGGCGGCGAAGATCGCGATGTCGCCGGTCCAGCCGAGCCGTTCGTCGCGCTGCGGGCAGTCGGTGGGGATGGAGAGCATGTTGGAGCGCTCGCCCCAGAGGATGTTGTGCTGCAGCTGGTTGACCAGGGCGTTGGAGGTGGTGAGGGTGCCGAGCTGGGCGCCGGCGGTCCACGCGGCGCGGCCGGTGACGGTGTCCGCGGTCGGGGCGAAGCCGGCCGGGAGGCCGGTCAGCTCGACGTAGCGGTAGCCGTGCACCGTGAAGCGCGGCTCGTAGACCTCCGCGCCGCCGGTGCCGGCGAGCGTGAAGCGATCCGTCGCCTGGGCGGCGCGCAGGTTGGTCGTGTAGAGCTGGCCGCCGGTGAGCACCTCGGCGTGCCGGATCTGGACGGTGGTGCCGGCCGGGCCGGTGACGGAGATGCGGTTCCAGCCGGTGAAGTTCTGGCCCATGTCGAAGATCCACACGCCGGGCGACGGCTGCGTGACCGAGACGGGCCGGAACTCCTGCTGCACCCGGACGCCGTTGTCGACCTGCGAGACGAGGTTGGGCTTGGCGCCGGAGCGGACGACCGCAGAGGACCACGAGGAGTCGTCGAAGCCGGAATTGTCCCAATTAGCCACAGCAAGCCGGGCGTCGTACGTCTCGCCGTGGTACAGGTCGTCGGCGCGGATCGGGCCGCTGAGCACCTTCCACGTGTTGTCGGTGCGCACCACCGACGAGGTGCCATCAGTAAAGGAAATCAGCAGCTGCGCCGAGTACCAGGGCTGCGTGCCGTACTTCTGGCTGCCGGCGAAGCCCAGGCTGCCGGAGTACCAGCCGTTGCCGAGCCAGGCGCCGAGCGCGTTCGTGCCCTGCCGGATCTGGCCGGTGACGTCGTACACCTTGTACTGGACGCGCTTCGTGTAGTCGGTCCAGCCGGGGGCGAGCACGTCGGTGCCGACGCGGGCGCCGTTGAGCCGGGTCTCGTGCAGGCCGAGCGCGGTGGTCAGCAGCCGCGCGGACGCGACGGGCTTGCTCACCGTGAAGCCCTTGCGCAGCAGCGGCGCGGCCTTCGCGATCGAGACGTTCGAGGCCCAGGGGCCGGTGCCGTAGGTGGCCACGGCGCGCGCCGCGGGCCAGGAGCTGTCGTTGAACCCGCCGGCGTTCCAGCCCGCGGGGGCGGTAGTTGACGCCTTCCACGACGCGTCGGTGACGAGCGAGGCGCCGGTGAGCTTGGCGATCATGCCTGCCGGCGACTGGGTGGTGTTCTCCGACGCGATCGCGATGGTGTTGGTACCGGCGACGAGCCGGCTCCGGATGTCGACGGCGGACGCCTGCTGCCAGGACTGGTACACCCGCGGCGAGGTGCTGACCTGGACGCCGTTGACCCACACGTCGGCGGTGTCGTCGCCGGTGACCACGAGGGTGGCGGTGGCGGGGACGGAGGCGAGGGTGAACGTGCGCCGGAAGTAGCGGGTCGCCGCCGGCACCCCGGCCGCGGGGTCACCCTCGGGGTACCAGATCCAGGTCGCGCCGGACAGGTCGGCGGTGACGGCCGCCTGCCCGATGAAGTCGCCGGTCCACTCGGTCGCGGGCGCGCGCAGGCCGGTCTCGAACGACCAGGTGGGGCTCCACGCGCTGACCCGGCCCTGGGTGTCCCAGACGCGGACCTTCCACGTGTAGCGCCGCATCGACTGCAGGGCCGGGCCGGTGTAGACGACGTCGACCTGCTGGCCGGACGCGACCCGGCCGCTGTTCCACACGCCGTCGACCGACAGCTCGTAGGCGGCCTGGCGCTGCTGCACGGCGGTCGAGGTGAGCTTCCAGCCGAAGCGGGGCTGCGCGGCGTCGACGCCGAGCGGGTTGGCGCGGTGCTCGACCGTGCCGCTCGCGACGCTCAGCGGGGAGGGCGCGTCGGGGTCGGGCGCGACGACGTTCGAGTTCCATGGGCCGATGCCGTAGGCGCCGAGGTCGGTCGCGGCGGGCCAGCCGCCGTCGGCGAAGCCGGGCTGCTCCCAGTCGGTCGGCACGGTCTGGAACGCCTTCCAGCTGCCGTCGGTGACGAGGTCGGTGGTGCCGCCGGCGGTGACGACGTGCACCTTGCCGATCAGGCCGGCCGGCCCGTCGGTCGTGTTGCGTGCCGCGATCGCGAGGGTGTTGGCGCCGCTGACCAGGGCGGACTGCAGGTCGACGTAGACGGCGTTCTTCCACGAGTCCACGGCCCGCGGGGAGGCGGCGACGGGCTTGCCGTTGAGCCACACGTCGACGGTGTCGTCGCCGGTGACGACGAGCTGGGCCTCGCTGACCGCGCCGGCGGCGACGGTGAACGTCTTGCGGAAGTAGCGGTAGGCGGCGGGGGCGCTGCTGGCCGGGTTCCCCTCGGGGTACCAGACCCAGTGCGCTCCGGCGAGGCTGACGGGGGTCGCGGCCTCGGCCGGAGCCGACGGCGCGGCGAGGAGTGCGGCGAGCAGGACGAGCGCGGTGGCGCCCGCGCGGCGTCTCTTCAGGCGCATGGCGGTGCTCCTGTTCGATGGATTGAAACGTTTCATTGAGTGGTGATGTCCTGACTGTACGTAGACCCTGGTCAATAAGCAACGTCCAGCGCCGCGACGAACCGCAAGATGAGGGAAGTGTGGAGGTGGGATGCCGGGAAAGCTGCTCGTCATCGGTGGTGCGGAGAGTCATGACGCCGGCGACGACGCCATCCTCGAGCGGTTCGTGCTGCTCGCGGGCGGCTCCGAGGCGCACCTCGTGGTGATCGCGACCGCGAGCGAGTGCCCGGAGCAGCGGGAGAAGGAGTACACGGACGTCTTCCACCGGCTCGGCGCCGGCCGCGTCACCCCGCTGCGCCTCGACGAGCGCGACGACAGCAACAGCGACCTTGCCGTGTCCGTGATCGAGCACGCCACCGGCGTCTTCTTCACCGGCGGTGACCAGCTGCGGATCACCACCGTCGTCGGCGGCTCCAAGGTCGACACGGCGATGCACGCGCGGCTCGCCGAGGGCATGATCCTCGCCGGCACCAGCGCCGGCGCCGCCATGATGTCCAGCACCATGATCCTCGGTGGCAGCATCGCGTCGGTCTCCACCGACAGCGTCCGCACCGGCCCCGGCATGGAGTTCCTGCCCGGCGTGCTCATCGACATGCACTTCGCCCAGCGCGGCCGGCTCAACCGGCTGCTCAGCGCCGTCGCGATGTTCCCGCACGAGCTCGGTCTCGGCATCGACGAGAACACCGCGATCCTCGTCGCAGGCGACGTGTTCGAGGTGCTCGGCGCCGGCACCGTCACCGTCATCGACGCCGGGCAGGCCCGCACGATCAGCGCGACGATGTCGGAGGTCGGCGGGCCGATCGCCCTGTGCGGCGCCCAGCTGCACGTGCTCCCGGCGGGCTGGCGCTTCAACCTCACCGAGCGGGCGGCCATCAAGAGATCGGATCCTGACCATGCGAATTGAGAGCAGCCGCCGCCTGCGCGGCCCGAACCGCTATCTCGCGCGCCCCGTCCAGGTCACCCGGGTCCTGCTCGACGGGCTGACCGAGCGCGAGAGCAGCGACTTCCCCGGCTTCACCGACCGGCTCCTGGCCGCCTTCCCCGGCCTCGCCGAGCACCACTGCGCGTTCGGCGAGCCCGGCGGCTTCGTCAAGCGCCTGCACGGCGGCACCTACTTCGGGCACACCGCCGAGCACGTCGCGATCGAGCTCTCCCAGCGCATCGGCCGCCCCGTCAACTTCGGCCGCACCGAGGGCACCGGCGTGCCCGGCGAATACGACGTCGTCACCGAGTGCCCGGTCGACGAGCCACCCGACTCCGGCGTCGCCGAGGCCCTCCTCGCGCTGGCGATCGCCGGTGTACTGGCGGCGCTGCACGGCGAGCCGGTGCGCGTCGAGGACGAGCTCGCGGTCCTGCGCCGCACGTACGAACGCGAAAAAGCCGGACCGAGCACCGCCGCCATCGCCGACGCCGCCCGCGCCCGCGGCATCCCGGTCGAGCGGGTCGGCGAGCTCAGCCTCCTGCGCCTCGGCTACGGCCGGCACCGCAGGCTCGTGTGGGCCGCACTCACCGACCATACCTCCGCGATCGGCGTCGACATCGCGTCCGACAAAGAGCTCACCCGGCGGCTGCTCGACGAGGCCGGCGTCCCCGTCCCCACCGGCGGCGCCGCCGCCTCCCTCGCAGAGGCCCTGGACATCTTCGCCGAGCTCGGCCCGCCCGTCGTCGTCAAGCCCCGGCAGGGGCGCCAGGGGATGCACGTGTTCCTCGGCGTCGACACCCCCGACGCGCTGCGCGCCGCCTACGAGGCCGCCACCGCCGGCGGCGACGACGCGGTCGTCGAGCGCGAGCTGACCGGCCGCGACTACCGCGTGCTCACCGTCGGCGGCAAGGTCGTCGCCGCGGCCGAACGGGTCGCCGCGCACGTCGTCGGCGACGGCGCCACCGACGTCGCCGGCCTGATCGCCCGCGCCAACGAGGACCCGCGCCGCGGCGACGGGCACGCCCGGGCGCTGACCCGGATCGTCGTCGACGACGTCGCCCTCACCCTGCTGCGCCGCCAGGGCGTCGCCGTCGACACGGTCCCGGCCGCCGGGCAGGTCGTGCGGCTGCGCGAGAACGCGAACCTCTCCACCGGCGGCACCAGCGTCGACGTCACCGACGACGTCCACCCGTCCGTCGCCGACCTGTGCCGGCGGGTCGCCGCGATCGTCGGCCTCGACATCGCCGGCCTCGACCTGCGCCTGCCGTCGATCGCCGAGCCGCTGCCCCCGACCGGCGGCCTCGCGGGCGGCGGCGTCATCGAGGTCAACGCCGCGCCCGGGCTGCGGATGCACCTCGACCCCAGCGACGGCACCGCCCGCGACGTCGGCGACGCGATCGTGGAGGCGCTGTACCCGGCCGGCAGCCCGTCGCGGATCCCGCTCGTCGCCATCACCGGCACGAACGGCAAGACCACCGTCGCCCGGCTCACCGCGCACCTGCTGGACGGCGCCGGCCTGCGCGTCGGCGTCACCACCACCGACGGGATCGCCATCGGCGGCCGGCTCGTGCAGCGCGCCGACGCCACCGGGCCGCGCTCCGCCCGCGTCGTGCTCAGCGACCCGACCGTCGACGCCGCCGTGCTCGAGACCGCCCGCGGCGGCATGCTGCGCCAGGGTCTCGGGTACGACTGGAGCGACGTCGGCATCATCACCAACCTGGCCAGCGACCACCTCGGCCAGGACGGCATCGACAACATCGAGGACCTGGTCGACCTCAAGTGCCTCATCGGCGAGCGCGTCCGCGAGGGCGGCGCCGTCGTCCTCAACGCCGACGACCCGCGCAGCCGCGGCCTCGCCGCCCACCCCGGCCGGTTCGAGAAGCGCGAGATCGTCTGGTGCAGCCTCGACCCGCGCAACCCGCTGATCCGGCGGCACTGGGACACCGGCGGCCGCGCGTACCTGCTCGCCGACGGCTGGCTCGTCGAGCTCGCCGACCGCCGCTGGATCCCGATCCTCGCCGTCGGTGAGCTCGGCGGCGGCTTCGGCGGCGCCGCCCGCCACCTCGTCGCCAACGCCCTCGCCGCGACCGCCGCCGCCCGCGTCCTCGGCGTCGCCACCGCCCGCGTCGCCGAACGCCTCCGCACGTTCACCGACAACCCCGGCCGCGGCATGCTGCTGCACCTCGGCGGCGTCGACGTCCTCGTCGACTACGCGCACAACCCCGCCGCCATCCGCGCGATCGGCGACCTCGTCGACCGCCTCTGGGGCGCCGACCACGCCGTCGCCGCCGTCACCCTCCCCGGCGACCGCCGCGACGACCTGCTCCGCGAGTCCGCGCGCGAGGTCGCCCGCTTCGACCGGGTCGTCATCTACGAGGACAGCGACCGCCGCGGCCGGGCACCCGGCGAGGTCCCGGCGATCCTGCACGACGAGCTGACCGCCACCTCGCCGAAGGCCACCTGCGCCGTCGTGCGGACCGTCGACGAGGCCGTCCCCGCCGCACTGGCGATGGCCCGCCCCGGTGATGTGGTGCTGCTGCTGTACGAGAAGATCGAGCCGGTTCTGTCGCTCCTGCGGACCCTCGGCGCCGAGACCCCGCACGATCAACACGTGTCGTTTCCGCTCATTGGGGCATCTGTATGACGTGGAGCGCTATCGGCTGATCGAGCAACTCGGAGTGGGCGGCATGTCCGTCGTCTGGCACGGCTACGACGAGGTGCTCGGCCGGCCTGTCGCCGTCAAACACCTCGCGGCCGCCGCCGACCCCGTGTCCCGGCGCCGCATCCAGGACGAGGCCCGCGCCGCCGCGCTGCTGAGCCATCCGCACATCGCCGCCGTGTACGACTTCGGCCACGCCACCGACGGTTCGCCGTTCGTCGTGATGGAGCTGGTCGAGGGCGAGTCGCTGGAGGAGCGGCTGGTCCGCACCGGCGGCCCGCTGGAGGTGACCGAGTCGCTGCGGATCGCCGCCCAGCTCGCCTCGGCCCTGGCCGCCGTGCACGCCCGCGGCCTGGTGCACCACGACGTCAAGCCGGCCAACGTCATGCTCACCGCCGGCGGGGCGAAGCTCGTCGACTTCGGCGTCCACGTGATCGCCGGCGACGACAGCGACCAGCTGATCGGCACGCCCGCCTACCTGGCGCCGGAGCGCATCCGCGGCGTCGCCGCGTCGCCCGCCACCGACGTCTACGCGCTCGGCCTCGTCCTGTACCGCATGCTCACCGGCGAACTGCCGTGGCCCGTCACCACCACCGAGGAGCTGCTGCACGCGCACCGCAAGCTGCCGCCGGCGCCGCTGCCCGCGGGCCTGACCCTGCCCGCCGGGGTGGCGGACGCGCTGCGCCGCTGTCTGGCGAAGGCGCCCGGCAACCGGCCCTCCGCGACCGACCTGGCCGCGCTGCTGTCCGCCCCGGCGGTGACCCGTCGGCTCGGCGCCCGCCACCGCTTCGCCGCCCGGCGTGCCGCGCCCACCCTGCGGCTGAGCGACGTCGCGCTCGGCGGGTCGGCCAGGCGGCGGGTCTCCGTCGCCGTCGCGGCCCTCCTGCTCTTCGGCTCCGGCGCCGTGGGTGCCGCCGCGCAGGACCGCGACCCGTCCGCCGCCTGGACCCCGGGCTCCCCGGTGACCTCTCCCGTCGCCGGCACCGACCCGCAGCCGTCCGATCCGGCCGGGCCGCCGGTGGTGCCGGCCGCCGATCCGGCCGTCCCGGCCGACACCGCGGCCAAGCACGCCGGCGGCGCGCCACCCGCCGGTGCACAGAACGGCAAGGCCAAGGGCAAGCACAACGGCAACGGCAACGGCAACGGCAAGAAAAAGTAGTGGCTGAACCTTTTCGTTGCTTATGGCGTGCAACCTTCCCGACTGGTACACAAGTCTGATCTCGGTGATGCCCTATGGTGTCCGGGTCGAGGGATGGGAGGGGCCGTGCGCTTCGAGGTCAGCCGGGTCATGGACACCATCGAGCAACGGCTGACGACCGACGTCACGCTCGCGCAGGCCGTCGTCGACCTTGCCGACGTCGCCCGGTTCGTGGCCCTCGACGGTGGCCGGCCCATCAACCTCTTACGCCTCGGGATGGTCGTCGACGCGCTCAGCCGGTACCTCATCGACGCCGGCGCCATGCTCTACCCCGTGGTCGGCCGCGAGGCCCTGTCCGAGGCGGCGCTCACCTCGAAGGAGCGCATGGTGCTCGGCCGCTGGGCCGACGACGGCCTCATCGAGGTCACGCCCGTCGTCGCCGACCGGCCCGCCGAGATCGCCGACTTCACCGGCCTGCCCCTGATCGTGGTCCGTGACCAGCCGCAGTTCGCCGCCCGGTTCCCGTGGCTCGTCGACAGCCCCGAGCGCGTGCTGCGCCTGACCCCGCGCGCCGGCGGCGCGGTCCTGACCCCCGGCGGCGAGCCCACCCCGCCGAAGGACGGCAAGGAACGCCTGGTCGTGAAGGGCACCGCCACCTTGCCGATCATCCCGCTCGAGCCCGCCGACGCGGAGTCTCCGGCCGCACCCTCCGTCCTTCCCGCCGACGAAACCGAAATTTCGGATGTATCGGCGGAGGGGGAATCTTCCGAGCAGGGCGAGTCGCCGGAGCCGGTGGAGCCCGCGCCCAAGCCATCGCCTCGTCCGGCCAAGCCCGCCGCGGCCACCACCGCCGACAAGGCCGCCGCCGACAAGGCCGCCCCGGCACCCAAGCAGGAGCAGGGCGGGCGGCCGGACGGGCTGCAGTCGTTCACCGCCCGCGGGTCGCAGCGCGCGGGGCGCACCCGGGTGATGCGGCGGCGGTTCACCCGCGCGGAGCCCAGCGGTGTCGGCGCCGCCCTGATGGCCCGCGAGTGGCGGTGCGGCGAGCCCGAGTGCCCCGCGTTCGGCCGCTTCCGCCGGATCGGCCAGCCGGTCCCGCGCATGCGCGCCGGCGTGCCCGCCTGCCCCCGCCACGGCCAGGCGGTCAAGGACATCGGCCCGCGGCCGCCCGCGTTTGCCGTGTCCGTGGTCGTCGAGGACCTGGCCCGGCGCCGGTTCGTGGTCGGCGCCGACCGTCCCATGATCGTCGGCCGCGAGCCCGCCGACCCCGACGACATCGCCGTCGGCCAGTGGCTGCACGAGGCCGCGGCCGCCTGGATCGCCAAGGAGCACCTGAAGCTCGAGGTCCGCGACGGCCACCCCGTCGTCACCGACACGAGTGAAAACGGCACCCTGATCTGGAAGCGCTCGGCCCCCGACATCAAGGAGGAGACCGAGCGGATCTACCGGAAGTCGTACCAGCTGACCGGCTGGGACTCCGTCGAGCTCTACACCGGCGTCGAGCTCATCGTGGGCGACCACCGCCTGCAGACGATCGTCGGCTCCGAGCCCGCCTCGGTCCTGCTCGACGCCCCCACGGTCGCCCTGCGCCTGATCGACTAGCCGGGCGGCACGGGACCGGCGGCCCGGCGGAGCCGGCGCACCCGCAGCCGGTGCCGGCCGATCAACCCGATCCAGACGGCCACGACCGCCACCGCCAGTCCGGCCGCGAGCGGCGTGCTGCCGGCGGCGGCCACACGCGCCTCGGCCTCGGGCTCGAACTCGGCTTCGGGCTCGGATTCGGCCTCGGCTTCCGGCGGAGGTGGGGAATCGGCCGGCGGCAGCAGCCCGCCACCCGCCGGCTCCGCGAGGGCCGTCGGTGCCGATGCGAGTACAGGGGCGGACGCCGGCACGGGCGCCGGCGAGGGACCCGCGGAGGGCTGCCGCGACGCGCCGGGGGCGGTCGTGCGCCCAGGGGCCGGCGGCACGGTGGTCGGCTGGTCCTCCGCCGGCAGCGCACCGACGTGGAAGACCTGCTGGGAGGGGTCGGGGACGGTCTGGGTGTCGACCGTCTTCCCCGTCTCGGGCGGAGGCCTGATGGCCGCACCGATCACCGCCCAGTAGTACCCGACCGGAGCGTCCGCGCCGAAGTGGATCTCGTACTTGAAGGTCGTCCGGCCGTTCACCGGCAGGGTGTAGAGCAGGGTGTTGTCGAAGAGTAGGGCGACCTGGCCCGGCGAGACGCTCGGCGTGGCGGTCAGCCAGGCACCCGTGACCGGGCTCTGCATCCTGGCGCTGATGTCCGTGTCGGCCGGCATCGGGTCCACGTACACGGAGAACATCAGCGAGGGCAGCCACTGCAGCTCGTACGGCGTGGTCTGGGTGATCTCGATCGTCGGGGAGATCGTGGTGCCGGGCAGGATGACCTTCGGCAGCTTGCTCACCCGGACGACCGCGTTGCCCGGCACGTACTGGTCGTCGGCCGCGGCCGGGCCGGCGACGGTGACGGCGGGCGCGCCGGCGGCCAGGGCCGCGAGGAGCGCGATGAGCAGCCGGCGCATTGCCGTCATGGTGTGGCACTCCCGGAGGTCCGCCGACAGCTCGGCACCTTCTGCTGGTCGGTCAAGGTGTGGGTGGACGCGGTCCACAGCAACAGATTGCCGAGGTGCTCCATAGGCCAGGCCATGTCGGGAGCGTCGGTGTAGGAGACCGGCAGCGACGAGGGAGGGTCGCCGGCGGCGTACACCACGAAGAACAGGTAACCGCAGGAGCTTGCGATCGGGTTCAGGTCGGGCTCGGGCAGGGGCAGCGTCGGACTGGTCGCCGTGAAGTACAGGTTGGTCAGGCGCGCGCGGACGTACTGCTGCTGCGCCGCGCTCCACTCGTAGGTGACCGAGTA
This sequence comes from Dactylosporangium sp. NPDC006015, assembly GCF_040614215.1. Lineage (NCBI taxonomy): Bacteria > Bacillati > Actinomycetota > Actinomycetes > Micromonosporales > Micromonosporaceae > Dactylosporangium > Dactylosporangium sp. NPDC006015. The sequence goes on from NZ_JBEXUD010000005.1 coordinate 17,768, forward strand.
GATCCGTATGCGGGCGTCCGGACACCGCTGGAAGTAGTTGTCCGGCGCGACGTACAGCGGGTCGCCGCCGAGCACCTGGGGCTGGATCCCGCAGCGGGCGGGGGAGCCGGTCGTCGCGGTGGACGCGGTGCCGGACGGGCTGCCCGACCCCCCGGTGGGCGTGGGCGTGGGCGTAGGGGTGGCGGTCGTCGCCGTGGTCGGGTTCGGCGCCGAGCCGGACGCGCTCGGGGCGGTGGTCGGCGGGATGCGGGCCGGCTCCGGCCGTCCGGTCGGCCGCCAAAGGACGAACGCGACGAGCGCGGCGAGGGTCAGCGCGACGCCGGCGGCCACCGTACGGGAGAGCTGGCGGCGGTGGACGGTGCGGATCACGGCGTCGGCGCCGGGCGGCCGGGTCGCCGTGGAGGACGACTCGCGGAAGGCGGCGAACCGCTGGGAGAGGGGGTCACCGGGCAGCTGGTCGGGCAGGTCGTCAGGCATTCGACACCTCCCCGTCGCCGATGCCGAGCCGCGCCTGGAGGGCCGCCCTGCCCCGGGACAGCCACGACTTGACGGTGCCCTCGGCGACCCCGGTGAACTGCGCGATCTCGCGCACGGAGAACCCGGCGAGGTAGTGCAGCACGACGGCCTGGCGATGGTTCGCCGTCAGGCCGGCGAGCGCCCGGACCAGGTCCTGGTCGGCGTCGCTCGGGTCGGGCACCGCCGGCGGCAGCAGGTCGCGGCGCCATTTCAGCAGGCGGCGGGCCCCTCGCCAGCGGCTGATCGCCAGGTTCCAGGCGACCCGGCGCACCCAGCTGACCGGGTTGTCGTAGCGCGAGACGGCGGGCCATCGGGCGTACGCGCGGCAGAACGCCTCCTGCACCACGTCCTGCGCCTCGCCGTGATCCCCGATGAACGCGTGGAGCTGCGCCGTCAGCGGCCCGAACGTCGCGGCGTAGAAGTCCGCGAAGTTGAGGTCGGTCACGATGGGCTCCGCGTGTCGAGATGGGGATGACATCCCGCCGCCGCGGGTCGGGGCGTGCTGACCCGGCCCGCGGCGGCGGACTGCTGAGGTGGGGTCAGGCGAGGTGCTGCGGGGTCTTCGCGGTCAGTTTCGCCGGACCGGTCGCCGAGAGGTTCGTGATCACGTAGGCCGTCACGGTCCCGTCAGGGGTGACCGCCCACAGGTCGGGCACACCGTCGGCGTTCACGTCGGTGAGCTGCAGCTCGGACAGCTGCGCGCCCGGCAGCCAGGCGCCGGCCAGGCGGAACTGCGTGAAGGCGAGCGCCCCGGTCTCCTGGTCGTAGGTGACGCCCTGCCACAGGTACAGGGCCCCCGTCGACTGGTTCCACAGCGCGACGGCGGTGCCGCTGGGCAGCAGCTTCGAGGCGAGGCGCCAGTGCTCCCAGTCGCCGCCGCCGGTCGGGGTCGCCGTCCCGAGCTGCGTGGGGAACGCGAAGTTGGCGGTGCCGTTCTGCGAGGCGTAGTACTGCAGCGTGTACCCGTTGGCCGGGCTGCCCACGATGCCCAGCAGGTCCGGGTAGGTCAGGTGGTTGCCGCTGCCGTCGTAGGCGTTGACGAGCTGCAGCGGGTTGTCGTTGTTGATGTCGGCGAACAGGCCCGCGGACAGCGTCGCCTCGTAGCCCCGGTCGGCGCGCAGCGGCTCACCACGGCCGAGGCCGTCGATGATCATGCCGCTGCCCGGGTTGATCCCGCCCGGGTAGTACACGAAGACGTCCTCGAACGGCCCGCCCCTGAACTTGCCGGTGAAGACCTGCGCGCCGGTGAAGGGGGTGCCGACACCGTTGCCGTTGACGCCGATGTCCACCGCCGGGGTGCGCACCTGACCGCGCAGCCCGCGCCCGGTGGCCTGCCACAGGCCGGGAGCGAGCCCCGGGGTGCCGCCGACGGCGAGCAGGTCCGGCTTGCCGTCACTGTCGAGGTCCTGGTCGGCGGCCGGTGGTGGGAACGCCGCGTTGAAGATGGTGACGGTCGAGCCGCTGACCGAGCCGTCGGCGGCCACGGCGTAGACCGACAGGACGTTGGTGGCCCGCTCGACGACCACCGAGGCGGTGGCCCGCCCGTTGGTCGCCGTGACGTGGCCACCCGGGCCGCTGCTGAGCGAGAACACGAACTGGGTGACCGGCACGCTGCCGGCGGGCGTGCCGAACCGGAACCTGGCGGTGGCGCCGACCACCGGCGCGGTCGTGAGCGCCGTGACGGTCGGTGCCAGCACTCCCGCCGCGGACGCGGGCTCGGCGGCCAGGACGGCGCCGGCCACGGCGGGCGCCACCAGGACCGCCGCCGCGGTGGCGGTCAGGCGTCGCAGTCGATGCAGACTCATGGATTCCCCTCGTGATGTGCCCCGCGGGGTGCGGAGCGCATCAGTCAGACGCGGGCATCGACGATCGGTTGCACCTTCGGCCGAACTATTTTCTGACCGGCGCCGGTTGACAGAACCGTTGAGAGGATCTCGCGATGGTGTGAGGTCCGTATATTGGCGCTGTGGACTCGCGAGGCTACCGGCTGGGCATCGACTTCGGCACCTCGAACACGGCGGCGGTGCTGGCCTGGCCCGACGGGCACGTGCGGCCGCTGCTCTTCGACGGTTCGCCGAGCCTGCCCTCGGCGGTGTACGCCGACCCGCAGTCGGGCCTGCTCGTCGGGCGCGACGCGGTGCACGCCGCCCGGGTCAGCCCCGAGCGCTTCGAGCCCAACCCGAAACGGCGCATCGACGAGCCCGCCGTCCTGCTCGGCGACCACGAGGTGCCGACCGCCGACCTGTTCGCTGCCGTGCTCGCCCGCGTCGGCGGCGAGGCGCGGCGGGTCGCCGGCGGCCCGATCGGCCAGGTCACCATCACCTGCCCCGCCGCCTGGGCGCACACCCGCCGCGGTGTGCTGCTCGCCGCCGCCGAACGCGCCGGCCTCGGCACCGTGACGCTCGTGCCGGAGCCGGTCGCCGCGGCCGAGGTGTTCCGCACCCTCGAAGGCACCGACGTGCGCCCCGGCACCGCGTTCGTCGTCTACGACCTGGGCGCCGGCACGTTCGACGCGTCCGTCGTCCGGCACGACCCAGGCACGTTCGAGGTCCTCGCCGCGGAGGGGCTCAGCACCAGCGGCGGCCTCGACATCGACGCCGCGATCGTCGGCTACCTGGGCGCCAGCCAGTCCTCCCGCGACCCCGCCGCCTGGAGCCGGCTCGTGCACCCCACGACCAGCGCCGAACGCCGCGCCAACCGGCTGCTCTGGGACGACGTCCGGGCCGCCAAGGAGATGCTGTCGCGCACGTCCTCGACGATGATCCATATCCCGATGTACGACGAGGACGTCCCCCTCGGCCGCGACCAGTTCGAGCAGCTCGCCCGCCCGATCCTCGCCGCCACGGTCACCGCGACCCGGGCCGCCATCGCCGCCGCCGGGCTCACCCCGGCCGACATCGCCGGCGTCTTCCTCGTCGGTGGCGGCAGCCGGATCCCGCTCGTCGCGACACTGCTGCACCAGGCCCTCGGCACGGCCCCGACCGCCGTCGAGCAGCCCGAGATGGTGGTGGCGCAGGGCAGCCTCGGCGCCCCGGCCCAGCCCGGCCCGGCCGGCCAGCCGGCCTCCGCCCCGGTCTCCGGTGCCGCCTTCCCGACCTCGTCCCCACCCGTCACGTTCCCGACCTCGTCCCCGCCGGCCGCGTTCCAGGCAGCGGCGGCGTCCGCACCGGCCGCGTCCCCGCCGGCGCCGTCCGCCGGGTTCCCGACCTCGGCGCCGCCCGCGTCGTCACCGGTCTCCGGTCCGGTGTCCGGCTCCGCCGCCGTGCCGGTGTCGGGAGCGCCGATGTCAGGGGTGCCGATGTCGGCGGTGCCGGTGTCGCCGGGGTTCGCCGCCGAGCCGACCTCCGGCCAGCCGTCGTCGCAGTTCGGGCAGGACTCCGGGTACACCCCGCCGTCGGGCTACGCCGCCGCCCAGCCCGGGCCCGCGCAGCACTCCCCGGCCGCCCCGCAGCCCGGTCCGGCCCAGCACTCGCCGGCGGCCCCGCAGCCCGGCCGGGCCGCCGTGCCCGCCACCTACGGAACGCCGCCACAGCCGGCGCCGCAGACCCCTCCGCAGACCCCGCCGCAGGCCCCTCCGCAGACCCCGCCACGGACGCCGGCCCCGCCGCAGCCGCCGCAGCAGGCACCCGCGGCGGCGCCCGGCGGGCAGCGCCGGACCGGGATGCTCGCCGCGGCCGCCGTGGTCGTGCTCCTGGTGGTCGGCCTCGGCATCTACGGCTTCACCAAGCTCGGCGGCGACGACGACAACGGTGGCAAGGGCGACCAGTCGGCGAGCCAGACAGAGACCCCCGGCGACGGCAGCGGCGACAGCGGCGATGGCGGCGGTACCGACAGCACCACCGAGGTCAACGCCGAGAAGGACAACAGCGACTGGAACACCAACGCCGAGGAGTACAACGGCAACGAGGGCAAGCTCATCCGGTACACCTGCCCCAAGGGCGGCAAGGCCGGCAAGGTCTGGGGCAACGGCCCCTACACCACCGCCTCGTCCGTCTGCACCGCCGCCGTCCACGCCGGATACCTCAACCTCGACGAGGGCGGCAAGGTCGTGATCCAGATCCGGCAGGGCTCGGACTCCTACGAGTCCAACACCCAGTTCGAGATCACGACCAGGACCTACGGCAAGTCCGACTGGGAGTTCACGATCGCGGGCTGAGCCGCCGGCTCAGCGCAGCGCCCGGATCGCCGTCAGGGTGGTGTGCACGTTGAACTGCGCGCCGTCGTCGCTCTCCCAGCCGCCGTCGCTGCGCTGCGTCTCGCTGAGGCGCTTGCGGGCCGCGCTGAGCAGCCAGTCCTCCGGTGACATGCGGACCCGCCGCAGCGCCGCGTAGAGCGACGCCGTGTCGGCGGGGGTCATCTCCGGCACCCGGTCGGCGAGCGCCACCTGGATCTGCGCCGACTCGTAGAACCAGCCGAGGTGGAAGAGCACGGCGCAGCCGAGCCAGCCCGCGACCAGGAACGACGGCCAGCTGCCGTCGGGCCGCAGCGACGCCCGGAACGCCTCGGCGGCGCGGGCCACCCGGGTCGCGTGCTGGTCGTCGCCGTTGTTCGGGCCGCCGACCACCAGCCAGTAGGCGGCGTTGGTGGTCAGGTACAGCTTCGCCTCGTCGTCGCCGGGCTGGGCCCACGGCGGGGCGATGCCCGCCAGGGACGCGTCCTCTTCCCACATGCCGTCGGGCCGCTGGCTGCGGCCGAGCCACCCCAGGGCCCGGCGGGCCGCGGGGCGGTCGATGGCGCCGAGGTCGTCGAGCTCGCCGAGCCGGAAACAGGTGGCGTCCACGGACGCGACGTCGGCGCCCCACAGCGCCGGCCAGCCGCCGTCGGGCGACTGGCCGATCTCGGCCTGCTCCAGCACGTCGGCCGGTGGGGACTGGCCGGTGCGCAGCCAGGCGAGGCGGGCGCGATCGACGGCGTCGCCGTGTGCGACGACGTAGCCGATCGCGGCATCAAGGTCGACCATGGGCCGTACGCTACCGCCCGCCCGCTGCCCGCGCGTCGTGACCTAATACACCGGCAGTGACGGATCGACGGTCTTCACCCAGGAGACCACCCCGCCCTGCACGTGGACCGCGTCCTTGAAGCCCGCCGCCTTGACCGCCGCGAGGGCCTCCGCCGAGCGGACGCCGCTCTTGCAGTACAGGACGATCTGGCGGTCCTGCGGAAGGTCGGCGAGGGCGGAGCCGTTGAGGATCTCGCCCTTCGGCACGAGCCGCGCCCCCGGCACCCGCACGATCTCCCACTCGGCCGGCTCGCGCACGTCGATCAGCTCGATCGGCTTGCCCGAGTCCTGCCAGTCCTTGAGCTCGGTGGCGGTGATCGTCGAGCCCTGCGCGGCGGCCTGCGCCTCGTCGGACACGGCGCCGCAGAAGTCGTCGTAGTCGATGAGCTCGGTGACCGTCGGGTTCTCACCGCAGATCGCGCAGCCCGGGTCCTTGCGGAGCCGGATCTTGCGGTAGGTCATCTCGAGCGCGTCGTACACCATGAGGCTGCCGAGCAGCGAGTCGCCGACACCGGTCAGGAGCTTGATCGCCTCGGTGACCTGGATCGCGCCGATCGAGGCGCACAGCACGCCCAGGACGCCGCCCTCGGCGCAGGACGGGACCATCCCCGGCGGCGGCGGCTCCGGGTAGAGGCAGCGGTAGCACGGGCCGTGCTCGGCCCAGAAGACGGAAGCCTGGCCGTCGAACCGGTAGATCGAGCCCCAGATGTACGGCTTGCCGAGCAGCACCGCGGCGTCGTTGACCATGTACCGGGTGGCGAAGTTGTCCGTGCCGTCGACGATCAGGTCGTACTGCCGGAAGATGTCCATCACGTTGTCGTTGTCGAGCGCCTCGTTGTGCACCACGACGTTGACATACGGGTTGATCTCGAGCACCGAGTCGCGCGCCGACTCGGCCTTCGGCCGGCCGATGTCCGACTGGCCGTGGATGATCTGGCGCTGCAGGTTGGACTCGTCGACGGTGTCGAACTCGACGATGCCGAGCGTGCCGACCCCGGCCGCGGCGAGATACATCAGTGCCGGCGAGCCGAGACCGCCCGCGCCCACACAGAGCACGCGCGCGTTCTTCAGGCGCTTCTGCCCGGCGACACCCACGTCGGGGATGATCAGGTGCCGGGAGTAGCGACGGACCTCGTCAACGGAGAGGTCGGCGGCGGGCTCGACCAGTGGAGGCAACGACATGGTTCTCATTCTGCCGCGCCAGCACCGCAAACCCACGTGACCTACGGCACTTTGGCGCCGCTGTACCGCTGGCCATCGACGAACGGCCACGCGTTGGCGACGCAGCCCTTCAGCCCGTACGTCTGCTGCTGCATCACCGGTGCCGGACGGCCGGGGCCGGGGCAGGCCTCGTGGCCGTTGCCGAGCTCGTGGCCGACCTCGTGGTTGATCACGTAGTGCTGGTAGTCCTCGACCGGCGCGCCGTAGTCCGGCACCCCGGTCAGCCAGCGGGCCAGGTTGATGACGACCTTCCCGGTGATCCGGCAGGAGCTGTACCCGGCGGTGTGCAGCCCGGCGGTCGCGCAGATCTGCTCCGACGTGACCGGCGTGGCCAGGAAGATCGTGAAGTCGGCGGTGCCCTGGCCGGCGACCCGCTGCAGCCGCACCTGGCCGGCGGCGGGCCAGCCGCGCGGGTCGGCGAACACCCGCTCGACCGAGGCGGCGAACGCGTCCGCGTCCTGGCCGCTGCCGTTCTCCACCGCGACCCGGTACTTCCGCACCGTCCCCGCACTGCCGGCGACCGGTCCGGCGCTGGTCGCGTACGCGAACGTGCCGGCGGCGCTGGACGGGCCGGCCTCCGGCGGCTGGCTCGCGGGGCGGCTCGGCGGGTCGAGCATCGGCGCCGGCCCGCGGGTCGCGGCGACCGTCACCGGCGCCTCCTTGTCGGCGCCGCCGAAGAACAGCAGGCGGCCCAGGCCGGCCGCGGCGATCAGGAACGCGGCGGCCATCACGCCCGCGACGAAGTAGCGCCGCCGCCGGCGGACCTGCTCACGCCGCCGGCGCTGCTCGGCCCGGACGACCTCACGGGCCTGCCGCGGGTCGCTCGGCAGCGGCACCGGCAGCCGGGAGCCGCCGGAAGGGGGCTCCTGGGGGCTGCCAGCAGGGTGTGACAGCTCCTGGGAGCTGCCGACCGGGCGTGCCAGGTCCCCGGAGCTGCCGGAAGGGCGTGACATCTCCCCGGAGTTGCCGGAAGGGTGTGACGGATCCCGGGAGCTGTCGGCATGGCGTGACAGGCCCCGGCGGTCGCTGCTCAGCCGGCTCGCCATCGATTGGTCAGCTTGCCATGCGCACCCGCGGCGCGCGCTGCCGCACCCCATCCCGCACCTGAGTTGCAACCTGCTGGGTGGCGGCCCGGCCGGCCTTGTCCTCCTGCAGCTCGTCGAGCATGCCGAACACGGCGCGCGCGACCGTGCGCGGCACCTCCATCTGCGCCACGTGGCCGACGCCCTCCAGCATCATCAGCCGGCTGTCCGGGATGAGGCGGGCGACCTGCGGCGCGGTGCGGATGTCGACGAGCCGGTCCTGCCGTCCGGCGATCACCAGCGTCGGCGCCTTGATCCTCGCGGCCATCTTCCACATGGAGCCCTCGCCCGGCAGGTACGCGCGCAGAAAGCTGCTCACCAGGCCGCGGAGGCTGCCCACGTACGCCTCGGCGTACCACGGCACCAGGTGCCGCCGCCGGGCCTCCTCGATCGCCTCCAGCCGCCGCTGCTCCGGGTAGCGGGTCGGGTCGGCGTAGCAGGACTCGATGACCATCGAGGCGAGGGCCTCCGGCTCCATCGACGACATCCGCCGGGCCGCCAGCTTCGCCGCGTTGGGCAGCAGGAGCAGCGGCACGATCGGCCCCTGCAGCGACCGGCGCGGGTCGAGGAACGGCATCGCCGGCGAGATCAGCGTCAGGCTGCGCACCAGGTCGGGGCGCAGCGCGGCGGCCACGACCACGGCCGCGCCGCCCATCGAGTTGCCGAACAGGTGGACCGGGCCGCGGCCGCTGTGCTCGACCCACCGGACGATGTGCGAGGCCATCGCCGCCAGCGAGTAGCTGCGGGCCGGGTCGCTGTACCCGAACCCGGGCAGGTCGATCGCCTGGCCGTCGAGCCGCCCGGCGAGCACGCCGGCCAGGTCGGTCCAGTTGGTCGAGGAACCGCCGAGGCCGTGCACGTAGACCGCCGGCTCGGCGCCCGGCGCGGTGGCCGGCGTGTCCCGCACGTACGCCTTCAGGCCATCGAGCTCCACCTCGCGCCCGGGCCACATGTCCGGCAGCCGCTCAGGTGACGGGACGGTGAACTCCGGGACAAGGGCAGCTCTCTTCATGCTTACCAGTGTGCCCCAAGGGGTCTACGGCAGCCGTGCTTCCAAAATGCTTACCCGGCTGCCCGAAAGGGCTATGGCAGCAGGGCCTCCAGGCGCCGGTTCACGGCCGCGAGTGTGGCGCGGACCACAGCCTGCCGCGGATCGCCCGAGTTCACGGCGGAGCCCGTCAGCTGCTCGACCCAGCCGTCGTACAGCAGCAACAGCACGACGACGGCGACCTCGCAGCCGCCGAGCTGCACCACCGCGGCGTGCTCGATGTAACACCTGGCGCGGGACGTCGCGTCGACGTCGACCAGCAGCTGGTCCACGGCCGAGGCGGCGGCCGCCGCGGACAGCCGCAGGATGTAGCCGTCGACCGCCGGGCCGCTGGCGACCCCGACCGCCGGGTGACCGTCCGCGATCAGGCGCACCTCGACCACCGCGTCGACGCCCTGCGTGCTGACCTCGACCTGGTCGATGATCACCCGCGGCGACACGATCGTGCTGGACTGCGGCACCAGCGCCGGGGGCGCGTCCCGGTTCACCGGGACCGGCGCGTGCTCTCCCGGCGTTTTCGGCGCCTGTACAGGCTGCTGCAGGCCGGACGCGACGAGACCCGGCGGCTGCGGCGGCCGGCGCGGCTCGTCGACCTCGGCGTTCGGCACCTCCGCACGGAACTGCTGCGGGAGCTCCTCGACCTCGGGGCGGGGGGCCTCGGCCGGGCGGCGCACGCCGCTGACCGGGCGCCGCCGGCGGGCCTCGCGGCCGTAGCCGGGCAGGGCGCTGTGCGGCGCGTTGCCCCGGATCGCCGGGCGGCCCGAGAGCGCGGCGGGCTCCGGCGGGTTGGGCTCGGCGGCCAGGCCCATCCGCTCGTTGAGCAGGCGCGCGACGGCCCGGCTGACCCGGCCCGGGTCGGCCTCGTCGAGCAGCTCCAGCCGGAGCGTGTGCAGGCCGTCGGCGTTCTTGCGCAGCGTCGCCTCGCGTACACCGGAGACACCCTGCACGGCGCGGAGGACCGCCGGGATGTCGAACCCGTCGGGGCGGTCGTCCAGGCTGGGCTCGTCGTCCTCGTCCTCGCGCTCCTCGCGCAGGAACGTGGCGATCCTCGCCAGCTCCGCACCGCCGGCCGGGGTGGCCTCCGCCACGAGGGGCTCGACCTCGACCTCCGGCACCTGCGGCACGTCAGGGTGCGACGGGACGCGCTGCGGCAGCTCGGGGGCGTTGCCCCAGTCCGCGTCGGCGATCCCGGCGGGCTGCTGGGCGGCGTACGGCGGCTCCGACGCGAACGCCGGCATCGTCGGCTCCGCCGCGGACAGGGGCGTGGCGTTGCCGAGCAGCTCGGGCGGCAGCGGGCCGACGAGCGGGTCGTCCTCCGGCATCCGCTGCGTGGGCAGCGGCGGCACCGGGTGCAGCGCGGGCAGTGGCACGGGGTGCAGGGCGGGCTGCGGCACAGGGTGCAGGGCCGGCGCCGGGACCACCGGCTCCTGCGACGGCGCGGCCCAGTCGAACTCGGGGCCGGGCTGCTCGTACGCCTGGAAGCCGTTCGGGGGTGGCGGCTGCTGCTGCGGGTACTCCTGCGACGGGTACTGCTGTTGGGGGTATTGCTGCTGCGGGTACTGCTGCTGCGGGTACTGCGCGGGGTACTGCTGGCCCTGGTACGGGTACTGCTCCCGCTGATCCTGGCCCTGGTACTGCTCCTGTGCCTGGTAAGGCTCCTGGTGGCCGCCGGCCTGCGGGTCGTGGTGGGCCGCGCCGTTGGCGGCGGGCGTCTCCTGGTGGAACGCGCCGTTGTGCGGGCGGATGTCCCTGGTCTCGTAGCCCCAGGCCTGATCCGGATAGGCGGCGGGCCGGTCCGGGTAGGCACTGGCCTGGTCCGGATAGGCGGCGGCCTGTTCCGGGCGGGCCGGGGTCTGGTCCGGGTAGGCAGCGGCCTGGTCCTGGTAGGCGGCGCTCTGGTCCTGGTAGGCGGGGGCCTGGTCCTGGTAAGCGGCGCTCTGGTCCGGGTAGGCGGAGGTCTGGTCCTGGTAGGCGGGGGCCTGGTTCGGGTAGGAGCCATACGGCGGCATGCCGTTGTCGCCGTGCACCCGGGCGCGGGGGTCGACCGGGCCGGGCAGGCCGCTGAGCCGGTCCAGGGCCGACGGTGCCGCGCCATACCCGCCGGACGTCGGCGCGGGCGGCGGACCGTAGCCCCCGGAGGTCGGCCGGACCGCCTCCTCGCGCGCGTCGGCGACCGGGGCGGCGCCGTAGACGGTGCCGGAGCTGACGGCGGGCAGCGGGCCGGTGTGGCCGGTCTCGTGCGGCGGCTGGGCCTGCGCCGGCGACCCGGAGGCGGGGAGCGACCCGCTGGTCTCCGGCTGGCCGACGGAGCTCGGCCAGCCCTGGCCGTCGGGTCCGTAGTGCCCGTAGTGCAGCGACGTGGTGGGGTGCACCGGCGGCGGGGCGGAGACCGGGGGGCTCATCGGGGCGAGCATGTCGGAGTAGGAGCCGCGGACCTCGGCGCGGCCACGCGGGCCGCCGCCATTGATCGAACCGCTGATCGAACCGCTGATCGAGCCGTTGACCGACGCGCGCCCAGCGATGGCTCCTGTTGCCGGCTCACGCCATGCGGAGACGATCGCCTCGAGCGCGTCATCGCTCGGCGTCGACCCGTCACCATGGGTGCCGTCCGGTGACCTGTGCGGATCCGTGTGTCCTCCTCCGCGATATGCGCCTGACCCTTGTGGGCTTCCGGCTTGCCCCGTTTCGTCCACCGCGCGCTCCTCCGTCGCCCCTAGGTGAGGCTACCGTGTGGGCGGAAAGGGGGTAAGTTGCAATCCCGACCCAAATCCGGATGGTGAACATGACCTCGGCGATGAGCGGCACCCAGGCGGCCGGACGGCCGGTGCGGCTGCCCCGGTCGGCCCGCCGCAAGCAACTGCTCGCCGCGGCGCAGCAGGTTTTCGTGGCGCAGGGTTACCACGCCGCCGCGATGGACGACATCGCCGAGCGGGCGGGTGTCTCCAAGCCTGTGCTCTACCAGCACTTCCCCGGCAAGCTCGAGCTCTATCTGGCGCTGCTCGACACGCACTGCGACGCGATGGTCTCGCGGATGCGCGCCGCGATGGAGGCGACCACCGACAACAAGGAGCGGGTCCGCGGCGCCATCCAGGCGTATTTCGACTTCATCGACCACGAGAGCGAGGCCTTCCGCCTCGTCTTCGAGTCGGACCTGCGCAACGACCCCGCGGTCCGCGAGCGGGTCGACCGGGTGGAGAGCGGCTGCATCGCCGCGATCACCGACACGATCATGGCCGACACCGACCTGAGCCAGGAGCGCGCCGAGCTGCTCGCGTCGGGGCTCGTGGGCGCCGCCGAGGTCGCGGCCCGGTTCTGGGTCGCCGGTGGCCGCCAGGTCGCGAAGCCCGAAGCGGAGGCGCTGCTGACCGCGCTGTCGTGGCGCGGCATCGCGAGCTTCCCCCTGCACGGCGAACACGCCTGATCGCGTTAGTCTTCAACCACACTGGGTGTGCGCGCCGAGGCACGGCCGCGCCGCAGCCCGATCAAGGAGGAAGACGTGGAGGTCAAGATCGGCGTGCAGTATGCGCCTCGGGAGTTGGTGCTGGAGAGCAACCAGTCACCCGCCGAGGTCGAAGCTGCGGTCACCGACGCGATCGACGGTGGCGACAAGGGTGTGCTTTCTCTCGTCGACGAGAAGGGCCGCCGGGTGATCGTCCCGGTCGGCAAGATCGCCTACGTGGAGATCGCCGAGTCGTCGCCGCGGCCGGTTGGGTTCTCTTCCGCGCGTTGACAGATAGCGCTCAGGCCCTGCCCCGTACGGGTGCCAGGGCCTGGGCGTCGTCAGCCTTCGTGCCCCGAGCTGTTCGATCCCTCGGTTGTTGAGCGCTCAGCTGTTGAGCCTTCAGTTGTTGAGCCCGACGGCGCCCATACGGGCGGTGTGCGCCGAGGTCAGGCGCCTGAGCAGGGCCTGGAAGTCGGCGCCGCCGATGGCCAGCAGCTCGGCGAGCGACGGCCGCTCGGCCGCGACCCGCAGCGCCTGCGAGATGCCCTCGCCGACCAGGCGGCGCGCCCACATCGACAGCCGGTTGGCCACCTTCGGGTCGGCGGCGATCGCGGCCCGCAGCTCGTCGGCGGCGAAGTCGGCGTGCCGGGAGTCGTGCAGGACGTCCAGGATCAGGTCCCGGTCGGGGCCGGCGAGCACCGCCGCGACCTCGCGGGTGAAGTCGTCCGCGATGCCGTCGCCGACGTACGCCTTGGCCAGCCCCTCCAGCCAGTCGGCCGGCTCGGTCTGCTGGTGGTACTCCGACACCGCCTGCACATAGGGCCGCATGGCGTCCTCGGTGTCGGCGCCGAGCTCGGCCAGGCGGTCGGACAGCCGGCGGTAGTTGGTGATCTCGCGGGCGGCCATCTCGCTGAGCACCGCCCGGCGGCGGAGGTCGGGCGCGAGCCGCGCGTCGGCCGCCATCCGGTCGAACGCGACCAGCTCGCCGAAGGCCAGCATGCCCAGCAGGTCGACCACAGCCGTGGCGGGCGGAGTGAGATCGGACACGACGGCACACTACCTCGCCGGATCACCGGGCGCGCCCCGATGCCCGACCGAAGCCCGGCCGAAGCCCGGCCGAAGCCCGACTGAAGCCACTGAGCGGAACCGCTCACAAGCCGGTACAATGACTCCGATAGCCGTGGACGGACCCTAGTCCTGGCGCCCGGCGCTTGTAGCCCGCGACCTTGATCATTTCGGTCGCGTGTGGCCCGCGCCCTACCCATTTGAGCGCACCCAGCTTCACCAGGGGCGCTCCCGCGAGAGAGACACCCTGAGCACAACATGACGATCGACAACACTGAGGCCGCCGAAGCAGTGGCCCCGCGCGCACCCGTGCGCCCAGACGCACCCACGTTCGCCGATCTGGGGGCGCGGCCGGAGACCGTGGCCGCCCTCGAAGCCGTCGGCATCATCCACGCGTTCGCCATCCAGGAATACGCTGTGCCGATCGCGCTGCGCGGCACCGACCTCATCGGCCAGGCGCCGACCGGCACCGGCAAGACGCTCGGCTTCGGCGTCCCGCTGCTGGACCGGGTCACCGCCCCCACCGAGGGCGCCGACGGCCTGCCGCAGGCGCTCGTCGTGGTCCCGACCCGCGAGCTGGGCCTGCAGGTGGCCCGTGACATCGCCGCCGCCGGCAAGACCCGCGGCGTCCGCGTGCTCCCGCTGTATGGCGGCGTCGCCTACGAGCCGCAGGTCGACGCGCTGCAGAAGGGCGTCGAGATCGTCGTCGGCACCCCCGGCCGCCTGCTCGACCTGGCCAAGAGCAAGCACCTGCGGCTGCACGCCGTGCGGGCGCTCGTGCTCGACGAGGCCGACCGCATGCTCGACCTGGGCTTCCTCGACGACGTCGAGCGGATCCTGACCCTGCTGCCGGAGGACCGGCAGACGATGCTGTTCTCCGCCACGATGCCCGACCCGATCGTCACCCTCGCCCGGCGCTTCCTGCGCCACCCGATGACGATCCACGCGCACCACGACGCCAGCACCGGGCCGTCGCCGCTGACCAAGCAGTTCATCTACCGCACCCACCCGATGAACAAGATCGAGATCGTGGCGCGGGTCCTGCAGGCGGAGGACCGCGGCCTGACCATGATCTTCACGCGCACCAAGCGCGCCGCCGACCGCGTCGCCGAGGACCTGGACTTCCGCGGCTTCGCCGCCGCCGCCGTCCACGGCGACCTCGGCCAGGGCGCCCGCGAGCGCGCCCTGCGCGCCTTCCGCGCCGGCAAGATCGACGTGCTGGTCGCCACCGACGTCGCCGCCCGCGGCCTCGACGTCTCCGGCGTCACCCACGTCATCAACTACGACTGCCCCGAGGACCAGGACACCTACACCCACCGCATCGGCCGCACCGGCCGCGCGGGTGCGACGGGCGTCGCCGTGACGTTCGTCGACTGGGAGGACATGCCCCGCTGGCGGATCATCGACAAGACGCTGGGCATGGACCTGGCGGAGCCGCCGGAGACCTACCACACCTCGGCCCACCTGCTGACCGACATCGGCATCCCCGAGGGCGTCACCGGCTCCCTGCCGACCGCGGACCGCAAGCGCGCAGGCCTCGCCGCCGAGCAGCTCGAGGACATCGAGGGCAAGCCCCGCGGCCGGGGCCGCACCCGTGGCCGGGGCCGCGGCGGCGACCCGTCCGGCTCCGCCCCCGCCGCCGCGGACCCGATCGGCGAGCCCCGCCGTCCCCGCCGCCGCAGGCGGCGCGGTGAGGTCGACCCCGCCGAGCTGCCCGTCACCGACACCGCCGAGGCCACCGGCGCCTCCGCGGACGCCGGCGAGCAGTCGGAGCCCCGTCCGACCCGCACCCGCACCCGCCGCCGCCAGGTGGTCGAGGGCTCGGACACCACGGACACCGGCCCCGTCGCCACCGCCGAGGCCACCGAGGACGGCGAGCCCCGCACCGCCCGCGCCCGCACCCGCCGCCGCCGTCGCGGCGGCCGCGGCAAGGGCGGCGAAGGCCCCGCCACCGAGGCCGGCGACAGCCCCGAGGCCTGACCCTTCCGGCCGTCCGCGGCCGACTTCATCCCGACGATCCGAACAGCGCGGCAGGCCCCCAGCCGGCCGCGCTGTTCGCCGTCCTGGCGCCGGCACCCGTCGCCGGGTGGTCAGGGGACGACGACGGTGAACTCGACGCGGTGGACCTGGCCGGAGCGCTGGAACTCGAAGTAGAGGCGGTAGCGGCCGCTGCTCGGGGCCGACAGCCAGAACTTCACCGCGCCGCCGACCAGTTCGGTCTCGGGGTGCACGTGCAGGTAGCCGAGGTCGCCGTCGCGGAGGACGACGAGGTGGCCGTACGTGCCGAGATAGCGCTGCAGGTCGGTGACGGGGGTGCCCGAGGCCAGCACCCGCAGCGACAACGGCTGGGTGGCGTTGACCGCCGGGGTGCCCTCCATCGCCACCGTCATCCCGGCGACCTCCGCGGTCCGGGCGGGCGCGGGAAGGGCCACCGGCTGGTAATCGCCGGCGACGGTGGCGTCCACGGCGAGCGTGACCGGGGCCTGGGCGCCGGTCGCGTCGAAGGTGACGAAGTCCGTGTAGATCCGCCAGATGCCCGGCGACGGCAGGGCCAGCGGGATCGACCAGGTGCCGTCGGGGGCCATCTCCGGGTGCAGGTGCTGAAACCCGGACAGGTCGTGCCGGGCCACCACCAGGTGCATGAGCTTCTCGTGGTTGACCACGAAGCGGGTGACCGGCTTGCCGTCCGGGCCGAGGATCCGGAACGCGAACGGCTGGGTGGCGCCCGCGGCGAACGTCGTGGTCGTCGGCGACAGCGTGAAGCCGGCGGCGCTGAGCGACAGGCCGCCCAGGTCACCCGCGGTCGCGCCGCCGTGGGAGTGCGAGGGGATGGCCGTCGGGGCGGGGGCGGCGGCCGGCGGTGATGCGGTGGACCTGGCGATCACGAAGCCAAGCAGCAGCGCCAACACGAGTCCACCCGCGACGACCGGCCCCTTCATGCCCAAGACCGTAGCGGCAGGCCGTCGCCACCACTCCACCGGGGGACTTTTAGTGACGTTTGTCCAAATCGTGGTGTTAGTGACACGTGGGGTCAATCGGCAAGATGTGGACCGCGGCCGCGGGCATGGTCGCTGCGTTGATCGTGCCCGGCATCGGGTTCGCCGACCCGGTCACCGACCGGCAGCGGCAGCTCGCCACCGCCTGGCAGGAGCTGGAAGGCGTCATCGAGCGGTTCAACGCCGTACGCGACGACCTGCGCGCCACCGAGGCGCAGCTCGAGCGGGTGAACGCCCGCACCGGCCCGCTGCAGGCGAGCGTCGACGCCGCCCAGCGCGACGCGGACGAGCTCGCCGCCAGGCTGTACCGCAGCGGCGCCGTCACCAGCACGGCCGTGCTCGTCAGCGCGCCGTCGCCGGAGTCGTTCATGGACCAGCTGGCGACCCTGGACCACCTGCAGCGCCGGCGTACCGACGCGCTGCGCCGCCTGAAGGCCGACAAGGCCGCGCTCAAGAAGGAGCAGGCCGACCTCGGCGACCTCCAGGTCCGCCAGCGCACCCAGGAGCAGGAGCTGGGCCAGCGCAAGGCGACGATCGAGGCGCAGGTCCGGCGGCTCGGCGGGGTCCGGGCCGCACGCACCGCCAGGACGCCGTCCGGGGCGCTGCGCGACGGCTACGTGCCGCGCTTCACCGACGACCCGGCCGGGCGCGCGGTCAGGTACGCCTACTTGCAGCTGGGCAAGGTGTACCGGTGGGGCGCCGACGGCCCGGACACGTTCGACTGCTCGGGCCTGACGATGGCCGCGTGGAAGGCGGCCGGTGTGGTCCTGCCGCACAACGCGGCGAGGCAGAAGAAGACCGTCACGCCGATCAGGCGCGAGGAGCTGCGCCCCGGCGATCTCGTCTTCTATTACAAGGACGTCAGCCACGTCGGCATGTACATCGGCGACGGCAGGGTGATCGAGGCGCCGCGCGAGGGCGAGCGGATCTCGATGCGGCTGCTCGACTACGCCCCGATCGTGGGCTACGGACGGCCGGACTACCAATAGAAGATCAGCGCATCGCGATCGAGCCGCCACGATGCGCTGATCAACTCCCCGCGGACCAGCTACGACGGGCCTGTTTGTGTCCTAACGGACGAGGCGCGCCAGTCGGCTTGGCGACAGCATCTTCCTGACAGTGGACATCTACTGGCTGTCTCCCCCTGCGCGTCCGCATCCAGGAGTGCCCTCATGAGGCGTCGCCGCCGCTCCCGTTTATCCCTGGGCCTAGTGCTCGCGCTCTGCGTCCCGGCCTCGGCGGCGCTCACCGCACCCGAGGCGGCGGGCGCCGTGACCACCCTGCCGAGCGGGTTCTCCGAGCAGGTCGTGCTGTCCGGGCTCAACCACCCGACGAAGCTGGTGTTCTCTCCTGACGGACGGGTGTTCGTCGCGGAGAAGGGCGGCACGATCCAGGTCTATGACAGCCTGTCGGACCCGACGCCGACCCTGTTCGCCGACCTGAGCGCCCGCGTCCACGACAACGAGGACAAGGGCCTGCTCGGCCTGGCGCTGCCGCCGAACTTCCCGTCCAACCCGTCGGTGTACGTCACGTACACCGCGACGCAGCCCATCGGCGGCGGACTCGACCTCGGCGACACCTGCCCGACACCCGGCACCGGCTGCATCGTCAGCGGGCGGCTGTCGAAGCTCACCGCGAGCGGCAACACGTGGACCGGCACCGAGCAGGTGCTCATCAACGACTGGTGCCAGCAGTTCGAGACCCACTCGGTGGGCGACGTGCGCTTCGGCCCCGACGGCGCGCTCTACGTCAGCGGCGGCGAGGGCGCCAGCCCCGTCTTCACCGACTGGGGCCAGCAGGGCAACCCGGTCAACCCGTGCGGCGACCCGCCCGGCGGCGTCGGCGCGGCGCTCAGCCCGCCCACCTCCGAGGGCGGCGCCCTGCGCTCCCAGGACGTGCGGACCCTCGGCGACCCGACCGGCCTGAGCGGCACCATCATCCGCATCGACCCGGTCACCGGCGCCGCGAAGACCGACAACCCGCTCTACAACGCGACCACCGACCCCAACGCGCGGCGGATCGTGGCGTACGGCCTGCGTAACCCCTTCCGGTGGACGTTCAAGCCCGGCAGCAGCGAGATCTGGATCGGCGACGTCGGCTGGCGGACCTGGGAGGAGATCAACCGGCTGCCCAACCCGCTCGCCACGCCCGTCACCAACTTCGGCTGGCCGTGCTTCGAGGGCAACTCGCAGCAGCCCGGCTACCGCGACGCGAACCTGAGCCTGTGCACCACGCTGTACAACCAGAACACGGCGACCGGTCCGGTCTACACCTACGGGCACCACCAGCAGGTCAACGACAACGACGGCTGCCCGACCGGCGGGTCCAGCCCGACCGGCGTCGCGTTCTACCCGACGTCCGGCGGCGCCTACCCGGCCAAGTACCAGGGCGCGCTCTTCTGGGGTGACTACGCCCGCCGCTGCGTCTACGCGATGCTGCCGACCAACGGCACCCCCGACCCGAGCAAGATCGAGACGTTCGCGCCCGGCGCGGCCGGCCCCGTCGACCTGGAGATCGGCCCCGGCGGCGACCTGTACTACGTCGACGTCGACGGCGGCACGGTCCGCCGGATCAACTACAGCGCCGGCAACCAGCCGCCGACCGCGGTCATCGGCGCGGACAAGACCTCCGGCGCGCCGCCCCTGGCCGTCCAGTTCAACTCCGCCGGCACCAGCGACCCCAACAGCGGCGACGTCCTCACGTACCAGTGGGACTTCACCAACAACGGCAGCTACGACGCGACCGGCCCGACCGCGAGCTTCACCTACACGACCGCCGGCAACTACACGGCCAAGCTGCGGGTCACCGACGCGGGCGGGCTGTCGGACACCAAATACCTGCAGATCCTCGTCGGCTCCGACGCGCCGGTACCGGTGATCGACACACCCGCGGCCGGCTTCACGTGGGCGACCAACGACACGGTCAACTTCACCGGACACGCCACCGACGTCCAGGACGGCAACGTCCCCGCGGCCAACCTGCACTGGCAGCTGATCCTGCAGCACTGCGCCTCGGCCGACAACTGCCACCAGCACTACATCAGCGAGAGCGACGGCGCGTCCGGCTCGTTCATCGGGCCCGACCACGAGTACCCGTCCTATGTGGAGCTGCGGCTCACGGCGACCGACAGCAGCGGGCTCAGCACGACGGTCAGCCGCCGGCTGGACCCGAAGACCGCGAACATGACGTTCAACACCGTGCCGAGCGGCCTCAACATCACCGTCGGCTCGGTCACCGGCGTCACGCCGTTCACCGCGACGGTCATCCAGAAGTCGACGCAGACCGTGTCGGCGCCGACGCCGCAGACGCTCAACAGCACCCAGTACACCTTCGGCTCCTGGAGCCAGGGCGGCGCGGCCACGCAGGTGATCACCGCGCCGACCACGGCGACGACCTACACCGCGACCTACGCGGCGACCGGCGGCGGCACGTGCTCCGACAGCTTCGGCTACGTGTGCACCACCGCGACCAAGGCGTTCGTCAACGCCGATACGACGGTGCTGAGCCTGACCGGCGACGAGGCGCTGCAGCAGATCTCCCTGCCGTTCCCGGTCAAGTTGTACGGCGCTTCGTATTCGACCGCGTGGGTCGACACCAACGGCGTCGTCAGCCTGGTCAACCCGAACGGGCCGAAGTGGGACAACACCGCGGTGCCGAGCGCGGCCCTGCCCAACGCGGCGGTCTACGCCTTCTGGGACGACCTCGTGGTCGACGCCAACGCGTCGGTGCGGACCACGACCCTCGGCACCGCGCCCAACCGCCAGTTCGTCGTCGAGTGGCGCAACCCGTACATCTACGGCAACACCAGCCGACGCGTCACGTTCGAGGCGATCCTCTCGGAGAACGGTGACGTGGTCACCAACTACGCGAGCCTCGACAACGACATCGAGAAGGGCAACGCGGCGACGGTCGGCATCGAGAACGCCGACGGCACCGTGGGCCTCGCATACTCCGTCAACACCCCGAAGCTCCAGTCCGGCCGCGCGGTCATCTTCACCGCGCCGGGCGGCACGACCCCGCCGCCCCCGCCGCCGCCGTCCACCGGGACGGTCAGCGGCACCGTGAGCGTCGCGGGCGGTGGGCCCGTCGCCGGGGCGACCGTGACCCTCACGGCCGGCACGACGACGACCACCGACGCCTCGGGCAAGTACAGCTTCTCGAGCGTGGCGTACGGCTCGTACACCGTGAGCGCCACCGCCAACGGGCAGTCGACGTCGGCGGCACTCACCGTCGACGCCGCCACGGAGACGCTCAACCTGACGCTGCCGGCCCCGCCGCCGCCGACCGGAAACTACGGGATCACCACGGTGGCCACCCCGTTCGTCCCGGCCGACGCCACGGTGCTCACGCTCACCGGTGACGACAACATCCAGCAGGTCACGCTGCCGGCGCCGGTCACGTTGTACGGCGTCACCTACACCACGGCGTGGATCGACACCAACGGCAAGGTCTCGTTCGTCAACCCGGGCGGCGCCTACGTGGAGCACTCCGCGCTGCCGTCGACCGCCGCCCCGAACGCGACCGTCTACGCCTTCTGGGACGACCTCGTCGTCGACGGCTCGGCGTCGGTGCGCACCGCGCTCGTCAACGGTTCGGTCGTGATCGAGTGGCGCAACCCGTACATCTACGGCAACGGCGTCCACAACCGGGTGACGTTCTCCGTCGTGTTCGCCCCCGACGGGGTGATCACGCTGCACTACTCCAGCCTGGACAACGACATCGAGAAGGGTGGCGGCGCCACCGTCGGCGTCGAGAACGCCGCCGGCACCACGGCCGCGCAGTACCTGTTCAACCAGCCGTTGCTGGTGTCGGGGACGGCGGTCCGGTTCACGCCTTAGCGGGTTTCTGTCGTACCCGGCGGCTAAGTTCGTGGGGTGCGATCTGAGGCATCGGTACTTCTGAAGAAGCTCGCTGGTCCTTCCGCCGAACTGCGGGAGGACCAGTGGGCCGCCATCTCCGCCCTGGTGGCGGAGCGCCGCCGCGTCCTCTGCGTGCAGCGCACCGGGTGGGGCAAGTCCGCGGTGTACTTCATCGCCACCGCCCTGCTGCGGGCCCGTGGCGCCGGCCCGACGGTGATCGTCTCGCCGCTGATCGCCCTCATGCGCAACCAGGTCGACGCCGCCGCCCGCGCCGGGATCGCCGCCCGCGCGATCAACTCGGCCAACCTGGAGGAGTGGGACCAGATCACCGGCGAGATCGCCGCCGGCACCGTCGACGTCCTGCTCGTCTCGCCCGAGCGGCTCAACAACCCCGACTTCCGCGACAACGTGCTGCCCAAGCTCGCCGCGAGCACCGGCCTGCTCGTCGTCGACGAGGCGCACTGCGTCTCCGACTGGGGCCACGACTTCCGCCCCGACTACCGGCGGCTGGCCACCCTGCTGGCCGACCTCGCCCCCGGCACGCCGGTCCTGGCCACCACCGCCACCGCCAATGCCCGTGTCACCGCCGACGTCGCCGAGCAGCTCGGCGACGCGCTCGTGCTGCGCGGCTCGCTCGACCGCGAGTCGCTGCGCCTCGGCTCGCTGACGCTGCCGTCCGCGCCGCACCGGCTCGCCTGGCTCGGCGAGCACCTCGGCGCGTTCACCGGCTCCGGGATCATCTACACGCTGACCGTCGCCGCCGCCCACGAGACCGCCGCCTATCTGCGCGGCTGTGGCTACGAGGTCGCCGCCTACACCGGCCAGACGGAGAATGCGGACCGCCTCGCCGCCGAGGAGGACCTGCTCAACAACCGGATCAAGGCCCTCGTCGCCACGTCCGCGCTCGGCATGGGCTTCGACAAGCCCGACCTCGGCTTCGTCGTGCACCTCGGCGCCCCGTCGTCGCCGATCGCCTACTACCAGCAGGTCGGCCGGGCCGGCCGCGCCGTCGACAAGGCCGACGTCCTGCTCCTGCCCGGCACCGAGGACCAGGCGATCTGGCGGTATTTCGCGTCCCTCGCCTTCCCGCCCGAGGCGCAGGTCCGCGGCGTGCTGTCCGTCCTCGGCGCGGCGGGCCGGCCGATGTCCACCGCCGCCATCGAGCCGCAGGTCGAGCTGCGCCGCGGGCGGCTCGAGCTGATGCTCAAGGTCCTCGACGTCGACGGTGCCGTCCGTCGCGTCCGCGGCGGCTGGGAGTCCACCGGCGCGCCCTGGCGCCACGACAGTGAGCGCTATGACCGCATCGACGCCGCCCGCGCCGCCGAGCAGGACGCGATGCGCGAGTATGCCGCCCTGACCACGTGCCGCCTGGAGTTCCTGCGCCGGACCCTCGACGACCCGGGCGCCGTCCCCTGCGGCCGCTGCGACACCTGCGCGGGCACCTGGTATCCGGCGGAGGTCTCCGACGACGCCCTCGCCTCGGCCCGCGCCCACCTCGGCCGCACCGGCGTCGAGATCGCCCCGCGCAAGCTGTGGCCGACGGGCCTCTCCGCCGTCGGCGTCTCCCTCACCGGCAAGATCCCGCCCGCCGAGCAGACCCTCCCCGGCCGGGCGATCGGCCGGCTCAGCGACCTCGGCTGGGGCGACAAGCTGCGCAGGCTGCTCGCCGCCCCCGACGCCCCGCTCCCCGACGACATCTTCGCCGGCGTCGTCGCCACCCTGACCGAGTGGGCGAAGGGCGACGAGCGCTGGCCCGCCCGCCCCGTCGGCGTCGTGGTCCTCGGCTCCCAGAGCACCCCCGTCCTGCTGGAGTCGCTGGGCGCCCGCATCGCCGAGGTCGGCCGGATGCCGCTGCTCGGCACGGTCCAGCCGGCGCACGCGGCCGACGCCGCCTCCCGCACCAACAGCGCCCAGCGGGTCCGCGCCCTGCACACCGCCTTCACGGTCCCGTCGGAGCTGGCCGCCCGGCTGGGGACCCTCGACGGCCCGGTCCTCCTCGTCGACGACCTGGTCGACACCGGCTGGACGATGGCCATCGCCGGCCGCCTCCTGCTCCGCGCCGGCGCTCCGGCGGTCCTGCCCTTCGCCCTCGCCGTCTCCGCCTGACCCTTCCCGCCCATTCGCATGATCCCGAACGGTTGTGGCTGTTCTGGCTGCCGGAATCGTTCGGGATCATGAGGCCGGGGCGGGAGCAGCGTCAGGGGGTGTCGTCGGGCCACCAGGCGGCTCGGCGCATGTCGATTTTGTCCGACCTGAGCGGGGTGCCTTCCTCGCGGTGGCGGCGGAGGGCCTCCTGCTCGTGGCCCGGGACGAGGCGGCCGTTGGCGGCGACGACGCGGTGCCAGGGGACGCCGCCGCCGTAGTGGGACATGACGGCGCCGACCTGGCGGGGGCCGCCGCGACCCAGGTACTCGGCGATGGCGCCGTAGGACATGACGCGGCCGGGCGGGATGCGTTCCACCACGGTGAGGACCAGCTCTGTGAAGTCGTCGTCGGCCACGATATGGGAACCTACCGTGGATCGACGGTGGCGACCCGGCAAGATAGGCGGCGTGCGCACCCAGGTCACCGAGGCTCGACGGATCGTGGTCAAGGTCGGGTCGTCGTCGCTGACCACCGCGGCCGGCGGGCTCGACGGCAAGCGGGTCGATGCGCTCGTCGACGCCCTGGCGGGGAGCCCCGCGGAGGTGGTGCTGGTGTCGTCGGGGGCGATCGCGGCCGGGCTGGCGCCGCTGGGGCTGCTGAAGCGGCCGAAGGACCTCGCGACGCAGCAGGCGGCGGCAAGCGTCGGGCAGGGGCTGCTGATGCGGGCCTACAACGACGCGTTCGCCAGGCACGGCAGGGTCGTCGGGCAGGTGCTGCTGACGGTCGACGACGTGACCCGCCGGGCGCACTACCGCAACGCGTACCGGACCCTGCGCCGCCTGCTCGACCTGCGGGCGGTCCCGGTCGTCAACGAGAACGACACGGTCGCCACGGAGGAGATCCGGTTCGGGGACAACGATCGGCTCGCCGCGCTGGTCGCGTCCCTCGTCCACGCGGATCTGCTGGTGCTGCTGTCGGACGTGGACAGCCTGTACACCGGCGACCCGTCGCTCCCGACCTCCAAGAAGATCACCGACGTGCGAACGCCGGACGACCTGCTGGACATCGACGTGAGGCGGCCCGGGAAGGCCGGGGTCGGCACCGGCGGCATGGTGACGAAGGTCGAGGCGGCGAGGATCGCGACGACGAGCGGCATCCCGGTGGTGCTGGCCTCCGCGCCCGACGCCAAGGCGGTGCTCGACGGGGAGCCGGTCGGGACGCTGTTTCACCGGCTGCGGGAGCGGCCGCAGGCGCGGCTGTTCTGGCTCGCGCACGCCACCAGCCCCCGCGGCCGGCTGCACCTGGACCCCGGCGCCGTGCAGGCCGTGCGGCAGCGGCACGCGTCGCTGCTGCCCGCCGGGATCACCGCGGTCGACGGCCGGTTCGCCGCAGGGGACCCGGTGGACCTGGTCGACGTGGGCGGCGTGCCGGTGGCCCGCGGCCTGGTCAACTACGACGCGGCCGAGCTGCCGCCGCTGCTCGGCCGGTCGACGGGGGAGCTCGCCGCCGCGCTGGGCCCGGCGTACGAGCGCGAGGTCGTCCACCGCGACGACCTGGTCCTGCTCTAGAGCGCCTACAGCGTGCGGCCCACGCCGCCGCGGCGGGGGTCGCCGGCGGCCCCCGCGAGACCGACGGCGCTGACGCCGCCGAAGTAGTGGTCGAGCCGGTCCCAGTGCTGCACCTTGAAGCCGGTGAAGTGCGACGGGTCGCAGCCGGGCTCCAGGTGGACGAGCCGCGACCCGTCCACCGACACGGGGTGGAAGCGCGGCCGGCGGATCGCGGTCGTCATGTCGTCGCCGTGGACGAGGACGTTGGTGAGCGTCTGGATGATCGCGGTGCGGATGCGGGTCGCGCCGGCCGAGCCGATCGCCATGACCAGCGCGCCGGCGGGGTCCAGGACCACGGCCGGGCACATGCACGACGCCATCCGCTCGCCGGGCAGCGTGCCGGGGCGGATCAGCTCGCCCTCGCCGAGCATCGAGTTGAGGTGGACGCCCAGGCCGGGCAGCCACACCCCGGCCCCGATCCCGAGCGTCATGGTGATCACGCAGGCGTCGCCCGCGCTGTCGACGACCGAGATGTTGGTGGTGTCGCCGAGGCGCTGCGACCCGTACGCCAGCAGCGCCGACGCGAGATCGAGCGGCGAGAACAGGGGCGGCAGCGCGGCGATGGTCCTGATCGTCTCGTTCAGGTCGGCGCGGGCCAGCACCCGACAGGGACCGAACGAGGCCGATGAGACCGGTGCCTGCATCACGCGGTACGACGACAGATCCAGCGGACTGAGCACGCCACCGCCGGCGGCCACCTCCGACACCATCGCGGCGCCGATCCGCCCGGTGTAGAAGGCGGCCGGGCCCTCCTCCGCCAGGATCCCGAACGTCGTGTCGAGCCCGGGGTGGTGCAGCAGCTCGCCGCCCTCCAGGAGCCGCCCGTCCGGCGCGTACACCGCGGCACCGAGACCCGGCAGCATCGCCGGCGCGAGCGACACGAGCGTCCGGGCGTGCGCACCCGGCAGGAGCACGCCGCTGCGGGCCAGGTTCTGCGCCGGCGCAACGATCCGCTGCCAGGGGAGGCGGCCCCAGCGCCGGTGGATCTCGCCGGCCCCGGCCGGGATGCCGGGCACGCCGACGCTCGACGCGCCGATCTCGTACCGCTGCGGCACACCGCCGAAGGAGATCCTGATCGGCACCATCGGGGCCGCGGGGGTGGTGCTGCCCAGGCCGGGCACCGAGCAGAAGAAGTCGAGGCAGGTGACCTCGCCGGTGGACGCGTCGAAGTAGGTCGCGAACCCACCGCCGGCCAGCCCGGTCAGGACGCTCTCCGCGGCGCATCCCGCCAGCATCGCGGCGACGGCGGCGTCGGCCGCGGACCCGCCGGCGGCGAGGACCCGCAGCCCGACCTCGGTCGTGGCCGGATGCCCGGCGGCGACCCCGGCCGGCACCGACGACCTGGGGCGTGACTGGGGCTGCAGCAGCGCGGTGGACAGCGGAGGTTCCCTTCCTGCGAGGCGATGGCTAGCATCCGTGGACCATGGCCCCAGACGTGCGAACCGAGGTCCTGCCGGGACGTGTGCGGGCGGGCTACGCGCTCGGCTCACTGGTCACCGGCGCGTTCGGCACCGTGCCGGGACTTCTCCTACTGCCATACCTGACGGACACCCTCGGCGTCGCTGCCGGGGTGGCCGGGCTGCTGGTGCTGGCGCCGAAGGCGTGGGACGTGCTGATCAACCCGGTTGCCGGGAGGATTTCCGATCGTACTCGCACCTCGATGGGTGCCAGGCGGCCATTTCTGCTCTTCGGCGGCCTCGCGCTCGCGGTGCTGTTCGCCGGGATCTTCGCCGCGCCGTTCGGTGGCGGATCGGCCGCCTACGCGGCCGTGATGTTCCTGCTCGCGGCGACCGCGTTCGCGTTCTACCAGGTGCCCTACGTCGCGATGCCGGCCGAGATGACCGACGACTACGCCGAGCGGACCCGGCTGATGAGCTGGCGGGTCGCGATCCTCGCGGTCGCGATCCTGGTCTCCGGCGCGCTGTCGCCGATGGTGACGAAGCAGTTCGGGGGCGGCGTCCCCGGTCACCGGGCGATGGGGGTGTTCGTCGCGGCGTTGATCCTCATCGGCACCTTCGGCTCCTTCTTCGGCACCAGGAGCGCCCCGGTCGGCAAGGTGCTGCCGAGCGAGCCGTCGTTCGCCGCGCAGCTGAAGGTCGTGCGGGGCAACCGGCCGTTCCGGCTGCTGCTGATCTGCTTCGTCGTGCAGGCCGCCGGCATCGCCACGATGCTCGCCGGGGTCAGCTACTTCGCCACGCAGATCCTCGAGTCCCCGGACACCGGCGCGACGCTGCTCTTCGCCTGCTTCGTCGGCCCGGCGCTGCTCGTGATGCCGGTCTGGACCCGGGTCGGCGCGCGGCTCGGGAAGCTGCGCTCCTACACGGTCGCGTCGCTGGTGTTCGCGGCCGCCGCGGCGTTGCTGGCGTTCGCCCCGTTGCTGCCCGCCGTCGCCGTGTACGTCCTCACCGGGCTCGTCGGCAGCGGATATGCGGGGCAGCAGGTCTTCGGCATGGCCATGCTGCCGGACTGCATCGCCTTCGACGCGCGGCGGACCGGGCGGCGCCAGGCCGGCGTGTTCACCGGCCTGTGGACCGCGGGGGAGACGTTCGGCATGGCGCTCGGCCCCGGCGTCTTCGCCGTCCTGCTGGCGATCTTCGGATACGTCTCCAGCTCGTCGGGGGAGGCGGCCGTACAGTCGGACACCGCGAAACTCGGGGTTTTGCTCGGATTCACCGTCGTGCCGGCCATCGTCGTGGCATCGGCGCTCATCGGTCTGCGAGGCTACGACCTGACCGAACGACGGCTCACCGAGGAGGTCTCGTGAAGGGTGTCCCGGCCGAGCAGGTGCTCGCGGAGCTCGCCGAGCTGCGCAAGGCTGACCTGCCGACGCACGGCGGGCGGCTGTTCGCCTACGTCTACGACCCGGCGGTGCCCGGGCTCGACGAGCTGGCCGCCGCCGCGTACGCGTCGTCCGCGCACGTCAACGGGCTGGACCCGACCGCGTTCCCGTCGCTGCTGCGGATGGAGAACGACCTCGTCGGCATGGCCGCGGCGGTCCTCGGCGGCGGCCCGGCGACGGTCGGCAGCGTCACCAGCGGCGGCACCGAGTCGCTCATCCTCGCGGTGAAGGCCGCCCGGGACGCCGCGCCGCACATCGCCGAGCCGCGCCTGGTGATGCCGGTGACGGCGCACGCCGCGCTCGCGAAGGCCGCCGCCTACCTCCGGGTGGCGTTGGATGTCGTACAGGTCGGCGCCGACCTCCGGGTCGACCCGGAGGCGGTCGCGGCGGCCATCGGGCCCTCCACGGTGCTCGTGGCGTGCTCGGCGCCGTCCTACGCGCACGGGCTCATCGACCCGGTCGAGCCGATCGCGGCCGCCGCCGCCGCGGCCGGGGTCCGCTGCCACGTCGACGCCTGCTTCGGCGGGTGGACGCTGCCGTTCCTGCGCCGCCTCGGCGAGCCGGTCCCGCCGTTCGACCTGTCCGTCCCGGGCGTCACCAGCATCTCCGTCGACCTGCACAAGTACGCGTACGCGCCGAAGGGCGTCTCGGTCCTGCTGCACCGCGACGAGCAGCTGCGGCTGCCGCAGTACTTCGGCTACGCCGACTGGCCGGGGTACACGATGGTCAACCCGGTCATCTCCTCGACCCGCTCCGGCGGGCCGATCGCGGCCGCCTGGGCGACGCTGCGGCACCTCGGCGACGACGGCTACCTGGCGCTGGCCGCCACCACCCTTGAGGCGGTGCGCGGGCTGGCCGCCGCCGTCTCCGCCGTGGACGGGCTCGTCCTGCTGCCGGTCGAGTCGACGGTGGTCGCGTTCCAGTCCACCTCGGTGGATCTCTTCGTGCTCGCGGACGAGCTGGCGGCGCGGGGGTGGCACACGCAGCCGCAGTTCCAGCACGGGGACATCGCGCCGTCGGTACACCTGACGGTGACCGCGGCGGTGGCGCCCCGGGTGTCGGAGTTCGCGGCGGATCTCGCCGCCTCGGTCGACGCCGCCCGCGCACTCGGGCCGGTCGCGCTTCCTGACGGGATTTTCGATCTCCTGGGGTCCGTCGAAGCGGTCGCGGCCGCCCTCGGTGTCGGCTCCGGTCCGTCGGTGCTGCCCGATCGGATGGCCGTGATCAACACGTTGTTGAACGCGGCGCCACCGGCCGTGCGCGAGCAGTTACTGGTCGCATTCCTCAGTCTGCTGCAGCGGCCGACGAGCGTAGGCTGAAAGACATGTCGAGTGTCCTGGGCGACCCGATCAAGTTCGTGCTCAACTGGGGCCGCCGCTATTCGCTGTGGGTGTTCAACTTCGGTCTCGCCTGCTGCGCGATCGAGTTCATCGCCACCTCGATGGGGCGGCACGACTTCATGCGCCTCGGCGTCATCCCGTTCGCGCACGGGCCGCGCCAGGCCGACCTCATGGTCGTCTCCGGCACCGTCACCGACAAGATGGCGCCCGCGATCAAGCGGCTCTATGACCAGATGCCGGAGCCGAAGTACGTGATCAGCTTCGGCGCGTGCAGCAACTGCGGCGGGCCCTACTGGGACTCCTACTCCGTCACCAAGGGCGTCGACCAGATCATCCCCGTCGACGTCTACATCCCCGGCTGCCCGCCCCGCCCCGAGGCGCTGCTGCACGGCATCATGAAGCTCCAGGACAAGATCGCGGGGGAGCGGTCGGGGCTCGGCGGCGTCAACCGGACCGACGTCAAAGCGCTGACCGCCCCTCCGGTACACAAGCCTTAGGATCGCGGGCATGGATTCGGACGAGATCGGCGAGCTGTTCGGCGACGGTGCGTCCGTGACCGAGTCCGCCGGCGGCGGTCGCTTCGCCCGGCCGACGGTCGACGTGCCGCCGGAGCGCTGGGCGGAGGCGCTCCGCATCGCGCGCGACGAGCTGGCCTGTGACTTCTTCGACTGGCTGTCCGCCGTCGACGAGCTGCCGGGTGGCTTCGCCGTAGTGGCGCACGTCTATTCGACGTCGCGCCTGTCCGGCGTGCTGCTGCGCGCGGTGCTGCCGCGGCTCGCGCCGTCGGTGCCCACCGCCGTCGGTGTCTATCCGGGCGCGGCCTGGCACGAGCGCGAGACCCACGAGATGTTCGACATCGACTTCGCCGGCAACGACGCGCTCACGCCGCTGCTGCTGCCGCCGGAGTTCGAGGGGCACCCGCTGCGCAAGGAGTTCGTCCTCGCGTCCCGGGTCGCCAAGCCGTGGCCCGGCGCGAAGGAGCCCGGGGAGAGCGAGCACACCGTCAGCAAGCGTGCCCCGATGCGTCCACCGGGCGTCCCGGACCCCAGCGAGTGGCCGGGAGGCCGGACCTGATGCCGATCTGGTTGGAGCTGGCGCTGCGCGTGCTGGTCGTCGTCGGCGCGTTCCTCACCCTGCCGCTCATCGTCGGCCAGGCCGAGCACAAGGTGATGGCGCACATGCAGGGCCGCCTCGGCCCCATGTATGCCGGCGCCTTCCACGGCTGGGCCCAGCTGGTCGCCGACGGCGTCAAGTTCGTGCAGAAGGAGGACATCACCCCGCGCGCCGCCGACCGGCCGGTGTTCCGGCTCGCGCCGGTCGTCGCGCTGCTGCCCTACCTGGCCGTCCTGCTCGTCATCCCCCTCGGCCCGCACGGCCTCGTCGCCCAGCCGCTCGACGTCGGGCTGTTCTTCGTCCTCGCGGTCGTCGGCATCGGCGTCATCGCCGTGCTCATGGCGGCCTGGTCCTCCGCCAACAAGTACTCGCTGCTCGGCGGGCTGCGGGCGGCCGCGCAGCTGCTCGGTTACGAGCTGCCCTTCGTGCTCTCGGCGGCGTCGGTCGCGATGGCCGCCGGCACGCTGTCGCTGTCCGGCATCGTCGAGGCGTGGCGCCCCTGGTGGCTGCTGTGGCAGCTCCCCGCGATGCTGATCTTCTTCATCGCCGGGCTCGCCGAGATCCGCCGCCCGCCCTTCGACATGCCGATCGCCGACTCCGAGCTGGTCTTCGGCTACATGACCGAATACACGGGCCTGCGCTTCGCGTTCTTCCTGCTGGCAGAGTATGTCGGCATCGTCGTCATCGCCGCCCTCACCACCGTGCTGTTCCTCGGCGGCTGGAAGGGGCCGTTCGACGACCAGCTCGGCTGGCTGTGGACACTCCTGAAGGTCTTCGCCGTCGCGTTCGTCGTGATCTGGCTGCGGGTGGCGTATCCGCGGCTGCGCGAGGACCAGCTGCAGCGCCTCTGCTGGCTGATCCTCGTCCCCCTCGCGTTGCTGCAGCTCGTGCTCACCGCCGCGGTCAAGGTCGCGCTCTGAAAGGTCTCCGACTGTGGACATTCCTGGTAAGGGCCTCGTCAAGAGTCTCGCCGTCACGCTCGGCACGCTGACCCAACGCTCCCACACGCACCAGTACCCGGACGTCGAGCCCGACCTGCCGCCCCGCAGCCGCGGCGTCATCGCGCTCATCGAGGAGAACTGCACGGTCTGCATGCTGTGCGCCCGGGAGTGCCCCGACTGGTGCATCTACATCGACTCCCACAAGGAGGAGGTCGTCGTCCCGGGCGCGGCGCGGGCCCGGCAGCGCAACGTGCTCGACCGGTTCGCGATCGACTTCTCCCTCTGCATGTACTGCGGGATCTGCATCGAGGTGTGCCCCTTCGACGCGCTGCACTGGACGCCCGAGTTCGAGTACGCCGAGCACGACATCCGGGACCTGCTGCACGAGAAGGAACGCCTGGAGGAGTGGGTCGCGACCGTCCCCGCCCCGCCGGCCCACGACCCCCGCGGCGAACCGGCCAAAGAGCAGACCGCCGCCGCAAAACGCTCAGGTCGCGGCGCTGTCTGACCGATCCTCGTGGTGAGCCGCGCCTTCGCCGCGGCCGACTGCGCGGAGGTGGCGGCATGTCCCGGCTGGGGATCTCGCAGAAACTGTTCATCGGCTTCCTGCTCGTCTCGGTGGTGACGGTGGTGGTCGGCGTCTACGGGATCACCCGGCTACGGGTGCTCAACCAGCACACCGGCGACGTGTACGCGACGGCCGGCGCCCCTGGGTACAACGCCCAGCGGATGCAGAACCACTGGACCGAGACGCAGCTGCTCATGTACGCGGCGGCCATCAGCCCGGCGGCCAACCTCGAGCAGATCGTCACCGGCTACATCAAGCCGGTCGACGCCGAGTTCGACGCCGCGTACGCGGGCTACCTCGCCAGCCGGCACACCGCCGAGGGCAGGCAGCTCGCCGACGAGCTGGCCAGGCAGATGGCCACGGTCCGCAAGATCCGCGACGAGCAGCTGCTGCCGGCCGCCCGGCAGGGCAACACGCCCGCCGCCATGGGGGTGCTCTTCAAGCCGGAGATGGGCGCGATCCTGGAGGCGCAGCAGAACACCGGCAGCAAGATCGCCGACCTCGAGCAGGCGAACGCGAAGAAGATCTCCGACCGGGCCACCGAAACCTACAGCTCCGCCCGGACCAGCCTGATCGTCATGCTGGTGCTCGGCATCGCGCTGTCGATGCTCCTCGCGGGCCTCGTCGCCCGCTCGATCGTGCGCTCGGTGCGCCGCGCCAAGACCGTCCTGGACGAGGTCGCCGGCGGCGACCTGACCGCCCGCATGGACGTGACCAGCGGTGACGAGGTCGGCCAGATGGGCCGGTCGCTGAACGACAGCCTCGACCGCATCGCGGAGATGGTCCGCCTCGTCGGCACCTCCGCGACGTCCCTGGCCGGCTCGTCCAACCGGCTCACCGGCGTCGCCCGCACCATCGCCTCCGGCGTCGACGACGCCGCCGAGCAGGCCACCGCCGTCAGCGGCGCGGCCGGCGAGGTGTCACGCAACGTGCAGACCGTCGCCGTCGGCACCGACGAGATGAACGAGAGCATCCGCGAGATCGCGCAGAACGCCACCGAGGCGGTCCGGGTCGCCAACGAGGCCATGGAGGCCGCCAACGAGACCACCCGCACCATGGCGAAGCTCGGCGAGTCCAGCGCCGAGATCGGCAACGTCATCAACGTCATCACCGGCATCGCGGCCCAGACCAACCTGCTCGCGCTGAACGCGACGATCGAGGCCGCCCGCGCCGGCGAGGCCGGTAAGGGCTTCGCCGTCGTCGCCAACGAGGTCAAGGACCTCGCCCAGGAGACCGCGAAGGCCACCGAGGACATCAGCCAGCGGATCTCCGCGATCCAGGCCGACGCGGCCAGCGCCGTGGCCGCGATCAGCCGCATCAGCGAGGTCATCGAGAGCGTCAACGGCTACCAGACGACGATCGCCTCGGCGGTCGAGGAGCAGACCGCGACGACGAACGAGATGGGGCGCAACGCGGCGAACGCGGCGAACGGCAGCACCGAGATCGCGGCCAGCATCGACCGGGTGGCGAAGGCGGCGCAGTCCACGAGCGTCGGCGTGCAGGAGACGGAGACGGCGGCGGCGGAGCTGGCGGGCATGTCCGCGGAGCTGAGCCGGGTGGTGTCGCGCTTCCGGGCGTAGCTTTTTGCTCGTCTTTTGCCGCCCGCCGGTCGAAACCTGTCACACCCTGGTGGCAGGATGTCCGCCATGAGGGTGGCATCGGGATGACAGCGGCGGATGTGCTGCTCGCCGCGCTCGGCGCCGTCGCGCTGGGCGCCGGCCTGCTGGTCGTGACCACCCGCCACGTCGTGCGCGCCGGGCTCTGGCTCGTTGTCACGCTCGGCGCGGTGGCCGGGCTCTATCTCGTGCTGTCGGCCGAGCTGCTCGCCTGGGTGCAGGTGCTGCTCTATGTCGGCGCCGTCGTGGTCCTGCTGCTCTTCGCGGTGATGCTGACCCGCGCGCCGATCGGCGCCAGCGACGATCTCGACCGGGCCCGCTGGCCCGGCGCGCTCGTCGGCGCCGGCGCCGGCGCCGGGCTCGTGGTCCTGTTCGCCGACGCGTTCCACTGGAGCCGGGTCGGGCTGCCCGCGCCCGGCACCGCCGAGGCGATCGGCGGCGCGGTGTTCCGCACCTGGGTCCTGCCCTTCGAGCTGGTGTCGGTGCTGCTGCTGGCGGCGCTGGTCGGCGCGATCGTGGTGTCCCGGCCCGACATCAGCACCCGCTCCCGCTCCGACTCGCGGGGGCGCTGATGCATCCGGTCCTGCCGTTCACGATCGCGGCGCTGCTCTTCGCCATCGGCGTCTATGGCGTGATCGTCCGGCGCAATGCCGTCCTGCTGCTGATGGCGGTCGAGCTGCTGCTCAATGCCGTCAACCTGGTGTTCGTCACCGCCGACGCGACGATCCGGTCGGTCGTGCCGCACAGCGGCCAGTCCTTCACCCTGTTCGTCATCGTGCTCGCCGCCGCCGAGATCGGCGTGGGGCTCGCGCTGATTCTCCAGCTGTACCGGCTGCGCCGGTCCGTCGACGTCGAGGACCTGCCGCTCACCGAGGCCCCCGCACCCGACTCGGAGGTGGCGCGGTGAAGGCGGACCTGCTCGGGCTCGCGCTGCCCGCCGTCCCGCTCGCCGCCGGCCTGCTCGGGCTGCTCCTGCGGTATCAGCGCCGCGGCGTCGCGGCCGCGCTCGGCACCGGCGCCGCCGCGGCCGCCCTGGCCTGCGCCGTCGCCGTCGCCGTGCGGGGCCCGCGGCCGGCCGACGCCGGGCTCACCGTCGCGGAGTTCGGGCGGTTCTCCGTGCGGCTCGGCACCTGGCTCGACGGCCCGGCCGGCCTGGTCGCGGTCGCCGTCGGCGTCGTCGCGCTCTGCGTCCAGCTCTACTCGGTGGCCTACCTGCACGACGACGAGCGCTATGCGCCGTATGCCGCGCAGGTCAGCCTGTTCACCGGCGCGATGCTGCTCGTCGTCGTCTCCGGCGACCTGATCGCCCTGCTGGTCGGCTGGGAGATCATGGGCATCTGCTCCTACCTGCTGATCGGCCACGACCGCCGGCTCCCCGAGGCGCCCCGCGCCGCGGTCAAGGCGTTCCTCGTCACCCGCGTCGGCGACGTCGGCTTCCTGCTCGGCATCGTGCTGCTCGGGCTGCAGGCCCACAGCTTCCGCATCGCCGACATCTTCGCGGCGGACCTGCCGGCCGGCACCCTCACCGCCGCCTGCGTCCTGCTCCTCGCGGGCGTCGCCGGCAAGAGCGCCCAGTTCCCGCTGCACACCTGGCTGCCCGACGCCATGGCCGGCCCGACCCCGATCTCCGCCCTGATCCACGCCGCGACGATGGTCGCCGCCGGCGTCTATGTCGTCGCCCGGCTCCACCCGCTGTTCGAGCGCTCGGCCGCGGCCGTCACCGTCCTCGCGGTCATGGCGTCGATCACGATGCTGCTCGGCGCCCTCGCCGCCCTCGGGCAGGACGACATCAAGCGGGTCCTGGCCTGGTCGACGGTCAGCCAGCTGGGGTACATGACCGGCGCCCTCGCCGTCGGCGCCCCGGCCGCGGCCCTGTTCCACCTGCTCACGCACGCCGCCTTCAAGGCGCTGCTCTTCCTCGCGGCCGGCGCCGTCATCCACGCCGTCGGCACCAACCTCATGGCCGCCATGGGCGGGCTGCGGCCCCGCATGCCGGTGACCTTCTGGACCATGACCGCCGGCCTTGCCGCCCTCGCTGGCGTCCCACCCCTCGCCGGCTTCTGGAGCAAGGACTCGATCATCGAGGCCGCCTGGCACGCCGCCCACGACGAGACCGCCTCATCCCCGCTGCCCCGATGGGCGGCCTGGCTCGTGCTGGCCGCCGCCGCGCTCACCGTCCTGCTCACCGCGGCCTACGTGGTCCGCCTCTGGCGCCGCACGTTCTTCGGCGACGCCCGCACCGCCACCGCCCGCACCGCGCACGAGCCCCCGTGGGCGATGCGCGGCCCGCTCCTCGTCCTGGCAGTGCCGACGGTCCTGCTCGGCTTCGCCGGCCTGTCGGCCGCCTTCGCCACCCGCCTCGGCGGCGACGGGCCCATCGCCGAGGTGGGCGCCTTCGCGCTGATCCCGCTCGCCCTGCTGGTCGCGGGGGCCGCCCTCGCCTGGCGGCGCGACCCGGCCACCGCGCTGCCCGACACCGCCGTCACCCGCCTGCTGGCCAACGCCTTCTACCTCGACGCCGTCCAGGACGCCCTGGTCACCCGCCCAGTCACCGCCCTGGCCCGCCTCGCCCGCCGCACCGACGAGTCTGCCGTCGACGGCGCCGTCGACGCCACGGGCACCGCCGCCACGACCACCGGCGGCCTCCTCACCCGGGCCCACACCGCCGGCCTGCCCCGCGCCGTCACCACCGTCCTGACCGGCGCCGCCCTGCTGACCGTGGTCATCGCCCTCGTCGTGGGGGTGTCCTGGTGACCCCGGCCCCGACCCCACCGCCACCCGGCCCGCGTGTTCGCGTCCGGCACCTGGTCCGGCCGTCGGTCTGCCGGTCCGCGGAGCCGCTTGTCTGCCGCCCGGTCGAGACGCCGTCCGGCGCCGGCACGGCGCGCCGTCGTCGTGGGGGTGTCCTGGTGGCTTCGTCTGCGGTCCCGGTCCCGGTCCCGGTCCTGCCGCCGCCCGGTCCGTGTGTTCGCGTCCGGGCCGGGTGGCCTGCGCGTTTCCTGGCCGCTCGGCGCGTCCGGCATCCGGTCCGGTCGTCGGTCTGTGGGCCCGTCGAGCCGTTTGCCCGCCGCCCGGCCGAGGTGGCCCGCACCGCCGCCACCGCCGCAGCGCCGCCTCGTGTGGGCCTCTCGGGCGGCCGTGGTTGCTGCGGGGGTGCCTTCACGAGTTCGGCATCGGTGGTCCGGCCGGCGCTCGCGCGCTGTGCTGCCGAGGTGTTCGCTCATCGTTCGATCGAGCCGGTCCCGCGCCGTCCCGCGACGTTCCCGGTCGCCGCCGCGCCGTCCCGTCCGGTTCTCGCCGGCGGCCGTGCTTCCCACCGTGATTGGCGCGGGGGTGTCTTCGGGAGCCCGGCACCGGTCGCCCGTCCCGCCTTCGCGGCGCCGCCTGCTGCCGGTCCGGCGGTGTCCCGTGCCGCTCGCCGGAATGTTCCAGCGGGCGCCGGACCGGTTGCCCGTCCGGCCCGTCCCTCGGCCGGGGCGCCCGCACGGCCCCAGCACACCGGGGGCACAGCCGCTGTCGTCGCACTTGTCGTGGGGGTGTCCTGGTGAGCGCCGATCAGGGTCTGCTCCTCGCGCTGCTGATCGTCCCGGCGATCGGGGCGCTCTTCGCGGCGGGCATGCCGGCGAGGCTCGACCGGGTCGCCCGCATCGGTGGCGCCGCCTTCGCCGCCGCGAACTGCGGCGTGGTCCTCGCGTTCCTGCCCGGCGGGGATCCGCCGTCGTCGGCGAGCGAGGTCCCGACGTTCGCGCCCGTCAAGGCCAACCCCATCGCGCCGTGGGCCGAGATCGACCTGCCGTGGGCGCCCGACCTGAGCCTGCGGTTCCATCTCGGCATCGACGGCATCTCGTATCCGCTCGTGGCGCTCACGGCCGGGCTGACGATGCTCTGCTGCGCGTACTGCCTCTGGCGGGTGCCCGACCCCGGCCGCGGTCGGCTCCTCGTGGCGCTGCTGCTGGTCCTCGAGGTCGGCATCATCGGCGTGTTCCTCGCCCTCGACCTGGTGCTGTTCTTCGTGTTCTTCGAGGTCGTCCTCCTGCCGATGTACGCGGTCATCGCCGTCTGGGGCGGCCCCGACCGCCGCCGCGCCGCGCGCAAGTTCGTGCTGTACACGCTGTTCGGCTCGGTGCTGCTGCTCGTCGGCGTCTTCACCGTCGTGTCGGCCGCCGGCACCGGTGACCTCGTCGCGCTGTCCGACCCGACGAGCACCCGGATGGGCGGCGGCGTGCAGCTGCTCGCGTTCGTGTTGCTCGCCGTGGCGTTCGCGGTCAAGAGCCCGCTCTGGCCGCTGCACACCTGGCTGCCCGCCGCGCACACCGAGGCGCCGACCGTCGGCTCGGTCATCCTCGCCGGCGTCCTGCTGAAGATGGGCACCTACGGCCTGCTCCGCGTCGCCGTCGGCGTCGCGCCGGAGGCCGCCGCCCGCAGCGCGCCGGTCCTCGGGATCCTCGCGACCGCCGCCATCATCGTCGGGGGCCTCGTGTGCCTCGCCCAGACGGAGCTCAAGCGCCTCATCGCGTATTCCTCCGTCGGCCACATGGGCTTCGTCCTCCTCGGCGTCGCCACCCTCACCACGACCGGCTTCCAGGCCGCCCTCATCGGCAACATCGCCCACGGCGTCATCACCGGCCTGCTGTTCTTCGTGGCGGGAGGCATCAAGGACCGCACGCACACCGGCGACCTCGCCCAGCTCGGCGGGCTGCGGGAGACCGCGCCGGCGCTCAGCGGCGTCCTCGCGTTCGCCGCCATCGCGTCCCTCGGGCTGCCCGGCCTCGCCGGCTTCTGGGGTGAGGCGTTCGCGGTCGTCGCCGCCTTCGAGCGCGGCGGCCCCCTCTGGACCACCCTCGGCGTCGTCGCGGCCATCGGCGCCGCCCTCGCCGCCGCGTACTTCCTGCGCCTGCTCCGCCGCGTCACCCACGGCGCCGCGACGCCACCGGTCACCGCGCTCACCACGACCGCGACCGGCCGCCTCCGACCGGGCGAACTGGTCGCCTGGTCCCCGCTGATCGTCCTCACCCTCGCCATCGGCGTGGTCCCGATGGGCGTCCTGTTCTTCTCCGCCGGCGCCGCCGACGCCCTGGCAGGCGTGATCACCCGATGACGCCTTCCACCCGCCGCGCCGCACTCCGGGCCACCGCACCCGTGGCCGCCCGTCCACCCGGCCCACGCCCCGACCACGTGCCCGGTTCGGCGGCCTGGGTTCTGCCTGGCCCGGAGTCCGGGTTCGCGCCCGGGCCGGTGGGCCGTGAGCCTGTCAGGGAGGTCGGGCGATGACGATCGACCAGATCGCGCTCCTGCCGACGTACGTCGCCGCCGCCACCGCGGTCCTCGTGCTGCTCGCCGACCTGGTCGCGCCGGGCAGGCTGGGCGCGGTCGTGGGGACGACGGCGTTCGGGATGGTGGCGACCGCGGGCACCGCCATCGGGGTCGGGCTGGGGCTCGGTGACGCCGGTCGGCGGACCGCGTTCTGCGTCGGGCCCGACCAGTGCTCGCTGGTGGCGGACCCGGCCGCCGCGGCCGTCGGTGCCGCGTTCGCGATCCTGGCGCTCGGCGCGGTGGCGCTGTCGCTGCCGGTGCTGCGGACGGGTGAGGTGCCCGTCGGCGAGTACTGCTTCCTGCTCGCCTGCTCGCTGACCGGCGCGGTCGTCCTCGGCGGAGCCCGCGACCTGATCACGCTGATCGTGGCGCTCGAGACGCTCACCCTGCCGCTGTACCTGCTGGTCGGCATCAGGCGCGGCGCCACCGCCGGGGCGTCGGCGGCGGTCACGTTCTTCGTGGTCAGCGTCGTGTCGACGGCGGTGGCGCTGCTCGGGGCCGCCCTCGTGTACACGGCGACCGGCGGCGTGCACCTCGCCGACATCGCCCGGGCGGACCTCGCCGTGCCCGAGCTGCGCCCGCTGCTGAAGGTCGGCATGGTGCTGCTGCTGGCGGGGCTGGCGTTCAAGGTCGCCGCCGTGCCCGCGCACGCCTGGGCGCCGGCCACGTACGACGGCGCCCCGCTGCCGGTCGCCGCGTACCTGTCGACCGCCTCGAAGCTCGGTGGGGTTGTCGCGCTGCTGCTGGTCGGTGTGCTGGCCGGCGGTCCGGTCCTCGCCACGTCGGGGCTGACGCTCGCGGTGCTCGCCGTGCTCAGCATGACGGTCGGCAACCTCGTCGCCCTCCGGCAGCGGCGCATGGTGCGGCTGCTCGCCTGGTCGTCGGTGGCCCAGGCGGGCTACGTGCTGGCCCCGCTCGGCGCGCTCCTGGCGACCGGCGGCCGCACCACCGAGGCGGTCGCGCTCGCCGTCGCCGCGACCGTCGCGTACGCCCTCTTCTACGTCATCCTCGAGTTCTCGGCGTTCGCCGCCGTCGTCGCGGTCCGGGGCAGTGCCGACGGTGGTGAGATCGCCGACTACCGGGGGCTCGCCCGCCGCTCGCCGTGGCTGACGGCGGTCCTCGTGATCGCGTTGACGGGCCTCGCAGGGCTGCCGCCGGGCCTGGCCGGCCTGTTCGCCAAGGTCGCCGTGGTGCGATCCCTGCTCGGCGGTGACGCGGCGTGGCTGGCGATCGTCGTCGCGATCAACGCGGTCATCGGCCTCGCGTACTACATCCGGGTCGTCGCGAGCCTGTTCTCTGGTTCCGCGGAACCAGCGACCGTGACGGCCGTCACAGCCGCGACGGCCGCGACCACTGCGGGCGCACCGGCCACGCCACCGGCGCCCGCCACAACCACGACCACGGCGACCGCGCCGGCCATCGCAGCGGTCATGGCCCCAGGCGCGGCGCCGGTGCGCGCCGGGTGGCCGGTCGCCGCGGCGGTCGGGGTCGCCGCCGTGCTCGCGGTGCTGGTCGGGCTGGCGCCGCAGGGAGTGCTCGAGCTGGCGGCGTTCTTCACCCCATGAGGCACTCCATGAGGCTCGGACGAGACGTTCAGCCAGCTCACAGCCGGCGTAGGGAAGGGGCACGGCCGACCGGGGTGTTGTAGATGGTATGCAGCACAGGCATCTCAACGGTCTCAAGACGGCGGCCCTCCTGGGGCTGCTGACCTCGCTGATCCTGCTCGTCGGCTACTGGCTCGGTGGCAGCACCGGCCTGGTCGTCGCCGTGTTCCTGTCGCTCGGCATGAACGCGTTCAGCTACTTCTTCTCCGACAAGCTGTCCCTGCGTGCGATGAACGCCCAGCCTGTCACCGAGGCCCAGGCGCCCGAGCTCTACGCCATCGTCCGGGAGCTCGCGACGTCCGCCGGGCAGCCCATGCCCAGGCTGTACATCAGCCCGACGGCGCAACCGAACGCCTTCGCCACCGGGCGCAGCCCACGGCACGCGGCGGTCGCCGTCACGCAGGGCATCCTCGGCATCCTCACCCCGCGCGAGCTGCGCGGCGTGATCGGACATGAGCTGTCACACGTGTACAACCGCGACATCCTCATCTCCAGCGTCGCCGGCGCACTCGGCGGCATGATCACCATGCTGGCGCAGCTGGCGATCTTCCTGCCGATCGGGGGCTCGTCGAGCGACGACGACGGTCCGGGCATCGGCGGCCTGCTGCTGATGCTGATCCTCGGCCCGCTCGCCGCGACCGTGATCCAGCTCGCCATCAGCCGCAGCCGTGAGTACCAGGCGGACGAGTCGGGCGCCCGGCTCACCACGGACCCGCTCGCCCTGGCCAGCGCCCTGCGCAAGATCCATCGCGGTACGCAGGCCCTGCCGCTGCCGGCCGACGGTCAGCTCGCCAGCCAGGCCCACCTGATGATCGACAACCCGCTGCGGAGCGGGGGCATCGCATCGCTGTTCTCGACCCACCCGCCGATGGAGCAGCGGATCGCCAGGCTGGAGCAGATGGCGGGTGTCACGCGCCGCTGACGCAAATTCCTGAACGGGTGACCGGAGCCTGCCGTTAGGATCGGCAGGCTCTTCACCCGTTACCGGCAGGAAATGAGGCAGTGCGTTGCGGCAGTACGCGGCGGTTTGGCGGCTCCCCGGCGCACCGGTCCTCCTGGTCGTCGGCGTGATCGCCAGGCTCGGCATCGGCATGGTCTCGCTGTCGCTGCTGCTGCTCCTGCAGCAGACGACCGGCCGGTACGCGCAGGCGGCCGCCGCCTGCGCCGTCTACGCCCTCGCGGGCGCCGCGGCCAGCCCGATCGCCGGACGGCTCGCCGACCGGGTCGGTCCCGGACCGGTCCTGCTCGTCACCGGCATCGCCCACCCGCTCGCCCTCGCGGCGCTGATCGTGGTCGCGCTCCGGCATTCGCCGATGCCGTTCGTCGTCGGTACAGCGGTGCTGGCCGGCGCCACGTTCCCGCCGCTGACGGCTGCGGTGCGCGGTACGTGGAACGCGCTGACCGCCGACCTGCCACACGTACGGGTGACGGCGCTCGCGGCCGAGACGGCGCTGTTCGAGGTCGTCTTCGTGGCCGGGCCGATGCTGGTCGCGTTGTGCGTCGTGCTGTGGCAGCCCGCGGTCGCGCTCGGCGCCGCCGCCGGCGTCACGCTCCTCGGCACACTGACCGTA
Organism: Dactylosporangium sp. NPDC006015; assembly: GCF_040614215.1. Classification (NCBI taxonomy): domain Bacteria; kingdom Bacillati; phylum Actinomycetota; class Actinomycetes; order Micromonosporales; family Micromonosporaceae; genus Dactylosporangium; species Dactylosporangium sp. NPDC006015. Next base: position 59,593 of record NZ_JBEXUD010000005.1, read on the forward strand.
GCCCGGGGCCGGGCCATCCGGTCCTGGCGCCGCCACGCGGACCACACCAACGCCAAGGGCCTCGGCCCGCTGCGGGTCCCCGGCTTCGTGCCGCTGCTGGTGACCGCGTTCGGCCTCGGGTTCGCGTTCGGCGGGGTCGGGGTCGCGGTGCCGGCGTACGCCACCGCGTACGTCGAGCACGACCCGGCAGGCGTCGGCGGGCTGCTGCTCGGGGTGTGGGGCATCGGCAGCGCCGTGAGCGGCTTCTACTTCGGCACGCGCCCGCCGGGGCGCCTCGGCTGGCTGCTCGGCGGGGTCTCCGCCAGCATCCTGATCCTGGCCGCGATGCCCAGCGCGCTGGCGCTCGGCATCGCACTCGTGCTCGGCGGCGCGACCATCGCCCCGGCCCTCACCGTGCAGAACTCGCTCGTCGGGCAGATCGTGCCCGGATCGATGCTGAACGAGGCGTACACCTGGCTGGTGACCGTCTCCGTGGCGTCCAGCGCCGCCGGCGTCGCCGCGATGGGACTCGTCGTCGACCGCCCCGGCGGCGTCGTCTGGGCGTTTCTGCTGGCGGGCACCGCTGTCGCGTTCGGCGCCCTGGTGGCGGCCAACCCGCGCGGCGCGATCGCGCGGGCCGCCACGCAGACGTCACTCACATGAGTGATGCCAGGAGCACGTCCGTGTATGGTCCAGCCTCATGGCATTGCCGATCCACGCCGTGCTGGCAGACCCCGATCATCGGGAGAAGGCCGACACCGAGATCTGTGACACCGACAGTTTCGTGCTGATCCGGGCCGAGGAGACCGCGGAGCGCCCCGAGCGGCGCCCGCCGGCCCGCCAGGACTGAGCCGTCACCGGTAGTTGGTGAACTGCAGCGCGATCCCGAAGTCCTCGCCCTTGAGCAGCGTGATGACCGCCTGCAGGTCGTCCTTCTTCTTGCCGGTCACGCGCAGCTGATCGCCCTGGATCTGCGCCTGGATGCCCTTGGGCCCCTCGTCGCGGATCTTCTTGGAGATCGCCTTCGCCTTCTCCGACTCGATGCCCTGCACGATCTTCGCGTCGATCTTGTACGTCTTGCCGGACGCGCGCGGCTCGCCCGCGTCCAGCGACTTGAGCGAGATGTTGCGCTTGACCAGCTTCTCCTTGAAGACCTCGAGCGCCGCGACCACGCGCTCCTCGGTCTCCGCCTGGAGGCTGACCGTCTCCTCCCCGGCCCACTTGATCTCAGCGCCGGTGCCGCGGAAGTCGAACCGCTGCCCCAACTCCTTGTCGGCCTGGTTGAGCGCGTTGTCGACCTCCTGCCGGTCGACCTTGCTGACGATGTCGAACGAGGGTGCCGAAGCCATGGCAGCTGCTCCTGAGGTGCGGTCGATTGGCGGTATGGGCGTGCCGAGGGTACCCGTTTGCATTGCCCCCGGGGCGTACCGCTATTCTTGCTTCCGCCAGGCGGGTTGCCCGAGCGGCCAATGGGAGCGGACTGTAAATCCGTCGCGAAAGCTACAGAGGTTCGAATCCTCTACCCGCCACTGGCAAGACAGCACGGCCCCGGACCGGGGGTGACTCTGGTCCGGGGCCGTTCTCGTTCCGGCGGCCCTCCCCGGACCTGTAGGCAAGCTACCGGTTGAGCCTGCTCCCGAAGCTCCGAAAATTGTCGTACATGCGTTCTAAGATGTACCCATGAATGAGCGGCAGTGGTGGAACGGGCGGTGGTCCCGGCTCGTGCGGCGGGACGTCTTCGTGCGCAACGCGGCCGGCGGCCGGTGGCAGGTGGAGCTCCGGCGTGGCGGCCCCGACGGGCGGCTCCGGGTCCGGTCGTTCGACTCCGAGCGGGATGCGGTCGGCTGGGTCGAGTCCGCGGTCCTTGCCGACGACGATCCCGAAGCCGGTTGGCGTGAGGTGCGCGACGAGGCCCCCCGTCTCCCGTCCGTCAGGGGACGAAAGATGGGCAGGTCTGACTCCCGGCGTCGCGAAAAAGTTGCCAGGGATTTAGATCAGGCGGGCTGATGTAGCCGGATCGCCACTATCGGAATCGGCCGAAAGGTCGATTCTTCCGTGGCGGCGCTTCATCCTGGCCCTCGCACTGTTGGATCAGACGTTGGCTGTGGCAGGATCGTGGGTATCCATACGGGACCCTGATGTCACTGCGATCGCATGGGAGCGACAGATGCGAGAGACGACGCCTGGCCGTTGGATGACACGGTTCGCGGTGATGATCGGCGCTGGCGTGGTTGCGCTCGGTGTCTCGGCCGGTGCAGCGCATGCGAGCACGGACAGTGAGGGATCTGTGGTGAGACTGGTGAGCGTTCTGCGCGCCATCCAGCCGCACACTGCCCCGCCGGTGGTCGAGCCGATCTTTGTCACTGAAGGCTGGGACTGGAGCTAGCCGGCCCGCCCGCGTCGCGGACGGTGTGATGCACCAGGCTCCATGCCCGAAAGGTAGGGGAATGGGTGCCGGCTCCAAAGGTTCCGATCAGCCGCTCTGAGGTCCACTCGTGGCTGATCACGGCTCCCCTGTTCGTCCTGGGGGTCCTGCTCTCGCTCCCCATCCTGCTCTCCGACCGGCCGTCACACGTCGGGCACCACTACGGTCACGCGCTGGCGCTGCTGGCCCTCGCGACCCTCGCCACGCCGCTCGAGCTCCGCTTCGACATCAGGCGGCAGGGCCTGAGCACCAAGATGAACGAGATCCCGCTCATCCTGGCGCTGTACTACCTCTCGCCGTGGCTCGTCCTGGCGGTGCGGGTGACGGCCGGGCTGGTGTGGAACGTCTTCGGTGCGCGGTTCAGCTGGCACAAGGTCGCCTTCAACGCCGCCAGCCACTTCGCCGGCACCGCGACGGCCAACCTGATCGTGTTCCAGTTCGGGCTGCACGGCGGCGGCTCGCCGCTGACGTGGCTGGTGCTCGGCATGGCCATCCTCGCGGGCAACGTGGTCACCCTGGCTGCCATCGCGGGCGTCATGGTGCTGCTGCAGGGCGTCGGCCAGCTGCCGCAGTTCCTGAAGTCGTCGGTCCCCGGATTCGCCGTGATGGGCGTCAACATCGTCCTGGGCCTGGTCATGCTGCTCGCCCTGGTCGCCAGCGACTGGGGTGCGCTGCTGCTGGTCGCACTGGCGATCGTGCTGTTCATTCTGTATCGCTCCTACACGCAGTTCTTCCGGCAGCACCGCAACCTCACCGAGATCTATGCGTTGACGCGTGAGATCGCCGCGACCAACCACGACGGCACGCTGCCGGACGTGCTGCTCGGCCGGGTGCGGGCGCTGCTGACCGCGGACTCGGCGACGCTCTGGCTGCCGCGGCACGGGCGCCATCACGAGATGCTGCTGTCGTCCAGGTTCGACTACCAGGGGCTGCTGGACAGCGCCCCGACACCGGACCTGTTCCGGCAGCTGGCGATGCGCACCGGGCAGACCGTCGTCGCCGGGCCCAGGGCCGGCGGGCCGGAGCTGCAGTCCGCGCTGCAAGAGGCGCAGGTCAAGGACATCATCGTCGTGCCGCTGCGCTCCAGCGGCGTCGCGATCGGCACGCTGGAGGTCGCCGGCCGGCTCGGCGACAAGGTGCTCTTCGGCAAAGAAGACGTGCAGCTGCTGGAAACGGTGTCGCTGCAGGTCGGCGCGGCGGTCGAGAACAGCCGCCTGGTCGACCGGCTCCAGTTCGACGCCAACCACGACGCGCTCACCGGCCTGGCCAACCGGCGCCGGATGCTCACCGCGTTGGGCGAGGCGATGACCGGCCGGGGACCGCGCGAGGTCGTCGCCGTGCTGCTGTTCGACGTCGTCGCGCTGCGCGAGGTCAATGAGTCGCTGGGGCATGACGCCGGCGACCAGGTGCTGATCCAGGTCGCGAAGCGGCTGCGTGGGCTGGCGCCGCAGGGTGCGCTGGTGGCTCGGGTCGGCGGCGACGAGTTCGCGGTCGAGCTGCGCACGGCCAGTGCCGAGGCGGCCGCGGCGGTTGCCGACACGCTGCGGGCGGGGCTGCGCGACCGGATGGTCATCGACTCGCTCACGATCGACGTCGACACCAACGTCGGTGTGTCGATCTACCCGGACCACGGCTCGGAGCCCGAGGCGCTGCTGCAGCGGGCCGTGGTGGCCACATCGGTGGCGAAGTCGCGCGGGATCGTCCAGCTGTTCAACGCCGGCCTGCAGTCGCGCTCTGTGCGGCGCGTCGGGCTGGCCGCGGACCTGGATGCCGCGCTCAACACCGGCGAGCTGGAGGTCTACTTCCAGCCCAAGGTGTCGCTCAAGGACCGCCGGCTGGTCGGGGTGGAGTGCCTGGCCCGCTGGGAGCATCCGGTGCACGGTCAGGTGGCGCCGCCGGACTTCGTCGCGGTCGCGGAGCACACCGGTCAGCTCGCCCGGCTCAACAGTGTGGTCCTCAAAGAAGGCATCCGCAGGGCCCGTGAATGGGCCGACGCCGGGCGTTCGCTCACCGTGGCGGTCAACATCTCGGTCCGCACCCTGGGCGACGCAGACTTCCCGTTACAGGTGTCGGAGCTGCTCGAGAAGCACGGCGTGCCGGCCGAGCGGATCATCCTGGAGCTCTCCGAGCAGGAGCTGCTCGGCAGCGGCCGCAGCGTTCCCGCCCTGAAGCGCCTGCGCGAGCTGGGCGTGCTGCTGTCCGTCGACGACTTCGGCGCGGGCCGGTCGTCGTTCGCGGACCTCGGCCGCCTGCCGGTGCAAGAGGTCAAGATCGACCGCGCGTTCGTGCAGGGCATGGCGACCGACACCGCGGATCTCGCGATCGTGCGGACCGTTGTCGACATGGCCCGCCACTTCGGGCTCGCCGTGGTCGCCGAAGGCGTTGAGAGCGAGCTCACACTCGGCCTGCTCGAGGACATGCACTGCGACATGGGTCAGGGCTTCCTGTTCAGCCGCGCACTGCCCTACGAGCGCTTCGAGTCCTGGCTCCAGATCCAGGCCGACGCCGACCCCACCGTCCCACCCGCGGGCGAGGTCCGCTGGCTCCGCGCCGTGCCGTAGCCCCACTCCAGCCGCCGAGTCCCGTGCCCTGCGCTGTGCCGTAGGCCCGCCAACCGATGCGGCGGGGCGACACGGGCGGGCGGCTGGGCTGGGCTGGGCTGGGCGGCGGGGTGATGTGGCAGAGCGACGCGGCGATGCGGCTAGGGACGCGGCTCCGGCGCGGTGGTCACCGGGCGTGGACGTGCCGGGCGTGCCGGCGGACGTTGCCTCTAGAGGCCCCTGTGCCTCTCGGAGAGGCCCGAGCGGTCCTGCGACATGTGGGAACCAAGGCTCCCGGTCGTCCGCCGACCTCCCGGCCGAATCGTCACCCGGCGGCGTGCCCCGGTGCAGGGGTTCGCGGCGACACACGAAGCAGCGCCCTGGACCGGGGCTGCGCGACGTTCAGGCCGGCGCGGCAGGCAGTGATGCTGGACGGTGGCGCATCCGCGAGAAGGTGGTGACGTGGCCCACTCGGCGAGTGCGGGAAGGGTCGGCCGAAGCGGGGAGACACGCCGGAGGCAGGGGTCACAAGCTGGGCAAACACCACTTCGGGGAACTCGATTTCGTGCCACGGCGAGGGCCGTGTACGCTTAGCGAGCGCATGTGCGGGATCGCACTTGATGCGCCCCCTTAGCTCAGTCGGCAGAGCGTCTCCATGGTAAGGAGAAGGTCTACGGTTCGATTCCGTAAGGGGGCTCGAGAGACCGGGCTTGAGTCATCGAGTCCGCCGCGGCGGTGTAGCTCAGATGGTAGAGCAAGCGGCTCATAATCGCTGTGTCGCCGGTTCAAGTCCGGCCACCGCTACAGACGCACCACAGAGGTCGTCCGATTCGGCGACTGCCAGTGTGAGCCGCTATGCTCGTTCGCTGGACCTGAACCCCGCTCTGAAGGAAGGCACTTCGCCATGGCCAAGGCGACCGACGTTCGTCCGAAGATCACGCTGGCGTGCACGGAGTGCAAAGAGCGGAACTACATCACGAAGAAGAACCGCCGTAACGACCCGGACCGCATCGAGCTGAAGAAGTTCTGCCCCCGGGACGGCAAGCACACCGTGCACCGCGAGACGCGGTAACCAGTCTCAGGAACGAAGGAACAAAGCCCCGGCCCACGGCCGGGGCTTTTTCGTGTCAGCGGTAAGTTGCACACCATGCCGTTGGATCAGTCGTACATGGGTCGGGTGTTTCCGCCGACCCCGCCATACGAGGTCGCCCGGGAGAAGATCCGGGAGTTCGCCGACGCGGTGAGCGCCAGCGACCCGGTGCACCGGGATCTCGCCGAGGCGCGCGCCAAGGGCTACAAGGACGTGATCGCCCCGCCCACGTTCGCGATCATCTTGAGTCAGAACGCCGGGCAGCAGCTGGTCGAGGACCAGGCGTTCGGGTTGGACTACAGCCGGGTGGTGCACGGCGGGCAGACGTTCCGCTACGAGCGGCCGATCGTCGCCGGCGACCATCTGGTGACGGTGATGGCGGTGGAGGAGATCAGCAGCCGCGCCGGGCACGCGTTCCTGACGACCAGGCACGAGGTGTCGACCGTCGAGGGCGAGCTCGTCGTGACGATCTGGACCCGCCTCGTGGTCCGTGGGGAGGGCTGAGATGCAGGTCGGCACCGTTTTCCCGCCGCAGACGTTCCAGGTGACCCGCGCCGATCTGGTGCGGTATGCGGGGGCCTCCGGCGACTTCAACCCGATCCACTGGAGCGACCGCGTCGCGACCTCGGTCGGGCTGCCGGGTGTCATCGCGCACGGCATGCTGACGATGGCCCTGGCGGGACAGGCGGTTGCCTGCTGGGTGGGTGGCACCGCGTCGATCGTCGAGTACTCCACCCGGTTCGCCAACCCGGTGGTGGTCCCGGACGACGACAAAGGCACCGAGATCGTGGTGAGCGGCGTCGTGAAGCGGGTAGCGGAGGATGGTGTCGCGCAGATCGACATCACCGCCACGTGCAACGGCGACAAGATTCTTGGTGCCGCAAAAGCCCTGGTCAGGGCATAGGGAGCGACTCGGTGGAGGGGGGTGGTTGGGATATCCCACCCGAACCCGTACACTGGTCGCCCGTGGGGTGAGCAACCTCTCGGCACCCTCTGAAGAGGGGTCCGGGAGGCGCGATCACCACGAAGGGGTGTGGCGCAATTGGCAGCGCAGCGGTCTCCAAAACCGCAGGTTGCAGGTTCAAGTCCTGTCGCCCCTGCGCCGAAGGCCTGACCTGGGTCTGGGGTGCCCGATCCGCCGATCGGGTCGGACCTCCAGCGGTCACGGGTTGGTCCCGCCGAGTGCCGCCGGCTCATCGCCGGTGGCCCTGGTCGGGCGGATCCGCGGGCCACTCATCGGACCGAGCACTCGCGAGATCACGGAAGAGGGCGAAAGTGGCCGAACGCAGGCGACGCGGGACCGACCCCGCCGACGATCGCCGTGACGAGGAGCTCAGCGCCGAGGACGCGGCCATCGAGGAGGAGTTCGCCGATGAGCTCGACGAGCTCGACGGCGACCTTGACGATGACGTGGACGCCGATGACGACGACGCGGACGGCAAGACGGTCCTGACGAAGTCCAAGGACGCGAAGGCCAAGTCCAAGGACGTCAAAGAGACGGACAAGAAGAAGACCAAGGTCAAAGAGGGCAGCTCGAACAACATCTTCGCGCGGCTCATCAACTTCGTCCGCGAGGTTGTCGCCGAACTGCGTAAGGTGATCTGGCCGACCCGCAAAGAGCTGACCACTTACACGGTGGTTGTCGTCGTGTTCGTGATCGTGATGCTGACGATCGTGGGTGGCCTCGACTACCTGCTCGCCAAGGGCGTCCTCTGGGCCTTCGGCAACAAAGCGGAGTAGTCCACAGCGGACCGGCCGCAGATGCGAAGACTTGACAGACGGAAGTGAGCAGCGTGCAGGAATTCGACGAGACCGCCTCAACCGACGACGAGCAGCACGAGGAAACGTCGACGGTGATGACGGCCGCCACGCCCAGCACGGCCCCCGAGCCGGCAGGGGCGGCGGCCGACGCCGAGGACCCCGTCGCCGAGCTGCGTGCCGCACTGCGATTCGCGCCCGGTGACTGGTTCGTGGTGCACTCCTACGCCGGGTATGAGAACAAGGTCAAGACGAATCTCGAGACCCGTATCACGAGCCTCGACATGGAAGAGTTCATCTACCAGGTCGAGGTCCCGACTCGTGAAGAGGTCGAGATCAAGAACGGCAAGCGCACCCAGGTGCAGAACAAGGTCTTCCCCGGCTACATCCTCGTCCGGATGGAGCTGACGGCGGAGTCCTACTCGTGCGTGCGCAACACGCCCGGCGTGACCGGCTTCGTCGGCGCGACCGACCGGGCCGACCGGCCGGCGCCGCTGTCGCTGGACGAGGTCCTCAAGTGGCTCGCGCCGGTGGTGCAGCAGGAGGGCAAGAAGGCCGGCAAGCCCGAGGTCAAGGTCCTCGACTTCGAGGTCGGCGACTCGGTCACCGTCACCGACGGCGCGTTCGCCTCGCTGCAGGCCACGATCAGCGAGATCAACGCCGATCAGCAGAAGCTCAAGGTCCTGGTCTCGATCTTCGGCCGGGAGACCCCGGTCGAGCTCAACTTCAACCAGGTCACGAAGATCTAATTCGTCTGCGGTACGCTTGAGCGTCCGGCCAAGTGCCGGGCGCTCAGTCGTGCGTGGAGACGGCCGCGAGCCGTCATACAACAAGGCACGAAACTCCAGCCCAGGAAGACGAAAGCAGCCATGCCTCCGAAGAAGAAGCTCGTCAAGACCTTCACGCTTCAGTTGCCGGGCGGCCAGGCCACTCCGGCGCCGCCGGTCGGCCCCGCGCTCGGTCAGCACGGTGTGAACATCATGGAGTTCGTCAAGGCGTACAACGCCCAGACGGAGTCCCAGCGCGGCGACATCATCCCCGCGCAGATCAGCGTCTACGAGGACCGGACGTTCACGTTCATCCTCAAGACCCCGCCCGCCGCCCGCCTGCTGCTCAAGGCCGCCGGCGTGCCGAAGGGGTCGGGTGTGCCGCAGAAGGACAAGGTCGGCTCGATCACCAAGGCCCAGCTGCGTGAGGTCGCCGAGAAGAAGATGGCCGACCTCAACGCCAACGACATCGAGCAGGCCGAGAAGATCATCGCCGGCACCGCCCGCTCCATGGGCATCGTCGTCAAGGACTGATCAAGCTCCGCCGGCAAGCACAACCAAAGACCAAGTGGGAGGGCGCGGAAAGCGCCCGCACGATCACCACAGGAGTAAAAGCGACATGTCGCAGCACGGAAAGAACTACCGCAAGGTCTCGGACCTTGTCGACCGCAACGCGCTGTACAGCCCCATCGCCGCGGTGAAGCTGGCCAAGCAGACCACCACCGTCAAGTTCGACCCCACCGTCGAGGTGGCCATGCGGCTGGGCGTCGACCCCCGCAAGGCCGACCAGATGGTCCGTGGCACGGTCAACCTGCCCCACGGCACCGGCAAGACCGCCCGCGTCATCGTCTTCGCGCAGGGCCCGAAGGCCGCTGAGGCCGAGGCCGCCGGCGCCGACGCGGTGGGCACCGACGACCTCGTCGCCCGGATCCAGGAAGGCTGGCTGGACTTCGACGCGGCGATCGCCACCCCCGACCAGATGGCCAAGATCGGCCGGATCGCGCGGATCCTGGGCCCGCGCGGCCTGATGCCGAACCCGAAGACGGGCACGGTCACGATGGACGTCACCAAGGCGGTCAACGAGATCAAGGGCGGCAAGATCACCTACCGGGTGGACAAGCACTCCAACCTCCACCTGATCATCGGCAAGGCGAGCTTCTCCGAGCAGCAGCTGGTGGAGAACTACGCGGCGGTCCTCGACGAGGTCAACCGGGCCAAGCCGAGCGCGGCCAAGGGCAAGTACCTGAAGAAGATCTTCATCACCACCACCATGGGCCCCGGCATCCCGGTCGACCCGAACCGCACGCGCAACCTCCTCGAGGACGACGCGTCCGCGGAGTAAGCACAGCGGCACGACGACGGCGGGCATCCGAGGGTGCCCGCCGTCGTCTATGTTCGGGGGCGTGCAGTTCCACGACGTCTGGTTCCGGTACGCCCGTAATGCGGCGTGGACCCTGCAGCACGTCGACCTGGAGCTCGGTCCCGGCGAGACCGCGGTCGTGCTCGGCCCCAACGGTTCCGGCAAGTCGACTCTGCTCCAGCTCGCCGCCGGGGTGCTGAGGCCCGGCCGGGGCACGGTCTCCGGAAGGCGGCCGGTGGTGGGCTGGGTCCCGGAGCGGTTCCCCGCCGACCAGCCGTTCACCGCCCGCGCCTACCTGACGCACATGGCGGCGATCCGCGGAGCCGACAGCGCCGGCATCGACGAATGGGCCGAGCGCCTCAATTTCGTGGGGTTTCTCGATGTACGCCTGAGCCGCCTCTCCAAGGGCTCCGCCCAGAAGGTGGGCCTCGTCCAGGCACTGCTGGACCCGCCGGGCCTGCTGGTCCTCGACGAGCCGTGGGAGGGCCTCGACGCCGCGACCCGTGAACAGGTGCCGGCGATCGTCGCCGACGTGGTGGCCCGCGGCGGGTCGGTGCTCATCAGCGACCACCTCGGCGAGGTCGCCCGCCTGCCGGGGGCCCGCCGCTGGCACGTCCGCGACGGCCGGGTGAGCGAAGCCGATGGCCGGGTGGGCGAAGACAGCCGGGTGGGCGAAGACGGCCGGAAGGGCGTGACCGGCCCCCGGGGCGAGCGCCCCGCCGCCAGGCGCATCATCGAGCTCGCCGTCGCGGCGACGCACGCGGACCGGGCGGTGGCGAGGCTGCGCGCCGACGGGTTCGACGTCCTCGGCGTCCGGGAGGAGCGGTGACCGCCCTGGTCAGGATGCGGCTCGCGGGCTTCGTCCAGACGGGCCGGGCCGCCGCGCCGCTGCTGGCCGCCCTGGTCGTGCTGTCCATCCTGTACGGCGGCGGGCAGTCCCAGGCCGGCGAGGCCTACGGGGTGTCCGCGGCCGTGCTGTTCGGGGTCCTGGCCTGGCAGACGAAGCTCCTGCTCGACGTGGAGCCCGACGTGCAGCGGCGGATCGGCAGGGTCGCGCTCGGCGCCGGCCGGGAGACCGCCGCGGGGGTCGCCGCGGCGCTGGTCGCCGCCCTGCCGGTGATCCTGGTCGCGATGATCCTGCCGTGGCTCGTCGGTGGCGTCACCGGACCGCAGAAGGTCGGCGACCCGCCGCTGGGGGAGGGCATCGCGCTCGGCCTGTGGGCGCACCTGCTGCTGCTCCTGCCCGCCGTCGGCCTCGGCGCCCTGGCCAGCCGCGCGGTGTCCGGGCAGGCGGCCCGCGGCCTGGCGATCCTCGTCGGCGGCGTGGTCATGGCGGTCGTGCTCGGCCTGAAGAGCTCGCCGGCGCCGTGGCTGGCCCCGCCGCTGATGACCACCGCCCGCGACACCGTCGGCGGTGCCGACCTGACCGCCGTCGCCGTCACCACCGGCTGGGGCGTCGTGTGGGCCGCGCTCGCCGTCGCCGCCTACGCCCACCTGCGGCGGACCAGGCCGTAGACGCGCCGCGATTTGGTTGCGCACGGCGAGTCAAGTACAGTTTCCATCGAAACCCGAAGACCGCTGGTCATGTCCGCGTGAGTGGACATCGAAGGCCCTGTGTCAACGCAGGCGACCCGCGCAGGGCCGGACAAGCGTTGCCGACACATGTCGCTCCGCCCCGTGCGCCCCTGCGCCCGGGGCGTTTTTCGTTGCCGCGAGTGCGCCCGAGAGCGTGGCCAGCACCGTAGCAAGAGAGAGGAGGGACATGGCGGACAAGCCGGTTCGAGACGACAAGGCCACCGCGGTCGCGGAGCTCACCGAGAGCTTCCGGGGCTCGACGGCCACCGTGCTGACCGAGTACCGCGGCCTGACCGTGGCGCAGCTCAAGACCCTGCGCCGCAGCCTGGGCCGCGAGACCACGTACGCCGTCGCGAAGAACACGCTCGCGAAGCGTGCCGCGACGGACGCGGGCATCAGCGGGCTCGACGATTTGTTCTCCGGTCCTACCGCGCTCGCTTTCGTCTCCGGCGACCCGGTCGAGGCGGCGAAGAGCCTTCGTGAGTTCGCGAAGGCCCACCCGCTGCTCGTCATCAAGGGCGGCGTTTTCGAGGGCAAGGCCATCAGCGCGGACGAGGTCCGTCGCCTGGCCGACCTGGAGTCCCGTGAGGTGCTGCTGGCCAAGCTGGCCGGCGCGATGAAGGGCAGCCTGTCCAAGGCCGCGTCGCTGTTCCAGGCGCCGCTGTCCAAGGCCGCCCGCACCATCCAGGCTCTCGCCGACAAGCAGGACTCCGGCAGCGCGCAGGAAGCCGGCAGCGACGCGGCCGAATAGGCCCGCGCGCTCCACATCACTTTTTTCGAAAGGAACGCCAACATGGCGAAGCTGAGCACCGCCGAACTCCTCGACGCGTTCAAGGAGATGACCCTGATCGAGCTCTCCGAGTTCGTGAAGGAGTTCGAGACCACGTTCGACGTCACCGCTGCCGCGCCGGTCATGATGGGTGGCGGCGGCGCCGCTGCCGCTCCGGTCGAGGAGAAGGAAGAGCAGTCGGAGTTCGACGTCGTCCTCGAGGGCGACGGCGGCAAGAAGATCCAGGTCATCAAGGTCGTGCGCGAGCTGACCGGCCTGGGCCTGAAGGAGGCGAAGGACCTCGTCGAGGCCGCGCCGAAGGCCGTCCTCGAGAAGGCCAACAAGGAGACCGCGGACAAGGCCAAGGCCAAGCTCGAGGCCGAGGGCGCCAAGGTTACCCTCAAGTAACTTGCACCACAGCGGGGCGGTCGCCGGGAAACCGGCGGCCGCCCTTTGTGTGTAAGGACCCAAGATCTAGGGGTGGCCACCACAACACCTTGTGATCGGAGTGCGAGATTTCCGTCACGGTGGCCCGACGCGCGTGGGAACCCTTGACGCGATGACCTGGTGGCAGGCACGCTAATCAGGCACTGCCTTCCGCGGACGCGGCGGCCGGTGGCCCGACAGATGTGCCCCGATCCTTCTTGGGTCTGGTTCAGCGCACATCGACCGATGAGCCCCAGGCCTCGACCGACGCGAGCGGCTCGGCCGGTGGAACAGCGATCTTCAAAAAAGATCGTTGAAACATCGTGCACGGGGCCGCTCGACAGCGGTTAGCCTTTCGGCTACACTGCTAGTTTGCGCTGTCTTCTGACTTCACCTCTGGCGTGGAGTGCCTCTTCGTGGGCACTTTGCATCGGGGGTCGTCAGGCTGCACGCAAAACGGCCTGTCTGCACCACCGGTCCTCGGAAGGACGCATCTTGGCAGCTTCCCGCCCTGCGAAGACCAGTTCGAGCGCATACGCTCCCCGCCGGGTCTCCTTCGGCAGGATCACCGAACACCTTGAGGTTCCCAACCTCCTTGCCATCCAAACCGACTCGTTCGACTGGTTGGTTGGCAACGAGAAGTGGCAGAGCCGCTCGGCCGGTGATCCGCACGCCCGTTCCGGGCTGGCGGAGATCCTCGATGAAATCAGTCCCATTGAGGACTTCTCCGGCACGATGTCCCTGTCGTTCTCCGCGCCCCGCTTCGACGAGGTCAAGGCTCCCATGGAGGAGTGCAAGGAGAAGGACCTCACCTACTGCGCGCCGCTGTTCGTGACGGCGGAGTTCACCAACCACACCACTGGCGAGATCAAGAGCCAGACGGTGTTCATGGGTGACTTCCCGATGATGACGCCCAAGGGCACCTTCATCATCAACGGCACCGAGCGCGTCGTGGTGAGCCAGCTCGTCCGGTCGCCGGGCGTGTACTTCGACAAGCAGCCGGACAAGACCTCCGACCGCGACCTCACCAGCGTCAAGGTCATCCCGAGCCGGGGTGCCTGGCTGGAGTTCGACATCGACAAGCGCGACACCGTCGGTGTCCGCATCGACCGCAAGCGCCGGCAGGCCGTCTCCGTCCTGCTCAAGGCCATCGGTTGGTCCGCCGAGCGCATCCGTGAGAAGTTCGGCTGGTCCGAGCTCATGATGACGACGCTCGAGAAGGACCACATCGCCGGCCAGGACGAGGCCCTGCTAGACATCTACCGCAAGCTCCGCCCCGGCGAGCCGCCGACGCGTGAGAACGCGCAGACCCTCCTCGACAACCTCTTCTTCAACCCGAAGCGATACGACGTCGCCAAGGTCGGTCGATACAAGTTCAACAAGAAGCTCGAGTTGGACCTCCCGATCAACCAGGGTGTGCTGACGGAAGAGGACGTCGTCGCCACGGTCGAGTACCTCTGCCGCCTGCACACGGGCGAAGAGGGCTACGAGGCCGACGACATCGACCACTTCGGCAACCGGCGCCTGCGCACGGTCGGCGAGCTCATCCAGAACCAGGTCCGCGTCGGCCTGTCCCGGATGGAGCGCGTCGTCCGCGAGCGCATGACGACGCAGGACGTCGAGGCGATCACGCCGCAGACCCTGATCAACATCCGTCCCGTCGTGGCGGCGATCAAGGAGTTCTTCGGCACGTCGCAGCTGTCGCAGTTCATGGACCAGACCAACCCCCTCGCGGGCCTGACCCACCGCCGGCGCCTCAGCGCGCTCGGCCCGGGCGGTCTGTCGCGTGAGCGGGCCGGCTTCGAGGTCCGCGACGTGCACCCGTCGCACTACGGCCGCATGTGCCCGATCGAGACCCCTGAAGGTCCCAACATCGGTCTCATCGGCGCGCTCTCGACGTTCGCGCGGGTCAACCCGTTCGGCTTCGTCGAGACGCCGTACCGGAAGGTTGTCGACGGCCGGGTCACCGACCAGATCGACTACCTGACCGCCGACGAGGAGGACCGGTTCGTCAAGGCGCAGGCCAACGCTCCGCTCAAGAGCGACGGCAACTTCGCCGAGGACCGCATCCTCGTCCGCCGGAAGGGCGGTGAGGTCGACAACGTCCCCGCCGACCAGGTCGACTATATGGACGTGTCGCCGCGGCAGATGACCTCGGTCGCCACCGCGATGATCCCGTTCCTCGAGCACGACGACGCCAACCGTGCACTCATGGGCGCCAACATGCAGCGCCAGGCGGTGCCGCTGGTCAAGGCCGAGGCCCCGCTCGTCGGCACCGGCATGGAGTACCGTGCCGCCGTCGACGCCGGTGACGTGGTCGTGGCCGAGGTCGCCGGCGTGGTCGAGGACATGTGCGCCGACTACGTCACGATCCACCAGGACGACGGCCACCGCCGGACCTACCTGCTGCACAAGTTCCGCCGCTCCAACTCCGGCTCCTGCGTCAACCAGAAGCCGGTGATCTTCGAGGGCGACCGGGTCGAGGCGGGGCAGGTCATCGCCGACGGTCCGTGCACCGACGAGGGCGAGATGGCGCTCGGGCGCAACCTGCTCGTGGCGTTCATGCCCTGGGAGGGTCACAACTACGAAGACGCCATCATCCTGTCCCAGAAGCTGGTGCAGAACGACGTCCTCACCTCGATCCACATCGAGGAGCACGAGGTCGACGCGCGCGACACCAAGCTGGGGCCGGAGGAGATCACCCGCGACATCCCGAACGTCAGCGAGGAGATGCTCGCCGACCTCGACGAGCGGGGGATCATCCGGATCGGCGCCGAGGTCGTGACCGGCGACATCCTGGTCGGCAAGGTCACCCCCAAGGGTGAGACCGAGCTGACCCCGGAGGAGCGCCTGCTCCGCGCGATCTTCGGCGAGAAGGCCCGCGAGGTGCGCGACACCAGCCTCAAGGTGCCGCACGGCGAGACCGGCACGGTCATCGGCGTGCGCACGTTCAGCCGGGAGGACGGCGACGAGCTGTCCCCGGGCGTCAACGAGCTGGTGCGCGTCTACGTGGCCCAGAAGCGGAAGATCCAGGACGGCGACAAGCTCGCCGGCCGCCACGGCAACAAGGGCGTCATCTCGAAGATCCTCCCGGTCGAGGACATGCCGTTCCTCGAGGACGGCACCCCGGTCGACATCGTGCTCAACCCGCTCGGCGTGCCGAGCCGGATGAACATCGGCCAGGTCCTGGAGACCCACCTGGGGTGGGTGGCCAAGACAGGCTGGAAGATCGACGGTGACGACACCGAGTGGAAGCGGGCGCTGAAGGCCATCAACGCGGGGGAGTCCGAGCCGGACACCAACGTCGCGACCCCGGTCTTCGACGGCGCCAAGGAGGAAGAGATCGCCGGCCTGATGAGCAGCACGCTGCCCAACCGGGACGGCAACCAGCTCATCGGTGCCAGCGGCAAGGCACGGCTGTTCGACGGCCGCTCCGGTGAGCCGCTGCCGGACCCGATCGCGGTGGGCTACATCTACATCCTCAAGCTCAACCACCTGGTGGACGACAAGATCCACGCCCGTTCCACCGGCCCGTACTCGATGATCACGCAGCAGCCGCTGGGTGGTAAGGCGCAGTTCGGTGGTCAGCGCTTCGGTGAGATGGAGTGCTGGGCGATGCAGGCCTACGGCGCCGCCTACGCGCTGCAGGAGCTGCTGACGATCAAGTCCGACGACGTCCTCGGACGCGTCAAGGTCTACGAGGCGATCGTCAAGGGCGAGAACATCCCGGAGCCGGGCATCCCGGAGTCCTTCAAGGTGCTCCTCAAGGAGCTGCAGTCGCTGTGCCTGAACGTCGAGGTGCTCTCCAGCGACGGCGTGGCCCTCGAGATGCGCGAGACGGACGACGAGGTGTTCCGCGCCGCCGAGGAACTCGGCATCGACCTCTCCCGGCGTGAGCCGAGCAGCGTCGAGGAAGTTTGATCCGTGGGCGGGCGCCCCGCGAAGGCGCCCGCTCCACGACCTAGCAATTACCCGAGCAACTGAATCGTGAGGACATAGACGAAGTGCTCGACGTCAACTACTTCGACGAACTGCGCATCGGTCTGGCCACTGCCGACGACATCCGCCAGTGGTCGCATGGCGAGGTCAAGAAGCCCGAGACGATCAACTACCGCACCCTGAAGCCGGAAAAGGACGGGCTCTTCTGCGAGAAGATCTTCGGTCCGACCCGGGACTGGGAGTGCTACTGCGGCAAGTACAAGCGGGTCCGGTTCAAGGGCATCATCTGTGAGCGCTGCGGCGTCGAGGTGACCCGTGCCAAGGTCCGCCGCGAGCGCATGGGCCACATCGAGCTCGCCGCCCCGGTCACGCACATCTGGTACTTCAAGGGCGTGCCCAGCCGGCTCGGCTACCTGCTCGACCTGGCGCCGAAGGACCTCGAGAAGATCATCTACTTCGCGTCGTACGTGATCACGAGCGTCGACAAGGAGGCCCGCCACCGCGACCTCGCCACCCTCGAGAACGAGGTCTCGGCGGAGAAGCGCCAGGCGGAGAACGCCCGCGACTCGGAGATCGAGAAGCGCGCCGCCAAGCTGGAGCAGGACCTGGCCGAGCTCGAGGCCGAGGGCGCGAAGGCCGACGTGCGCCGCAAGGTCAAGGAGTCCGGCGAGCGCGAGATGCGCCAGATGCGGGACCGCGCGCAGCGTGAGATCGACCGTCTCGACGAGGTCATGGACACGTTCCGCAAGCTGGACCGCAAGAACCTCATCACCGACGAGCTGCTCTACCGCGAGCTGCGCGACCGGTTCGGTGAGTACTTCACCGGCGCCATGGGTGCCGAGGCGATCAAGGCGCTGCTGGAGAACCTGGACCTCGACGACGAGGCCGAGTCGCTGCGCGAGACCATCCGCAGCGGCAAGGGCCAGCGCAAGATCCGGGCCCTCAAGCGCCTCAAGGTCGTCGCGGCGTTCCTCAACACCGCCAACTCGCCGCTGGGCATGGTCCTGGACTGCGTCCCGGTCATCCCGCCGGACCTGCGTCCGATGGTGCAGCTCGACGGTGGCCGGTTCGCCACCAGCGACCTCAACGACCTGTACCGGCGCGTGATCAACCGCAACAACCGGCTCAAGCGCCTGATCGACCTGGGTGCCCCGGAGATCATCGTCAACAACGAGAAGCGGATGCTGCAGGAGGCCGTCGACGCGCTGTTCGACAACGGCCGCCGCGGTCGTCCCGTCACCGGCCCGGGCAACCGGCCGCTGAAGTCGCTGTCCGACATGCTCAAGGGCAAGCAGGGTCGCTTCCGTCAGAACCTGCTGGGCAAGCGCGTCGACTACTCCGGCCGTTCGGTCATCGTCGTCGGCCCGCAGCTCAAGCTGCACCAGTGCGGCCTGCCGAAGCAGATGGCGCTGGAGCTGTTCAAGCCGTTCGTGATGAAGCGCCTGGTGGACCTCAACCACGCGCAGAACATCAAGTCGGCCAAGCGCATGGTCGAGCGTCAGCGTCCGGTCGTGTGGGACGTGCTGGAGGAGGTCATCGCGGAGCACCCGGTGCTGCTCAACCGCGCGCCGACCCTGCACCGCCTGGGCATCCAGGCCTTCGAGCCGCAGCTGGTCGAGGGCAAGGCCATCCAGATCCACCCGCTCGTCTGCACCGCCTTCAACGCCGACTTCGACGGCGACCAGATGGCCGTGCACGTGCCGCTGTCCGCGGAGGCGCAGGCCGAGGCCCGCATCCTCATGCTGTCCAGCAACAACATCCTCAAGCCGGCCGACGGCAAGCCGGTCACCATGCCCACCCAGGACATGGTCATCGGCCTGTACCACCTGACGCACATCCAGAAGGGCCTGACGGGCGAGGGGCGCACCTTCAGCTCCGACGCCGAGGCGCGGATGGCGTTCGACAACGGCGAGCTGCACCTGCAGGCACCGGTGAAGATCCGGCTCCGGGGCATCATCGGGGTCGACAACGGCGCCTCCGGCCAGCCGTGGGAGGCCCCCGAGGGCTGGCAGTCCGGCGACACGGTCACGGTCGAGACGACCCTCGGCCGGGTGCTCTTCAACGAGACGCTCCCGGTGGGGTACCGCTTCGTCAACTACGAGATCCGCAAGGGTCAGCTGTCGGCGATCGTCAACGACCTCGCCGAGCGCTTCCCGAAGGTCTCCCTCGCGGCGACCCTGGACGCGCTCAAGCTTGCCGGCTTCCACTGGGCCACCTGGTCCGGCGTCACCATCGGCATGGAAGACGTCATCCAGCCGCCTCGCAAGCGCGAGATCCTCGAGCGCTACGAGAAGGAGGCCGAGCGGATCGACAAGCAGTACCAGCGCGGTCTCATGACGGCCGAGGAGCGCCGCGGCGAGCTCATCGAGATCTGGACCAAGGCGACCGGTGAGGTCGCCAAGGAGATGGAAAGCGCGCTGCCGCAGGAGAACCCGCTGTGGAAGATGATCAACTCGGGCGCCCGCGGTAACCTGCTCCAGCTCCGCCAGATCGCCGCGATCCGTGGCCTGGTGGCCAACCCGAAGGGTGAGATCATCCCGCGGCCGATCAAGGCCAGCTACCGGGAGGGTCTGTCCGTGCTGGAGTACTTCATCTCCACGCACGGTGCCCGTAAGGGTCTGGCCGACACCGCGCTGCGGACCGCCGACTCGGGTTACCTGACCCGTCGTCTGGTCGACGTGTCGCAGGACGTCATCATCCGCGAGGAGGACTGCGGCACCGACCGCGCCATCCCGATGACGGTCGGTGAGCTGCACGACGGCGTCATGCGCATCCACCAGCACGCGGAGACGGGCGTGCACGCCCGTACCCTCGCCGACGACGTCCGTGACAAGGACGGCAAGCTCGTCGCCGAGCGTGGCACGGACATCAACTCGATCACGGTCGACCTGCTGGTCGCCGCCGGGACCGAGACCGTCCGCGTCCGTAGCGTGCTCACCTGCGAGTCGAAGCTCGGCGTCTGCGGCGCCTGCTACGGCCGGTCGCTGCCCACGGGCAAGACCGTCGACGTCGGCGAGGCGGTCGGCATCATCGCCGCCCAGTCGATCGGTGAGCCGGGCACGCAGCTGACGATGCGTACCTTCCACACCGGTGGTGTCGCGGGTGAGGACATCACCCAGGGTCTGCCCCGTGTGCAGGAGATCTTCGAGGCCCGCGTGCCGAAGGGTAAGGCGCCCATCGCCGACACCCCCGGTCGCGTGCGCATCGAGGACGGCGAGCGGATGCGGAAGATCATCATCGTGCCGGACGACGGCAGCGAGGAGATCGTCCACGACAAGCTCAGCCGGCGCGTCAAGCTGCGCTACCAGGACGGCGAGCACGTCGAGGTCGGTGAGAAGCTCACCGAGGGCACGATCGACCCGCACGAGCTGCTGCGCATCATGGGTCCCCGGGCGGTCCAGGTCCACCTGACGTCCGAGGTCCAGGAGGTGTACCGCTCGCAGGGCGTGCTCATCCACGACAAGCACATCGAGATCATCATCCGGCAGATGCTCAAGCGGGTCACGGTCATCGACTCCGGCTCCACCGAGTTCCTGCCCGGTGTGCTGGTCGACCGTGCGCTCTTCGAGGCGGAGAACCGTCGCGTCGTCGCCGAAGGCGGCGAGCCGGCGGCCGGCCGTCCCGTGCTCATGGGTATCACCAAGGCGTCCCTCGCGACGGAGTCGTGGCTGTCCGCGGCCTCGTTCCAGGAGACGACCCGGGTGCTGACCGACGCGGCGATCCACGCGCGCAGCGACTCGCTGATCGGTCTGAAGGAGAACGTCATCATCGGCAAGCTCATCCCG
Organism: Dactylosporangium sp. NPDC006015; assembly: GCF_040614215.1. Taxonomy (NCBI): domain Bacteria; kingdom Bacillati; phylum Actinomycetota; class Actinomycetes; order Micromonosporales; family Micromonosporaceae; genus Dactylosporangium; species Dactylosporangium sp. NPDC006015. The sequence continues at coordinate 80,006 of NZ_JBEXUD010000005.1, forward strand.
GCCGGTACGGGCATCAGCAAGTACCGCAGCATCCGGGTCGAGCCGACCGAGGAGGCGAAGGCGAAGGTCTACTCGATGACCGGCTACCCGGAGGCCGACTACGGCTTCGGCCCGGCCAGCGGGCAGGCGGTCCCCCTGGACGACTTCGACCTGGGCTCCTTCCGCTAAGCACCACCGGACGACGAAGAGGGCGGGGACCCCACGGGGCCCCGCCCTCTTCCCGTGGACCGGATAGGCTCGGGTGGTGACGTCCTCGACGCGCCATCCGCTCGACCCCGACCCGGTCCGCGCCACCAAGGCCTCGGCCGTGTTCGGGCTGGGCCTGCTGTCGGTGGTGACCGGGCCGTTCCTCGGCGGGGCGATCCCGGCGACCCTGGCGCTGATGATGGCCCGGCAGTCGCACCGCGAGCTGGTGGCCGCGGAGGGCTTCCTGCTGGGCGCCAGGAGGCTCCGCAACGGCGTGCGGCTCGCCTGGACCGGCATCGTGCTGTCGATCGCCACGCTGGTCGTCCTGGCGATCCTGGGCCTGCTGGCCTATGCCCGGGGCCGCGGCACGGACTTCGACCCGCTGGTGAACTGACGTGACCTACCCCTACCAGCACCAGCCGCCCCACCAGCCCCAGCAGCCCTACCAGCCCCACCAGCCCCACCAGCCCTACCAGCACCAGCAGCCGGCCCAGCCCGTCGCGCAGCAGGGCATGCGGATCGACGTCGTCCAGGGGACCCCCTTCGGGGTGGCCTACCCCCTCGTTCAGGCGACCCCGAGCGGCCCCGCCATCGGCAGCCTCGTCGCCGGCATCGCATCGGTCTTCGTCGGCCTGTTCGTGGGCTGCCTCGGCCTGCTCGGCGCGCCCGAGGGGTGGGGCCCGCTCGCCGGCGGCGCGTTCACCGTGCTGGCCGTGTTTCTCGGCCTCGGCGCGATCGGCCTCGGCGTCTTCGGCATGCGCCAGGTCCGCCAGGCGGGCCGGCTGGTCAGCGGCCGCGGGATGGCGATCACCGGGGTGGTGCTGGGCTCCACCGGCGCGGGCGTCGGCGTGCTGTCCCTGTTGCTGGCCTTTGTGGCCGCGGCCACCTCTACGAGCCCATGAGAGCCCATGAGAGCCCATGAGAGCCCGTGAGCGCCCGCGAGAGCGCCGCTGACCGGCCCTGACGCCGAGAACGCGACCCCCGGGACGGACGGATCAGACACCAGGTACTCTTGGTGTGAAGAGTGTTCCGTCATGGGGCCGAGCCGTCGATTTTGACCAGCGTCCTCACGGTGGGTACTCTTTCCCCTCGTGCCCGGCTTTGCCGGGCAACTCGTGCGTGCGTCCACAACGGCCCGCCTCCGCGGGTTGAGGGTGGACGCAAACCGCGAAACCCGGTTGGCACTTCTTGGACCGGGTTCGCGCGGCGGGCGACACGCCCGACCGCGGGTGCCGGTCACGCCGTGGAGACAGCGAAGAAGAAGACGTGCGGCCGCGAGGCCGAAGGGAGACAGGCCCAGTGCCTACGATCCAGCAGCTGGTCCGCAAGGGCCGCCAGGCGAAGCTGAGCAAGACCAAGACGCCGGCGCTCAAGGGCAGCCCGCAGCGGCGTGGCGTCTGCACGCGTGTGTACACCACCACGCCGAAGAAGCCGAACTCGGCCCTGCGCAAGGTGGCCCGCGTGCGACTGAGCAACGGTATCGAGGTGACGGCCTACATCCCCGGTGTCGGTCACAACCTTCAGGAGCACTCGATCGTGCTGGTCCGTGGTGGCCGTGTGAAGGACCTCCCCGGCGTCCGGTACAAGATCATTCGTGGTTCGCTGGACACCCAGGGTGTCCGCAACCGCAAGCAGGCTCGCAGCCGGTACGGCGCGAAGAAGGAGAAGAGCTGACATGCCGCGTAAAGGCCCCGCGCCGCGCCGGCCCCTGGTGGCGGACCCGGTCTACAACTCCCTGCTCGTCACCCAGCTGATCAACAAGATCCTGGTCGAGGGCAAGCGTCAGCTCGCCGAGCGCGTTGTCTACAGCGCTCTCGAGGGTTGCCGGGAGAAGTCGGGCACGGACCCCGTCGTCACGCTGAAGCGCGCGATGGACAACGTCAAGCCGACCCTCGAGGTCCGCAGCCGCCGCGTCGGTGGCGCGACCTACCAGGTGCCGGTCGAGGTGCGCCCTCCCCGGGCGACGACGTTGGGCCTGCGCTGGCTGGTCACCTACTCGCGCGCCCGTCGTGAGAAGACCATGGTGGAGCGGCTCATGAACGAGCTGCTCGACGCCAGCAACGGGCTCGGTGCTTCGGTGAAGCGCCGCGAGGACACCCACAAGATGGCGGAGTCCAACAAGGCCTTCGCGCACTACCGCTGGTAAGCGACGCTTTACCAAGCAATCCGACGAGAGCGAAGTAGGGATTCGAAGTGGCTGCCGTAGACGCTGCCCTCGCCAAGGTCCGCAATATCGGCATCATGGCGCACATCGACGCCGGTAAGACGACGACGACCGAGCGCATCCTCTTCTACACCGGCATCACGTACAAGATCGGTGAGGTCCACGAGGGCGCAGCCGTCATGGACTGGATGGAGCAGGAGCAGGAGCGGGGCATCACCATCACCTCCGCCGCCACGAAGTGCGAGTGGAAGGGCCACGTCATCCAGATCATCGACACGCCCGGCCACGTCGACTTCACGGTCGAGGTCGAGCGGTCGCTGCGGGTCCTGGACGGTGCCGTGGCGGTCTACGACGGCGTCGCCGGCGTGGAGCCGCAGACCGAGAACGTCTGGCGGCAGGCCGACAAGTACAACGTCCCGCGTATGTGCTTCGTCAACAAGCTGGACCGCACCGGTGCCGACTTCTTCCGCTGCGTGCAGATGATGGTCGACCGGCTCAACGCGACCCCGCTGGTGCTGCAGATCCCGATCGGTCTGGAAGGCGACCACATCGGCGTCGTCGACCTGCTGGAGATGCGCGCGCTGACGTGGCGCGGCGAGACCCAGAAGGGTGACGACTACGCCATCGAGGAGATCCCCGCGGATCTCGTCGACCAGGCCAACGAGTACCGGGACAAGCTCCTGGAGACGCTGTCCGAGACCGACGACGACATCATGGTCCGCTACCTGGACGGTGAGACGTTCGACGTCAAGGAGCTCAAGGCCGCGATCCGCCGGGCGACCATCGCCGGCAAGCTCAACCCGGTCGTCTGCGGTTCGGCGTTCAAGAACAAGGGCGTCCAGCCCATGCTCGACGCCGTCGTGGAGTTCCTGCCGTCGCCGCTGGACATCCCGGCCGTCGAGGGCGTGGCGACCGACGGCGAGACGCCGCTGCTGCGCAAGCCGTCCAACAGCGAGCCGTTCTCCGGCCTGGCCTTCAAGATCCAGACGGACAAGCACCTCGGCAAGCTCACCTACGTGCGCATCTACTCCGGCACGCTCGAGTCCGGCTCCCAGGTGGTCAACTCCACCAAGGACCGCAAGGAGCGGATCGGCAAGATCTACCAGATGCACGCGAACAAGCGTGAGGAGCGCCCAAGCGCTCAGGCGGGTGACATCATCGCCGTGCAGGGTCTCAAGCAGACCACCACGGGTGACACCCTCTGCGACCCGGCCCACCCGGTCATCCTCGAGTCGATGACCTTCCCGGAGCCGGTCATCCAGGTCGCCATCGAGCCGAAGAGCAAGGCCGACCAGGAGAAGCTGGGCACCGCCATCCAGCGGCTGGCCGAGGAGGACCCGACCTTCCGCGTCAAGAACGACGAGGAGACCGGGCAGACCATCATCGCCGGCATGGGCGAGCTGCACCTGGACATCCTGGTCGACCGGATGCGCCGCGAGTTCAGCGTCGAGGCCAACATCGGCAAGCCGCAGGTGGCCTACCGCGAGACCATCAAGGGCATCGTCGACAAGATCGACTATGTGCACAAGAAGCAGACCGGTGGCTCGGGTCAGTACGCGAAGGTCATCGTCAAGCTCGAGCCGCTCGAGGTGACGGCGGACGGCCCGACGTACGAGTTCGTCAACGCGGTCTCGGGCGGTCGCATCCCGAAGGAGTTCATCCCTTCGGTCGACGCCGGCGCCCAGGACGCGATGCAGTACGGCGTGCTCGCGGGCTACCCGATGGTGGGCGTGAAGCTGACGCTGCTCGACGGGCAGTACCACGAGGTCGACTCGTCGGAAATGGCGTTCAAGATCGCTGGTTCGATGGTGATGAAGGAGGCGGCCCGCAAGGCTACCCCCGCTCTCCTCGAGCCGTTGATGGCCGTCGAGGTCACCACCCCGGAAGAGAACATGGGTGACGTGATCGGCGACCTCAACTCCCGGCGTGGCACCATCCAGGCGATGGAGGAGCGCGGCGGTGCCCGTGTCGTCCGCGCCACGGTGCCGTTGTCGGAGATGTTCGGCTACGTCGGCGACCTGCGGTCGAAGACCCAGGGCCGGGCGAGCTACTCGATGCAGTTCGACTCCTACGCCGAGGTTCCCGCGAACGTCGCCAAGGAGATCATCGCGAAGGCGACCGGGGAGTAGTTCCCGGTCCGCGGCCGCGAGGCTGCATCAGCGGGCCTGAAGGCTTCAGCCGCCAGACCCAAGTCGACAGGGTGCGTCGACGCTTCAGGCGTCGACGCACCGCGAACCAGAAGTCCACAGGAGGACACCAGTGGCGAAGGCGAAGTTCGAGCGGACTAAGCCGCACGTCAACATCGGCACCATCGGTCACATCGACCACGGGAAGACGACGCTGACGGCGGCCATTACCAAGGTGCTCCACGACCGCATGCCGGACGTGAACCCCTACACCCCGTTCGACGAGATCGACAAGGCGCCGGAGGAGAAGGCCCGCGGCATCACGATCTCGATCGCGCACGTCGAGTACCAGACCGAAGCCCGGCACTACGCCCACGTTGACTGCCCGGGCCACGCCGACTACATCAAGAACATGATCACCGGTGCCGCGCAGATGGACGGCGCGATCCTGGTGGTCGCGGCGACCGACGGCCCGATGCCGCAGACCCGCGAGCACGTGCTGCTGGCCCGCCAGGTCGGCGTCCCCTACATCGTGGTGGCGCTGAACAAGAGCGACATGGTCGAGGACGAGGAGCTCCTGGAGCTCGTCGAGCTCGAGGTCCGTGAGCTCCTGTCGAGCCAGGAGTTCCCCGGCGACGACGCGCCGGTCGTGCGCGTCTCGGCCCTGAAGGCCCTCGAGGGCGACCCGAAGTGGTCGGACGCCCTCATGGAGCTCATGGGCGCCGTGGACAGCGCGATCCCGCAGCCCGAGCGTGAGACCGAGAAGCCGTTCCTCATGCCCGTCGAGGACGTCTTCACGATCACCGGTCGTGGCACCGTCGTCACCGGTCGTGTCGAGCGTGGCATCCTCAAGCCGAACGAGGAAGTCGAGATCGTCGGCATCAAGGCCAAGTCGATGAAGACCACCTGCACCGCCATCGAGATGTTCCGCAAGATCCTCGACGAGGCGCGCGCCGGTGAGAACGTCGGCCTGCTCCTGCGTGGTATCAAGCGCGAGGACGTCGAGCGCGGCATGGTCGTGGTGAAGCCGGGTAGCAACACCCCGCACACCGAGTTCGAGGCGACCGTCTACATCCTCTCCAAGGAGGAGGGTGGCCGGCACACCCCGTTCTTCCAGAACTACCGTCCGCAGTTCTACTTCCGCACCACGGACGTCACCGGCGTCGTCACGCTGCCCGAGGGCACCGAGATGGTCATGCCCGGCGACAACACCGGCATGACCGTGCAGCTCATCCAGCCGATCGCCATGGAGGAGAACCTCCGCTTCGCGATCCGCGAGGGTGGCCGCACCGTCGGCGCCGGCCGTGTGACGAAGATCCTCAAGTAAGGACCTGAAGCACCCCGATTTCACTTTGTCGCAAGTCATGCGGCATAATGGTCGGGTTGCGTCGCGGGGCGGTCGAGACTGCTCTATATCCAGCTGTCACGCCATATCGGCAGCTCTGAGAAGTCTCGACCGCTTCCGCGCGGCGTCAGTCCAAGCGGCTGGCGCTCACCTCCGCGAACCGGGCGTGGCACGCCCTGGGGTAGGTCTCCTGAGCCACCAGCGGTCCTGCGAAGGACGTCGGCGGCGGAGCCTGGCCCTTGGCCGCGACACGCCCGACCGCGGGGGTCGGACAAACCAAATAGGCGGCACCGGACCCTTCGGGGTTCCGCGAGGTCGAGAGACCTCGCATGAGAGAGGGAACTGAAGCCACCATGGCGGGACAGAAGATCCGCATCCGGCTCAAGGCCTACGACCACGAGGTCGTCGACTCCTCGGCGCGGAAGATCGTCGAGACGGTCACGCGCACCGGGGCTCAGGTCGCTGGGCCGGTGCCGCTGCCCACTGAGATCAACCGCTACTGCGTGATCCGCTCGCCGCACAAGTACAAGGACTCGCGCGAGCACTTCGAGATGCGCACGCACAAGCGTCTGATCGACATCATCGACCCGACCCCGAAGACGGTTGACTCGCTCATGCGGCTCGACCTGCCGGCTGGTGTCGACATCGAGATCAAGCTGTAGGGACCGGACTTATGGACAGGCAAGTCAAGGGCATCCTGGGTGAGAAGCTCGGCATGACCCAGATCTGGGACAACGGCAAGGTCGTCCCGGTGACTGTGGTGCAGGCCGGCCCGTGCGTCGTGACCCAGGTGCGCACGGCTGACAACGACGGCTACTCCGCGGTCCAGCTCGCGTGGGGCCAGATCGACCCGCGCAAGGTCAACAAGCCGCGGTCGGGCCACTTCGCCAAGGCGGACGTCGCTCCCCGTCGGCACGTCGTCGAGCTGCGGACCAGCGACGCCGGCGAATACTCGCTCGGCCAGGAGATCACCGCGGACCTCTTCGCCGCCGGCCAGCGGATCGACGTCACCGGCCGGACCAAGGGCAAGGGCTACGCCGGTGTCATGAAGCGGCACGGCTTCCACGGCCTCCGCGCGAGCCACGGTGTCGAGCGCAAGCACCGCTCGCCCGGCTCCATCGGCGCCTGCGCGACCCCGGGTCGCGTCTTCAAGGGCGTGAAGATGGCCGGTCGCATGGGTGGGGCGCGCTTCACCGTGCAGAACCTGACCGTCCAGGCGGTCGAGCTGGAGCAGGGCCTGATCCTCATCAAGGGTGCGGTCCCCGGTCCGAAGGGCAGCCTCGTGCTGCTGCGGAGCGCCGCCAAGGTTGCGGTGAAGGCGCAGAAAGGTGGGATCACCAAGTGACCACCGTTGACATCAAGACGGCAGACGGCGCCACCAACGGCACCGTCGAGCTGCCGGACGACATCTTCGACGCGCAGGCCAGCATCCCGCTGCTGCACCAGGTCGTCGTCGCGCAGCTCGCCGCGGCCCGCCAGGGCACGCACAAGGTCAAGACCCGCGGGGAGGTGTCCGGCGGCGGCAAGAAGCCCTACAAGCAGAAGGGCACCGGCCGTGCCCGCCAGGGCTCGATCCGCGCGCCGCAGTTCACCGGCGGTGGCGTCACGCACGGCCCCGTGCCGCGTGACTACACCCAGCGGGTGAACAAGAAGATGAAGGCCGCCGCCCTGCGTGGCGCGCTCTCCGACCGGGCCCGCGAGGGTCGCATCCACGTCGTGGAGAACTTCATCAGCGGCGACACCCCGAAGACCAAGGACGCCCTGAAGGTGCTGCGCGGCATCACCGACGCGCGCCGGGTCCTCGTGGTCCTCCCGCGCGACGACGAGGCCAACTGGCTGAGCCTGCGCAACGAGCAGTCGGTGCACCTCCTGGTCGCCGACCAGCTCAACACGCACGACGTGCTCCTCGCCGACCAGGTCATCTTCACGACCGCGGCGCTGGACGAGTTCCTCGGCGTGCCGGCCGCCGGCGCTGCCGACGCCGCCGAGACCACCGAGGAGGCCTGATCATGGCGACGATCGCCGATCCACGCGACGTGATCATCCAGCCGGTGGTCTCTGAGAAGAGCTACAGCGAGCTCAACCGCAACTGGTACACGTTCCTGGTGCACCCGGACGCGAACAAGACCGAGATCAAGATCGCGATTCAGCAGATCTTCAACGTCCGCGTCCTGTCGGTCAACACCATCAACCGCGAAGGCAAGCGCAAGCGGACCCGCACTGGCTGGGGCAAGCGCAAGGACACGAAGCGGGCGATGGTCAAGCTCGCCGACGGTGACCGGATCGAAGCCTTCGGCGGACCGGTCAGCTGAGGGGTATAGACGATGGCTATCCGTAAATACAAGCCGACGACCCCGGGTCGTCGTGGTTCGAGCGTCGCCGACTTCGCCGAGATCACCCGATCGACGCCCGAGAAGTCGCTCCTCGTTCCGCTGCCCAGCAAGGGCGGACGCAACGTCCACGGCCGCGTCACCGCGCGCCACCAGGGCGGCGGCCACAAGCGTCAGTACCGGCTGATCGACTTCCGCCGGGCGGACAAGGACGGCATCCCCGCCAAGGTCGCGCACATCGAGTACGACCCCAACCGCACCGCGCGCATCGCGCTGCTGCACTACGCCGACGGCGAGAAGCGGTACATCATCGCGCCGAAGGACCTGAAGCAGGGCGACCGCGTCGAGGCCGGGGCCGGCGCCGACATCAAGCCGGGCAACAACCTCCCGCTGCGCAACATCCCGGTCGGCACCACCGTGCACGCGGTGGAGCTGCGCCCGGGCGGCGGCGCGAAGCTGGCCCGCTCGGCCGGCGTGGGCATCCAGCTGCTGGGCCGTGAGGGCCAGTACGCGACGCTGCGCATGCCGTCCGGCGAGATCCGGCGCGTCGAGGTCACCTGCCGGGCGACCGTCGGCGAGATCGGCAACGCCGACCAGTCGAACATCAACTGGGGCAAGGCCGGCCGCATGCGCTGGAAGGGCAAGCGCCCGACCGTCCGTGGTGTCGCCATGAACCCCATCGACCACCCGCACGGTGGTGGTGAGGGTAAGACCTCGGGTGGTCGCCACCCGGTCAACCCGAAGGGCAAGCCGGAGGGCCGCACGCGGCGCAAGGGCCAGCCGAGCGACCGACTCATCGTCCGTAGGCGTTACGCCACCCGGAAGCGCGGCTAAGGAGCCTGAGCAATGCCTCGCAGCCTCAAGAAGGGCCCGTTCGTCGACGACCACCTCATCAAGAAGGTGGAAGTCCAGAACGCCAAGAACTCCAAGAACGTCATCAAGACCTGGTCGCGCCGGTCGACGATCATCCCCGACATGCTCGGGCACACGATCGCCGTCCACGACGGGCGTAAGCACGTTCCCGTCTTCGTGACGGAGGCGATGGTCGGGCACAAGCTCGGCGAGTTCGCGCTGACCCGCACGTTCAAGGGTCACGAGAAGGACGACCGGAAGAGCCGCCGCCGCTAAGGCAGCCAACTAAAGGGGATTTCCCAATGCCAACGAAAGCAGCGGCGGCGCTGCCCGGTGCCCGGGCGATCGCGCGCCATGTGCGCGTGTCGCCCATGAAGGCCCGCCGGGTGGTGAACCTCGTCCGCGGCCTGCCCGCGCGCGACGCACTGACGGTGCTGCAGTTCGCCCCGCAGTCGGCGAGCGAGCCGGTCTACAAGGTGCTGGCGAGCGCCATCGCCAACGCAGAGAACAACGAGCGGCTCGACCCGGACTCGCTCCTGGTCGCCGAGGCGTACGTCGACGAGGGCCCGACGCTCAAGCGGTTCCGTCCGCGGGCGCAGGGTCGCGCGTACCGGATCCGCAAGCGGACCAGCCACATCACCATCGTGGTCGAGAGTGTCCCCGCCGCCCAGGCCCGCGCGGCCAAGGCCGGCGTGGCGAAGGCGACCAAGGCGGCGAAGGCCGTGACGCCGGAGACCGACGAGACCGACGAGGTCGAGGCGCCCGTGGCGAAGAAGGCCGCTCCGGCGAAGAAGGCCACGAAGGCGACGCCGAAGGCTGACGCCGAGGAAGGGACCGAGTAATGGGTCAGAAGGTTCACCCGCACGGGTTCCGGCTCGGCATCAGCACCGACTGGAAGTCCCGCTGGTACGCCGACAAGCTCTACAAGGACTACATCGCCGAGGACGTCAAGATCCGTCGGATGATGTCCAAGGGCCTTGAGCGCGCCGGCATCGCCAAGGTCGACATCGAGCGCACCCGCGACCGGGTCCGCGTGGACATCCACACGGCCCGCCCGGGCATCGTCATCGGCCGCAAAGGCGCCGAGGCCGACCGCATCCGCAACGAGCTCGAGAAGCTGACCGGCAAGCAGGTGCAGCTCAACATCCTTGAGGTGAAGAGCCCCGAGTCGGACGCGCAGCTCGTCGCGCAGGGCGTGGCCGAGCAGCTGTCCAGCCGGGTCAGCTTCCGCCGTGCGATGCGCAAGGCGATGCAGTCCGCGATGAAGAACACGCTCGTCAAGGGCATCCGGGTGCAGGTCTCCGGCCGCCTCGGCGGCGCCGAGATGAGCCGCACGGAGTTCTACCGTGAGGGTCGTGTTCCGCTGCACTCGCTGCGGGCCAACATCGAGTACGGCTTCTTCGAGGCCCGTACCACCTTCGGCCGCATCGGCGTGAAGGTCTGGATCTACAAGGGCGACGCCGTCCCGGGTCGCGAGGCGCCGGCCGAGGCCGCCGCTCCGCGCGGTGGCCGTCGCGAGCGCACCGACCGGCCCGAGCGGCCGCGTCGCGGGCGCTCCGGCTCCTCCGGCACGACCGCCGGTGGCACCGAGGCCGGCCGGGCCGCCGCTGCGGCGCAGGCCGCCGAGGTGACGCCCGACGCGGCCCCGGCGGAGTCCGCTCCGGCAGAGACGCCTCAGGAGGGCTGACGAATGCTGATCCCTCGTAAGCCCCCGAAGGGCTTCCGCAAGCCGCACCACCCGGACCGTCACGGTCCGGCCAAGGGCGGCACCCGCGTGGTCTTCGGTGAGTTCGGTATCCAGGCCCTCGAGCCCGCGTACATCACGAACCGCCAGATCGAGGCGGCCCGTATCGCCATGACCCGGCACATCCGTCGTGGCGGCAAGGTCTGGATCACGATCTTCCCGGACCGCTCCATCACCAAGAAGCCGGCCGAGACCCGCATGGGTTCCGGCAAGGGCTCCCCCGAGTGGTGGGTGGCCAACATCAAGCCGGGCCGGATCCTGTTCGAGATGTCGTTCCCGAACGAGCAGATCGCCCGCGAGGCAATGCGCCGCGCGATCCACAAGCTTCCGTTGAAGTGCCGGATCGTCACGCGTGAAGGGGCTGATGTCTGATGGCCGCCGGAATCAAGGCGACCGAGCTGCGCGAGCTGTCCGACGAGAGTCTGGTCGAGAAGCTCCGGGAAGCGAAGGCGGAGCTGTTCAACCTCCGCGTCCAGTCGGCCACCGGCCAGCTGGACAACCACGGGCGGTTGCAGATCATCCGCAAGGACATCGCCCGGATCTACACGATCATGCGCGAGCGTGAGCTGGGTCTCTCAGCCGCGCCCGACGCTGTGGCTGAGGTGGCATGAGCATGAGCGAGCAGACGACCGAGAGCACCGAGGTGCGCGGCCGCCGCAAGGTCCGCGAGGGCCTCGTGGTCAGCGACAAGATGAACAAGACCGTCGTCGTGGCGGTCGAGGACCAGGTCAAGCACCCGCTGTACGGCAAGGTCATGCGCCGCACCAACAAGCTCAAGGCGCACGACGAGCAGAACGCGTGTGGTATCGGCGACCGGGTGCTGCTCATGGAGACCCGGCCGCTGTCCGCCACCAAGCGCTGGCGGGTCGTGGAGATCCTCGAAAAGGCCAAGTAAGGCCGTCGTTCCGCCAAGCTCGGCACCGGCCCTCGAAGCGCCGGTGCCGAGAACTGGCAGACATTAGGAGACAAGCGTGATTCAGCAGGAGTCGCGGCTGCGCGTCGCCGACAACACGGGTGCCCGGGAGATCCTGTGCATCCGTGTGCTCGGTGGCTCGGGTCGCCGCTATGCAGGCATCGGCGACATCATCGTGGCCACCGTGAAGGACGCCATCCCGGGCGCCGGCGTGAAGAAGGGCGACGTGGTCAAGGCCGTCGTCGTCCGGACCACCAAGGAACGGCGCCGGCCGGACGGGTCCTACATCCGGTTCGACGAGAACGCCGCCGTGATCATCAAGGACGGCGGTGACCCCCGTGGTACCCGCATCTTCGGCCCGGTCGGGCGTGAGCTCCGGGACAAGCGTTTCATGAAGATCATCTCGCTCGCGCCGGAGGTGTTGTAACCATGAAGGTCAAAAAGGGCGACACCGTCCTGGTCATCGCGGGCAAGGACAAGGGCACCCGAGGCAAGGTCCTCACCGCCCTCCCGCGCGAGGACAAGGTCATCGTCGAGGGCGTGAACCGCGTCAAGAAGCACACCCGGATCCGCACCACCCAGCGTGGTTCGAAGACCGGTGGCATCGTGACCCAGGAAGCCGCCATCCACGTGTCCAACGTGATGGTGATCGACTCGGACAACAAGCCGACCCGCGTCGGTGCCCGCATCGACGAGGACGGCGTCAAGACCCGCACGTCGCGTCGCTCCGGTAAGGATCTGTGATGACGACGGTCGACAAGGTGAACCCGCGCCTCAAGCAGCGCTACCGCGACGAGATCGCCGGCAAGCTGCAGGAGCAGTTCAAGTACGCCAACGTGATGCAGATCCCGGGCGTCGTCAAGGTCGTCGTCAACATGGGTGTCGGCGAGGCGGCCCGCGACTCGAAGCTGATCGACGGCGCGGTCCGCGACCTGGCCACGATCACCGGCCAGAAGCCGCAGATCCGTCGCGCCACCAAGTCCATCGCGCAGTTCAAGCTGCGTGAGGGCATGCCGATCGGCGCGAAGGTCACCCTCCGCAACGACCGGATGTGGGAGTTCCTCGACCGGCTGCTGTCGATCGCATTGCCGCGTATCCGCGACTTCCGCGGTCTCGACGGGCGCAAGCTCGACGGCAACGGCAACTACACCTTCGGTCTCACCGAGCAGTCGGTGTTCCACGAGATCGACCAGGACCGCATCGACCGGCCGCGAGGGATGGACATCACCGTGGTCACCACCGCTCGCACGGACGAGGAAGGTCGCGCGCTGCTCAAGCTGCTCGGCTTCCCCTTCCGTGAGAACTAGGGAGAACTGACCAATGGCGAAGAAGGCCCTCATCCTCAAGGCCGCCGCGAAGCCCAAGTTCGCGGTCCGCGCTTACACCCGCTGCCAGCGCTGCGGCCGGCCCAAGGCCGTGTACCGGAAGTTCGGGCTGTGCCGCGTGTGCATCCGTGAGATGGCGCACCGCGGCGAGCTGCCCGGCGTCTCCAAGGCCTCCTGGTAAACCTCCTTCGCCGTAGGCCCGCCCACAGCGGCGAGGAACCGCGGCGAGAAAGGCTGACAAAGCAATGACCATGACCGACCCGATCGCAGACATGCTGACGCGTCTGCGCAACGCCAACCAGGCGTACCACGACCGGGTGTCGATGCCCTACTCGAAGATCAAGGCGAACATCGCCGAGGTGCTCAAGTCCGAGGGCTACGTGTCCTCGTGGCAGGTTCAGGAGCCGGACGAGGGCAAGGTCGGCAAGACGCTGATCGTTGAACTCAAGTACGGCCAGAGCCGTGAGCGCAGCCTCGCCGGCATCCGCCGCGTCTCGAAGCCCGGTCTCCGGGTGTACGCGAAGTCGGTGGAGATGCCGCGCGTGCTCGGTGGCCTCGGTGTGGCCATCATCTCGACGTCCCAAGGGCTGCTCACCGACCGGCAGGCCCGCAAGCGAGGGGTGGGCGGGGAAGTCCTCGCCTACGTCTGGTAAGGGAGAGCCTTCAATGTCTCGAATCGGACGTAAGCCCATCGCGGTGCCCGCCGGCGTTGACCTGCGGGTCGACGGTCAGGTCGTCACCGTCAAGGGACCCAAGGGCGAGCTGAACCACACGATCGCCGAGCCCATCACGCTGGAGAAGGCCGAGGACGGCTCCTTCAGCGTCGTGCGCCCCAATGACGAGCGCAAGGCCAAGGAGCTGCACGGCCTGACCCGCACGCTCATCGCGAACATGGTCATCGGCGTGACCGAGGGCTACCGCAAGAGCCTCGAGATCGCCGGCACCGGTTACCGCGTCACCGCGAAGGGCGCCGACCTGGAGTTCGCGCTCGGGTTCTCCCACCCCGTGCTCGTGACGCCCCCCGCGGGCATCACGTTCACCGTCGAGCGGCCGACGCTGTTCCACATCGCCGGCATCGACAAGCAGCAGGTGGGCGAGGTCGCCGCCAACATCCGCAAGATCCGTCCGCCGGAGCCGTACAAGGGCAAGGGCGTGAAGTACCAGGGCGAGGTCATCCGCCGTAAGGCTGGAAAGGCAGGCAAGAAGTGAGCGCCACGCTGCTCAAGCGCCGCAACGCAGGCGGCACCGCCGCGGCGCGCCGAGTCGGGCGCGCACGCCGGCACTTCCGCATCCGCAAGCACGTCAGTGGCACCGCCGAGCGTCCGCGCCTGGTCGTCACCCGCACGCTGCGGAACATCACGGCGCAGATCGTCGACGACCTCAAGGGCCACACGCTGGCCTCGGCGTCGACGCTCGACGCGAGCATCCGCGGCACCGACGGCGACAAGAAGGCGCTGGCCACCAAGGTCGGCACCCTCCTCGCCGAGCGGGCGAAGGCCGCGGGTGTCGGCAAGGTCGTCTTCGACCGTGGCGGAAACCGTTACGCCGGCCGCATCGCGGCCCTGGCTGACGCCGCCCGCGAAGCCGGACTCGAATTCTAGGAAAGGGAACGTTCATGCCTGGTCCTCAGCGCAGGGGCGGCGGGTCCGGTGGGAACACCGAAGGTGGCGGCCGTCGCGAGAATCGTCGCGAAGGAGGCGGCCGCGGCAACGCGCCCGCCGAGAAGACCCCGCACCTCGAGCGGGTCGTCGCGATCAACCGTGTCGCCAAGGTCGTGAAGGGTGGTCGTCGCTTCAGCTTCACCGCCCTCGTCATCGTCGGTGACGGCGACGGCACTGTCGGCGTCGGATACGGAAAGGCCAAGGAGGTGCCCGCGGCCATCGCCAAGGGCGTCGAGGAGGCCAAGAAGCACTTCTTCAAGGTGCCGCGGATCGCGGCCTCGATCCCGCACCCGGTGATCGGCGAGGACGCCGCTGGCGTCGTGCTGCTCAAGCCGGCCTCCGCCGGTACCGGCGTCATCGCCGGTGGCCCGGTGCGTGCCGTCCTGGAGTGCGCGGGCATCCACGACGTGCTCTCCAAGAGCCTCGGCTCCTCGAACGCGATCAACATCGTCCACGCGACGGTGGCGGCGCTGAAGAAGCTCGAGGCGCCGGAGGCCGTGGCCGCCCGTCGCGGTCTGCCGGTCGAGGACGTCGCTCCGGCGGCCATGCTGGCCCAGCGGGCCGGGGTCGGTGCATGACCATGGCGCGCCTGAAGGTCACCCAGATCCGGTCCGAGATCGGCACCAAGCAGAACCAGCGGGACACGCTGCGTTCGCTCGGTCTGAAGCGGATCCGCGACGTCGTCGTCAAGGAAGACCGTCCGGAGATCCGCGGCATGATCCACACCGTGACGCACCTGGTCACCGTGGAAGAGGTGGAGTAATCCGATGACGATCAAACTGCACCACCTGCGGCCCGCCCCGGGCGCCAAGACCGCGAAGACCCGTGTCGGTCGCGGTGAGGGCTCCAAGGGCAAGACCGCCGGTCGTGGCACCAAGGGCTCCAAGGCCCGCAAGAACATCTCGGCGGCGTTCGAGGGCGGGCAGATGCCCCTCCACATGCGCCTGCCGAAGCTCAAGGGCTTCAAGAACCGCAACCGCATCGAGTTCCAGGTCGTGAACCTGGCCCGCCTCGCGGAGCTGTTCCCGAAGGGCGGCACCATCGGGGTCGACGAGCTCGTCGACGCCGGCGCCGTCCGTAAGGGCGAGCTGGTCAAGGTCCTCGGCGACGGGGAGCTCGGCGGCGTGAAGCTGCAGGTCAGTGCGCACAAGTTCAGTGCGACGGCCAAGGAGAAGCTGGAAGCAGCGGGCGGCTCCGCCACGCTGCTCGGCGGCTCCGCAGCGGAGTAGAGAACGCGCTACCGTGGCGTCCACCGGAGCATCTTTGGTGGGCGCCACGCGGTGCCTCAAGGACAGTCGGAGCACCACCCATAGGACCACCTGAAAAGCTGAGGGATCGCCGGGGCGTGATGTGCTGCGGGCATCCTGTTAGAGTCCGTTGCGCAGTAACACGCTCTGCTCAGCCGTTCAGTCGCACCACCCGCACCAAACGCACCACCAGGACCCCACCTCGTCGGCCGACTGGCCGCCTTGCGCAGGAGGAAGAACGTTGCTCTCCGCCTTTGCCAGCGCGTTTCGCACGCCTGACCTGCGCAACAAAATCCTGTTCACATTGCTGATGATCGCGCTCTACCGGGTGGGTGCCACGCTCCCCAGCCCCGGTGTGTCGTTCGGCAATGTGCAGAAGTGCCTCGACATCGTCGAGAGCGGTGACAGCAGCAACGTCGCGACGCTGCTCAACCTGTTCTCCGGTGGCGCGCTGCTGCAACTTTCAGTCTTCGCGCTCGGCATCATGCCGTACATCACCGCGAGCATCATCCTGCAGCTGCTGACGGTCGTGATCCCGCGCCTGGAGCAGCTGCGCAAGGAAGGCCAGTCCGGCCAGGCGAAGATCACCCAGTACACGCGCTACCTCACCCTCGGGCTCGGCGTGCTGCAGGCCTCGGCGATCGTCGCCCTGGCGCGGTCCGGCCAGCTCTTCAACGGCGCGTGCGACCAGACGCAGTTCCCGGTCATCCCGGACACCGGCAAGATCCCGCTGTGGCTGACGCTCACCGTGCTGGTCATCACGATGACCGCCGGCACCGGCATGGTCATGTGGTTCGGCGAGCTGGTCACGGACCGCGGCGTCGGCAACGGCATGTCCGTCCTGATCTTCACCTCGATCGCCGCCCGGCTCCCCAACGAGGGCCTCTCGATCTTCCAGGACGACAAGACCACGTTCTTCGTCATCGTGGGCCTCGCGGTCGTCGTCATCGCCTTCGTGGTCTTCCTGGAGCAGGCCCAGCGTCGCATCCCGGTGCAATACGCGAAGCGCATGATCGGCCGCCGCATGTACGGCGGGACGTCGACCTACATCCCGCTGAAGGTCAACCAGGCGGGTGTCATCCCGGTCATCTTCGCCTCGTCGCTGCTCTACCTGCCCGACCTGATCACCAGGTTCGCCGGGTCGGACACGACCAACAAGACCGTCCTGTGGATCCAGCGCAACATCGTCGCCCAGGACAAGCCGGCGCACATCATCCTCTACTTCATGTTGATCATCTTCTTCACGTACTTCTACGTGTCGATCACGTTCAACCCCACTGAGGTCGCGGACAACATGCGCAAGTACGGCGGGTTCGTCCCCGGTATCCGGCCGGGCAAGCCGACCGCCGAGTATCTCGACTTCATCCTCAGCCGCATCACCCTCCCCGGCGCGCTCTACCTGGGCATCATCTCGATCCTGCCCAACCTGCTCATCGGGGTCGTCGGTGGCGGACAGGCTCTGCAGAACTTCCCGTTCGGCGGCACCGCAGTGCTCATTATTGTTGGTGTGGGCCTCGAAACGGTGAAGCAGATCGAGAGCCAGCTCATGCAGCGCAACTACGAAGGGTTCCTCCGGTAGTGAGGCTGGTGCTGGTAGGTCCCCCCGGGGCGGGCAAGGGGACCCAGGCCGAGTTCATCGCCGCGCACCTCGCCGTGCCCAAAATCTCCACGGGGGACATCTTCCGGGCCAACGTCGGGCAGGGCACCCCGCTCGGCGTCGAGGCGAAGCGCTACATGGACGCCGGCCAGCTCGTCCCCGACGAGGTCACCATCAACATGGTGTCCGACCGCCTGTCGGAGGGCGATGCGGCCGACGGCTTCCTCCTCGACGGCTTCCCGCGCACCGTCCCGCAGGCCAACGCCCTCGACAAGCTCCTCGCCGACCTCGGCACCGGGCTCGACATCGTGCTCGAGCTCGTCGTGGAGAACGAAGAGGTCATCCGGCGGCTCTCCGGCCGCCGGACCTGCCGTGGCTGCGGCAAGATCTGGCACGTCGAGTTCGACGCGCCGACCCACGAGGGCGTGTGCGACCGCTGCGGCGGCGAGCTCTTCCAGCGCGACGACGACAAGGCCGAGACGATCGCCGAGCGGCTAAAGGTCTACGCCCGGGACACCTCGCCCCTCGTCGACTACTACGGCGCGCAGGGCAAGCTGGTGGGCATCGACGCCACCGGACCGGTCGAGGACATCACGGTCCGCGCGATCGATGCCCTGCGCTCCTACGGCGGCTGACCGTGGCGCACCAGGTCGAGATCGAGCTCAAGACCCCCGAGCAGGTCGGCCACATGCGGCGCGCGGGCCTGGTCGTCGCCGACGCCCTGGCCCGCATGCGGGCCGCGGTGGCGCCCGGCGTCAGCACCGCCGACCTGGACGCGATCGCGGAGGAGACGATCCGGGCCGCCGGCGCCATCCCGTCCTTCAAGGGCTACCACGGCTACCCGGCCTCGATCTGCTCCTCGGTCAACGACCAGGTCGTCCACGCCATCCCCAGCGCCCGCCAGGTGCTGCGCGCCGGCGACCTGATCTCGATCGACTGCGGCGCCGAGCTGGACGGCTGGCACGGCGACGCGGCTATCACGGTCGGCGTCGGCGAGATCAGCAACGACCTGCGCCGCCTGGTCACCGTCGCCGAGGACGCGATGTGGGCCGGCATCGCCGCCGCCGCCCGCGGCGTCCGCTCCGGCAAGGGCCGCCTCACGGACATCTCTTTCGCGATCCAGTCCGCCGTCCGCAAGGCCGGCCGCTACGGCATCGTCGACGGCTACGGCGGCCACGGCATCGGCAGCGCCATGCACCAGGACCCGTTCGTGGAGAACTCCGGCCGCCCCGGCAAGGGCCCCGCGCTGCGCCCCGGCATGGCCCTCGCCATCGAGCCGATGATCACGAAGGGCAAGCCGAAGGTCGCCGAGCTCGACGACGGCTGGACCGTGGTGACGGTCGACGGCTCCGTCGCCGCCCACGTCGAGCACACGATGGCCATCTGCGACGACGGCGTCTGGGTCCTCACCGCCCCCGACGGCGGCAGGTCCCGCCTCGGCGAGCTCGTCACCGCCCGCCAGCAGGTCAACGCCTAGCTCATCGCCATGCGGCGACCCCGGTCCTTCGGAAGGGGTCAGCGCGACGCACAGCCGATCCCTCATGGCGTTGGTGCTCTTTCATGATCCGCGGGACTTCTTATCGCCAGGGCGGCACAAAGTCCTCCGGATCACGGAAACGGGGCGGACGGGAAGGGTGAGCGGCAGTCGTACCGTGGCGGGCCAGGGTGGAAGAACGGCGTGCGCGGATGGGATGCTTCTTGCGGGGAACGCGACTCGGGGAGGGTGGCAAATGGCGGTGGACCGGCGGGAGCACCTGCGCGCGGCCGACGTCGACCGGCAGTTCGTGGCGGAGCGGCTCAAGGCCGCGGTCGACGAGGGCCGGCTGTCACTCGGCGAGTACGACGAGCGGCTGAAGGACACCTACGCCGCGCGGACCTATGGCGACCTCGACGTGATCCTCAGCGACCTGCCCGGCTTCCGCCCCGTGGACAGCGGCGCGGTGGCGCCCGCGAGCGGGTATGCGTCGGCGCCCGCGCCGGCCGAGCCCGAGGCCAGGGCGCAGTTCGGGCGGCAGCCGCACTGGCTGCTCGGGATCTGGAGCGGCTGGCTGATCGCGGTCACCGTCAACGTCGTGATCTGGGCGCTGGTCAGCATCTCCAAGGGCGACGCGGTGTACTTCTGGCCGATGTGGGTCGCCGGGCCGCTCGGTGCGGTGCTGCTCGCGACGTCGGTGAGCACCTATCTCGCGGGCGGGCCGGACGCCGCGCGGGAGCTGAAGCGGGAGCGCAGGCGGCAGCGGCGCGGGGGTTGAGACCCCGATTTGGTGCATCGCGCTCACCGCGCGTAGACTCGTCCATTGGCGCAAAGCGTCCACTCAGGCATGCCCCCACGCGCTTCTAGTGGTAGGCCTGAGCCGCGGCTGGCGCGGGTCCTCCAACAGGGCTCGTGAAAAGGATGCAAGCGTCGACACCCAACCCGATCGTCAGGTAGCGGAGGACATGCCGAAGAAAGACGGGGCCATCGAGATCGAGGGCCGAGTGATCGAGCCACTCCCGAACGCAATGTTCCGGGTGGAGCTCGCCAATGGCCACAAGGTCTTGGCGCACATCAGCGGGAAGATGCGGCAGCACTACATCCGCATCCTGCCCGAGGACCGAGTGGTCGTCGAGCTGTCGCCTTATGACCTGACTCGCGGGCGCATCGTCTACCGCTACAAGTAAATCGGTGTCGGTTCCCAGGAAACGGTCGGGACTGTCGCTCCCATGTAGGGGTGCGCAGCGAGAGTTAGGCAAACCGTGAAGGTCAAGCCGAGCGTCAAGCGGATCTGCAACAACTGCCGGATCATCCGGCGGCATGGCCGGGTCATGGTCATCTGCAGCACTGACCCGCGCCACAAGCAGCGCCAGGGCTGAGTCCCGGCGTCGCCAGATCCACGGCACCACCATGTTTTAGCCCGTTCCAGCCCCGGGCCACCGCGCGCGACGCGTGCGGAGCGCGTGGGCTGCACCCCCGGTCGGAGGCCGGGGCCCGTCTGTGGGCAGACGGGAGTGGAGCGGGCTCAGACCTCCGCACACGCAAGGAGCACGCCCACCTATGGCACGTCTCGTTGGTGTCGATCTCCCGCGCGAGAAGCGCACCGAGATCGCACTCACCTACATCTATGGCATCGGGCGCACCCGATCCATCGAGCTGCTCGCCGCCACCGGTATCGACGGCAACAAGCGGGCTCGTGACCTCACCGATGAAGAGATCGTGCAGCTGCGCGACTACATCGAGCAGAACTTCAAGGTCGAGGGCGACCTGCGCCGCGAGGTCGCCGCGGACATCCGCCGCAAGGTCGAGATCGGCTGCTACCAGGGCATCCGGCACCGCAAGGGCCTGCCCGTGCGCGGTCAGCGCACCCGGACCAACGCCCGCACCCGCAAGGGTCCGAAGCGCACGGTCGCCGGCAAGAAGAAGCCGGGCAAGAAGTAGTAGCTGGTCGGTAGAGAAAACAATCTAGGAGCGCATAGAGAATGCCGCCGAAGGCTCGCGCCGGCGCGACCGCTGTCAAGAAGGTCCGGCGCAAGGAACGCAAGAACGTCGCCCACGGGCAGGCGCACATCAAGAGCACCTTCAACAACACCATCGTGTCGATCACCGACCCGACCGGTGCTGTCATCTCCTGGGCCTCCGCCGGCCAGGTGGGCTTCAAGGGCTCGCGCAAGTCGACCCCGTTCGCCGCGCAGCTGGCCGCCGAGGCCGCCGCTCGCCGCGCGATGGAGCACGGCATGCGCAAGGTCGACGTGTTCGTCAAGGGCCCCGGCTCCGGCCGGGAGACCGCGATCCGCTCCCTTCAGGCCGTGGGCCTCGAGGTCGGGCAGATCAGTGACGTCACGCCGCAGCCGCACAACGGTTGCCGTCCGCCGAAGCGCAGGAGGGTCTGACGATGGCTCGTTACACCGGGGCTGACTGCCGCCGCTGCCGTCGCGAGAAGATGAAGCTGTTCCTCAAGGGCAGCAAGTGCGATGGGCCGAAGTGCCCGTTCGAGTCGCGCCCCTTCCCGCCCGGCCAGCACGGCCGCGGTCGCCCGAAGGAGACCGAGTACCTGCTCCAGCTGCGCGAGAAGCAGAAGGCCCGCCGCATCTACGGCGTCCTCGAGCGGCAGTTCGCCGGCTACTTCGACGAGGCTGTGGCCAAGCCCGGCAAGACCGGTGAGGAGCTGCTCAAGATCCTCGAGTCGCGCCTCGACAACGTGGTCTACCGCGCCGGCCTCGCCACCTCGCGTGACGCGGCCCGCCAGCTGGTGAGCCACGGCCACATCCAGGTCAACGGCAAGAAGGTCGACATCCCGTCGTACCGGCTGCGCGAGCACGACATCGTGCAGGTGCGGCAGAAGTCGCGGGAGCTCACCCCGTTCCAGATCGCGCAGGGCCTCGCGGGCAGCAAGACCGTCCCGGCGTGGCTCGAGTTCATCCCCAGCGAGCTCAAGGTCCTGGTGCACAGCCTGCCCGCGCGGCAGGTCATCGACACCCAGGTCCAGGAGCAGCTGATCGTCGAGCTCTACAGCAAGTAGTTGTGTTGTGGGGGCGGGGCGATCACGCTCCGCCCTCTCGGAGCGCGTCAAATAGCGGGCGCGCAACGAACTGGAGGAACCGCAAGTGCTCATCTCCCAGCGTCCGAGCCTCGCCGAAGAGTCGATCAGCGAGACCCGGTCAAAGTTCACCATCGAGCCGCTCGAGCCCGGCTTCGGCTACACCCTCGGCAACTCGCTGCGTCGCACCCTGCTCAGCTCCATCCCGGGTGCCGCGGTGACCAGCATCAAGATCGACGGTGTGCTCCACGAGTTCACCACGATCCCCGGTGTCAAAGAGGACGTCGTCGAGCTCGTCATGAACGTCAAGGAGCTGTGCGTCAGCTCCGAGCACGACGAGCCGGTCTCGATGTACCTGCGCAAGCAGGGCCCCGGTGACGTCACGGCGGGCGACATCCAGCCCCCGGCCGGCGTCTCCGTGCACAACCCCGACCTGAAGCTGGCCACGCTCAACGGCAAGGGCCGGCTCGACATGGAGCTGACCGTGGAGCGGGGTCGCGGCTACGTGACCGCGAACCAGAACAAGCAGCAGGGCCAGGAGATCGGTCGTATCCCGATCGACTCCATCTACTCCCCGGTGCTGAAGGTCACGTACCGCGTCGAGGCCACCCGCGTCGAGCAGCGCACCGACTTCGACCGGCTCATCATCGACGTCGAGACCAAGGCGTCGCTGACCCCCCGCACCGCGCTGGCCTCCGCCGGCTCCACCCTCGTCGAGCTCTTCGGCCTGGCCCGTGAGCTGGATGAGACCGCAGAAGGCATCGACATCGGCCCGTCGCCGCAGGACGCGCAGCTCGCTGCCGACCTGGCACTGCCGATCGAGGAGCTCGACCTCACCGTCCGCTCGTACAACTGCCTCAAGCGCGAGGGCATCAACTCCGTCGGGGAGCTGATCAGCCGCACGGAAGCAGACCTCCTCGATATAAGGAATTTCGGTCAGAAGTCGATCGACGAGGTCAAGATGAAGCTCGCCGGGATGGGTCTGGGTCTCAAGGACTCCGCCCCGACGTTCGACCCGGCACACGTCGTGGACTCGTTCGCCGATGTTTCCTACGACGACACCGACGACTACCGCGAGACCGAGCAGCTCTAACCGGCTGCTGTTCGATTTGAGGAGCCCCAATGCCCACGCCCACCAAGGGTCCCCGCCTCGGCGGCAGCCCCGCGCATGAAAAGCTGATGCTGGCGAACCTCGCCACGTCGCTGTTCAAGCACGGTCGCATCCAGACCACCGAGACGAAGGCCAAGCGGCTTCGCCCGCTCGCCGAGCAGCTCATCACCAAGGCCAAGCGCGGCGATCTGCACGCGCGCCGTCAAGCGCTCGCCGTGGTGCGCGACAAGGACGTGGTGTTCCAGCTGTTCGACCAGATCGCGCCGCGGTTCGCCACCCGGCCGGGTGGCTACACCCGGATCGTGAAGACCGGCCCGCGCAAGGGTGACGCCGCTCCCATGGCGATCATCGAGCTGGTCGAGGAGCTCGAGGTCGCCGCCGCGCCGGCGCCGCGCAAGGCCGCCGCCCGGAAGGCCGCCAAGGCCGACTCGATCGCGGTCCTGGCCGGCGAGGACACCGACGAGGCCCCCGCGGCCGCGTCGGCGACCGCCTCCGACGAGGCCGCCACGGCGGAGTCGACGGACGAGCCGGCCGCGGACGAGGACGAGAAGAAGGCCTGACCACAGGCCTGAAATCGACGGCCCGGCACCCCGCGCGACGGGGTGCCGGGCTGGTTCTTTTGGAGGGTGTGCGTTGATCCGTGTCCGCCTCGACGTGGCGTACGACGGGACCGACTTCTCCGGCTGGGCGGTCCAGCCGACCCGCCGCACCGTCGCCGGCGAGCTGACCACGGTCCTGACCCGCCTGTTCGGCACGGTCGAAGGGCTGACGGTCGCGGGCCGCACCGACGCCGGGGTCCACGCCACCGGCCAGGTCTGCCACGTCGACGTCCCCGACGAGCGCTGGGCGGCCCTGTCGTCCATGCTGCTGCGCAAGCTCGCCGGCCTGCTCCCGCTCGACGTGCGCGTCCACGCGGCCGCGGAGGTCCCACCGGAGTTCGACGCCCGCTTCTCGGCCCTGTCGCGCCGGTACGAGTACCGCGTCACCGACGCCGTGGCGGGCGCCGAGCCGCTGCGCCGGCACGACACGGTGGCCTGGCCCCGGCCGCTGGACCTCGACGCCCTGAACGCCGCCGCCGCCGGCCTGGTCGGCGAGCACGACTTCGCGGCCTTCTGCCGCCGCAAGGAACACGCCACGACGATCCGGGCCGTCAACCGCCTCGACTGGCGCCGCGACCCGGACGGCATCCTTGTGGCGACCGTCCAGGCCGACGCGTTCTGCCAGCAGATGGTGCGCAGCCTCGTCGGCGCCCAGCTCTTCGTGGGCGACGGCCGCCGCGACCCCTCGTGGCCCGCCGGGCTGCTCAGCCGGAGGATCCGCGCCGACGAGGTGACGGTCGCGCCGGCGCACGGCCTGGCACTGGTCGAGGTCAGGTACCCCGACGACCCTTCGGAGCTCCGCCTGCGCTCGGAGCAGACCCGCCGCCGCCGCGACGCCGACTGACCGGTGATCCAGTGGCGGATCCGGCCGCCATGACGACCGGATCCGCTACCTGATCAAGACGGAGGCGGGACCGAGCCGGGGAGGGACGCGGCGGGGGTGGCTTCCGGCTGGATGATGGCCCGGTTGCCGATGATGCCGTTCTCCAGGTAGGTCTCGACGATGTCGTACGTGATCTGGTTGGGGTACGGGTCGTCGGGCGCGAAGTCCTTGCCGTCGACCCTGGCGATCACGACGAACGCGATGAAGTGCCCCCGGTAGTTCCAGCCGAGCTGGGTAGGGGCGCGGACGATCGCGTCGGTGCCGGTGCCCGCCCCGACGCTCATCCCGGCGAAGCGGCCCTTCTGGCCGTCGACGATGGGTTTGACGCCCTCGAACGCGGTGGCGGCGGACTTCTCGGTGTCGAGGTTGAAGATGCCAGCGGTGATCAGGTACTCCTCGTTGGGCGACTTCATCGTCGCCCGCACGACCTCGGAGCAGCCGGCGCCGGCGAGCAGGGTCGCCAGCTGGTCGGTGGCCGCGGTCTTGCAGTCGGGGGAGGCCTGCGTCTTCAGGATCAGGTACGGCGGCTCGTCCGGCACCGCGATGATGTTGTTCTGCGGGAAGACCTCGGCCTCGGTCAGCGGGTTGGGGTCGACCTGCCGGCTGCTGATGTCGCGCTTCTTCGGGCCGGCGTTGGCGGTCGAGCGGGCCGACTCGGGGCCGTTCTTCTCGTCCTTGAAGATGAACCAGGAGCCCAGGCCGCACGCGCCGAGCAGCACGATCACGCCGATGACGCTGAGCGCGGCGATCCAGCGGTGCGGGCGGTGCTCGCCGCCGCGGGCCGGCTCGGCCTTGGTGGTGCGGCCGCCGCCGGGGCGCCGGCTGTCGGGGCGGTCCGCGGGCCGGTTGCCGGGTGGCTCCCGTAGCGCCCGCTTGGTGCCGCCGGTGGTGTACTCGCCCGTCCCGCGGGCCGAGCCGCCGCCTGGACGCCCGCGGCGGCCGGTGCCCGACGGCTCGTCGAACGGCAGGCCGTCGTCGAGCGGGCGGCGCTGGTGGGGTGCCTCGTCGGCGCCGGGGCGGCGGCGGGTCGCGGTGCCGCTCGCCTCGAACGCGGCGCTCGCCGGTTCGTAGCCGTTGCCGGTCCGGTCGAAGCCGGGGCCGGTGGGCTCGAAGCCGCGCCGCCGGGCGGTGCCGGTGTCGTCCCGCCTGTCGTCGCGCCTGTCGTCGCGCCGCAGTGGCATGTCGTCGAACCCGCGCCCCCGCACGCCGGTGTCGTCACGGCGGAGCCCGGACGTGTCGTCCCGCCGGAGCCCGGAGGTCTCGTCACGGCGGAGGCCGGAGGTCTCGTCACGCCGGAGGCCGGACGTGTCGTCCCGCCGGAGCCCGGAGGTGTCGTCGCGGCGGAGGCCGGAGGTGTCGTCGCGGTCCGCGCCGGAGGGGGCGCCGGTGTAGAAGCCGCCGCGGCGGCCGGTGCCGGTGCCTGGCTCGGTGGAGCCGGGGCCGTAGCCCGACCCGGTGGAGGGGCCGCCGACGAACCCGGGGCCAGAGCGTTGCCGGCCGACGCCGGGCTCGGGGCCCGCTGGCTCGAAGCCACCGCGCTCCCGCCGGGCCGTGCCGGTGTCGTCGCGCCGGAACGCGGCGGGGTCCTCGGCACCGCGGGACCGCCGGCCAGGGCCAGTCTCCGTTGCGGCGGCGGCTGGTGTACCGGTGTCGAACCCACGGCGCCCCGACGTCGTCTCGGGGCCGGCGTCGCGGCCCCGCCGCCCGGCCGTCGGGCTCTCCGCGCCCCCACCGGCCCCGCCGGCGGCGCGGCGGCCGGTGCTGTCGGGGTCGTCGAACCGGCGGCGGGCGCCCGTCGGCGAGTCGGCCTCCTCCGCGGCGCGCCGGGCCCGGCGGCCACCACCCGAGCCGCTGGTCGGGCTGCCCGGGGGGCCGCTGACAGGGCCGCGGGAGCCGCCTGAGCCGCTGGTGGGGCTGCTGTCGGGGCGCATCGTCGGGAAGATCGGCACGAGCGGTGGCGGCTCGGTCGAGGTCCCCGGCGGCGTGTAGTCCGCGAGGGGCTTGATGATCGGCTCGAGGGCGGGCCCGTGCGCGTACGACTCCGAAGGGCGACCTTCCGCGGCGCGCCGGCCGGCGGGCTCGTCGTCGGTGCGCGCCCGGCGGCGGCCGCCGCGCGGCTCGGTGGTCTCCACGGGCGGTGGCGGCTCGATCGCGGCGCGTGCCGGCGGTGGCACGGTGGCGGGCCTGGGGAACACCCCGCTCGGCGAGTCGCCGCGCCCGGCCCGCGGCTCGGCGGGCTCGTCACGCACCGGCCGGAACGCTCCACCGGCCGAGTCGTCACGCAACGGCCGGAACGACGTCGGCTCGTCCCGCGGCCCCCGGAACGACCCGCTGGGCGAGTCTTCGCGGGGCGCCCGGAAGGACCCGCTGGGCGAGTCTTCGCGGGGGGAACGGAAGGACCCGCTGGGCGAGTCTTCGCGGGGGGAACGGAAGGACCCGCTGGGCGGGTCTTCGCGGGGGGAACGGCCCGGGCCGCCGGCGGAGTCGCGCGGCGCGCGGAAGGAGCCGCTGGGCGGGTCTTCGCGAGGTGCCCGGAACGACCCGCTAGGCGAGTCTTCGCGAGGAGCGCGGAAGGAACCGCTGGGGGAGTCGTCGCCCGGCGCCCGGCGCCGGCCGCCCTCCGGGACCCGGGGCCCGGCCGGCGGCGGCACGGCAGAGGCCCGGAACACCCCGCTGGGTGAGCCGTCGCGGGGGGAACGGCCCGGCCCCCCGGCGGCGTCGCGCGGCCCCCGGAACGACCCGCTGGGCGAGTCGTCACGCGGCGCTCGGAAGGATCCGCTGGGCGAGTCGTCACGGGGAGCGCGGAACGACCCGCTCGGCGAATCGTCCGGACGCGAACGACCACCCCGTCCTCCGCCGCGGAGATCGTCGAAGGCCGGCTCGTCGTACGACGGCGGTGGCGGCGCCGTGAACGGGTCGGGTCCGCTGCCGCGGAGACCGGCCAACCAGTTGTCGGCCTCGTCCGCCTCGTCCCGGCGGAACGAGTCGGAGCGCCGCTTCCGGCGCTGCTCGTTCCCAGAAGTCATGTCGCACAGGGTAGCCGAGACTCCTGGGAGGTGGCGTGTCGGCGATGTTTCGCACTATCCGAACGAGTGGGCCGCGAGCAGGGGCGTTCACCTCCTTGGGGACAATGCGTTGCGTCACCGGTCGAAGGAGGGGCATCGTGTCCGGCGAGCACTACTTCACCGCGGAGCCGGCGGCCGCCGAAACCCGGCACGCCGTCGAGTTCACCATCGACGACCAGGAGTTTCGCCTGGTGGCGTCGGCCGGGGTGTTCTCCGCGAACCGCCTGGACCCGGGCACCGCCGTGCTGCTGCAGCGCGCCCCGCTGCCGGACGCGGCGGAGACCGGGCCGCTGCTGGACCTCGGCTGCGGGTACGGCCCGATCGCCGCGGTCCTGTCCCGCAACGCGCCGCGGGCGACGATCTACGCCGTCGACGTCAACCAGCGGGCCCTGGAACTCGCGCGGGAGAACACGGGCCCGAACGTGGTCACCGCGCTGCCCGGCGACGTGCCGGACAGTGTCGGGTTCACGCAGATCTGGTCCAACCCGCCGATCCGGATCGGCAAGCCGGAGCTGCACGCGCTGCTGCTGCGCTGGCTGCCCCGGCTGGCCCCGGACGGCGTCGCGTGGCTGGTCGTGGCCAAGAACCTCGGCGCCGACTCGCTCCAGCGGTGGCTGGAGGAGCAGGGGTTCAGCGCCGCCCGGCACGCCAACCACAAGGGCTTCCGGATCTTCGAAGTCAGAAAAGCGGGCGACGGACCGGCGGACGCGGCGCAGAATTCCTGACTCGTGGGATACGTGGACGTGGCAGGGGTCGGGCACACGCTCGCGGACGGTCGTGAGCTGTTCGCCGAGGTGTCGTTCAGGGTCGGTGAGGGCGCCAAGGTCGCGCTCGTCGGGCCGAACGGCGCGGGCAAGACGACGCTGCTGAAGATGGTGGCCGGTGACCTGCCGGTGCGGACCGGCGCGATCGCGCGCTCCGGCGGGCTCGGCGTGATGCGCCAGTTCATCGGCATGATCGGCGACGACCGCACCCTGTACGACCTGGCGCTGCAGCTCGCCCCGGACGGCCTCAGGAAGGCGGGGGAGCGGCTGCACGCCGCCGAGGTCGCCATGCACGCCGAGGGCACCGAGAAGGCGCAGCTGCGGTACGCGAACGCGCTCGCCGCGTGGGGTGAGGCCGGCGGGTACGACGCCGAGGTCCTCTTCGACACGGTGAGTGTCGCCGCGTTGAACAAGCCGTGGGACGAGACCCGGGACCGGCCGGTGCGGACCCTGTCCGGCGGGCAGCAGAAGCGGTTCGCCCTGGAGCTGCTGCTGCGCGGCGACGACGAGGTGCTGCTGCTCGACGAGCCCGACAACTTCCTGGACGTGCCGGGGAAGCGCTGGCTGGAGGATCGGCTGCGCGAGTCGGCGAAGTCCGTCCTGTACGTGTCGCACGACCGTGAGCTGCTCGCCAGGTCCGCGGACCGGGTCGTCGCGGTCGAGGGCGGCTCGGCGTGGGTGCATCCGGGTGGGTTCGCCTCGTGGCACGAGGCGCGGGTCGCCCGGCACGAGCGCCTCGACGAGCTGCGCCGCCGCTGGGACGAGGAGCACCAGAAGCTCAAGGACCTGGTCCTCATGTACAAGACGAAGGCCGCCTACAACGACGGGCTCGCCTCGCGGTATCAGGCGGCGCAGACGCGGCTGAAGAAGTTCGAGGAGGCGGGCCCGCCGCCGACCCCGCCGAAGGACCAGGACATCCGCATGCGGCTGTCGGGCGGGCGCACCGGCAAACGCGCCGTCATGTGCGAGCAGCTCGAGCTGGACGGCCTGACGTACCCGTTCGACCTGGAGATCTGGTACGGCGACCGGGTCGCGGTCCTCGGCGGCAACGGCACCGGCAAGTCGCACTTCCTGCGGCTGCTCGCCCGCGGCGGCACCGACCCGGACCCGACGCAGACCCCGATCGGCGTGCAGATCGCGCCGGTCGCGCACGGCGGGCAGGTGCGGCTCGGCGCGCGGGTGCGCCCGGGCCACTTCTCGCAGACGCACGACCGTCCGGAGCTGCTCGACAAGACGCTCGTGGAGATCCTCTGGCGGGGCGACGACTGGCGGACCGGGCTGCCGCGGCCGCAGGCGATGCCGGCGCTGTCACGGTACGAGCTGGCGGCGCAGGCCGACCAGCGCTTCGGCACCCTGTCCGGCGGCCAGCAGGCCAGGTTCCTGGTGCTGCTGCTGGAGCTGTCCGGGGCGACGCTGCTGCTGCTCGACGAGCCGACGGACAACCTGGACCTGGCCAGCGCCGAGGCCCTGGAGGAGGGGCTGCGCACCTTCGACGGGACGGTGATCGCCGTGACGCACGACCGCTGGTTCAGCCGGTCGTTCGACCGGTTCGTGCTGTTCCGGGCCGACGGTGAGGTCGTAGAGGTGCCGGAGCCGGTGTGGGAGGGGCGCGGCTGACGTCCTGACGGACGCGTTGTCCGTGGCGCTGCGTCACCGCGTGCTCACATAGCCCGGTGAATCCCTCTGTTGTGCTCACCGTCGGCGCGTCCGACTCGTCCGGTGGTTCCGGAATACAGGCTGACCTGCGCACCCTCGCCGCGATGCGGATGCACGGGGCGTCGGTCGTGACGGCGGTGGTGTCGCGGAACACGCGCGGCACCACCGATGTGTTCCCCCAGCCGACGACCGTGGTGTCGGGGCAGCTCGGCAGCGTCCTGGAGGACCTGCCGGTCGCGGCGGTCAAGACCGGCATGTTCCCCAACCCGGAGACGGCGGTCGCGGTCGCCGCGAGGGCCCGGTCGGGCGCGCTGCCGAACCTCGTCGTCGACCCGGTCCTGGAGGCGGCCGGCGGCGGGTCCAGGAGGGGTCTCGCCGCGGCGGTGGAGCGGCTCCTGCCGCACGCGCTGGTCGCCACCCCCAACCGGGAGGAGGCGTCGCTGCTGGTCGGCTGGGAGGTCGTGACGCCCGCCGACATGGCGAAGGCGGCGGCGCAGCTGTCGTCGGGGGGTCCGCGGTACGTGGTGATCACCGGGGGTGACTTCGTCACCGGCGACGACGCGGTCGACATGATGTGGGCCGACGGCGCGGCGCGGCTGCTGCACAGCCCGCGGGTCGCCAGCCGCAACACCGACGGCTCCGGCGCGACGTTCGCGACGGCGGTCGCGGCGCGGCTCGCCATGGGTGACGACCCGGTCGAGGCGGTCACCTGGTCGAAGGGGTTCGTCGGCAGGGCGATCAGCGACGCCGCGGACTGGCGGATCGGCGCCGGCACCGGACCCATCGACCAGTTCGGGTGGTCGTCACTCACCCTCCGCTGACGCCGGCGCGACCGGGCATGATGACGGGATGGACGAGAAGACGTTGATCCACCAGATCTCGGCGCTTGTGGACGACGAGCACAAGCTGAGGACCCAGCTGCAGGCGGGCAAGATCTCCGAGGACGAGGAGCACGAGCGGCTCCGCGCCATCGAGGAGCAGCTCGACCAGCTGTGGGACCTGCTGCGCCGCCGCCGGGCGGCGAAGCTGCAGGGTGTCGCCCCCGACGAGGTCGAGCCGCACGCGGTCGACGAGGTCGAGCACTACCTGCAGTAGCGGTGCCGTCGCCGGCCGCCTGCCTCAGTCGATGCGGAGGCGGTAGCCGCGCTTGACGACCGTCTGCACGAACGCGGGGCCGCCGAGGGCGGCACGCAGGCGGGCGACGGCCATCTCGACGGCGTGCTCGTCGGCGCCGCGGGGCAGCTCACGCAGCAGCGCTGCCCGGGACAGGACCCGCCCGGGCGACGCGGCGAGCGCCCGCAGCACCGCCATGGGGCCGGGGGCGAGCGGCTTCAGCGTGCCGTCGATGATCGCGGCGTGCCCGCGCAGCGTGACCGCGGCACCCGCGACGTGCAGCGTCGGGGCGCGCTTGGGCAGCTCGTCGACGAGGATGCGCACGAGCGCGCCCAGGCGGGCCCGCTGCGGCGCCGCCACGGGCACGCCGAGGCGTTGCAGCGGCGCGGCGGTGACCGGGCCCACGCACGCGGCCAGGACGTCGGTCCGCAGCGCCTCCAGGACGTCGGGGGCGTCGGGGCCGGCCACCCGCAGCAGCGAGCTGACGGCGGGCGCGGACGTGAACGTGACCGAGTCGACCAGCCGCGAGCAGATCAGGTCGACGAGCCGCCGCAGCGGCGCGGGGTCGACGGGCGGGGCCCACCGGTACACCGGGATCTCCACCACGATCGCCCCGGCGTCGCGCAACGCGGTCGTGAACTCGGGGTGCGGCTCACCGTGCAGCTGCAGCGCGATCCGCCGGCCCGCGATCCCGCCCGGGAACCCGCCGCCGAGGAGGAAGTCGAGGACCTCGTCGCAGCTCTCCGTCTCCGGGGACCAGGCCTCGAGCATGCCGGCGGCGCGGACGGCACCCTTCGCCTTCGGGCCGCGGGCGATGAGGAACGCGTCGTTGAGCCGGGCCCGCAGCGACTCGGCGAGCCCCCAGCCCTCGGCGGCCTCTAACCAGCCGCGCAGCCCGATGCCGGTCGTCGCGATCACGATCTCCGGCGCGACGTCGACGCAGGACACGGTCGCGGCCTTCAGCTCGGTGTCGTCGGCGACCGGCACGATCCGCAGCGCTGGCGCGAGCACGACCCGGGCGCCGCGGCGCTCCAGCAGGGCGCTGAGCTCGTCGCGCCGCCGGTCGGCGGTCACCGCGACCGTGAACCCGGCGAGGGGCAGGTCCTCACCCGACATCGGCTTGGCCTCCAAAACGCTGGCCGCGCTCATTCCGTCACCTCCGCTGGCGCTCCGGCGCCGGCCTGAGCCGACACTGCGCCCATGGTTCGCGGTCCTCCGCTGCGCTCCGGCCCGCTCACGTAACGGCCTCGGCCGCCGCCAGCTCGACCGCGGCCACTTCGACGAGGCCGTCGCGGACGCGCACCGGGTAGACGGGCACCCGTACCCCCGGCTGGTCGAGGCACTCGCCGCTGCGCAGGTCGAACGCCTGCTTGTGCATCGGCGACGCGACCGTCGGCACGTCGCCACGGCTGCCGACGATCCCGCGGGACAGCACCGCGGCGCCGCTGATCGGGTCGAGGTTGCCGATCGCGTGCACGTCACCGTCGTACGTGCGGAACAGCGCCACCTGCGCCCCGTCGACCAGCGCGGCGACGCCACGCTCCGGCTCCAGGCGGGGGAAGGGGCACACGACGGTCCACTTCATGAGCGCACTCCAAGGACGACAGGGACGGGCTGGCCGCGTTCGGAAGCGAACGTGATCGTCGGGTCGGGGGTGTCCGGCGCGTTGACGAACGACACGAACCGGGCGAGCCGCTCAGGGTCGCCGATCGTCGCCCGCCACTCGTCGACGTAGGACCCGACGTGGTGCGCCATCATCGATTCGAGCTCGCCGGCGATGCCGAGGGAGTCCTCGACGATGACGGCCTTCAGGTAGTCCAGGCCGCCGTCCATCGCCTCGATCCACGCCGACGTGCGCTGCAGCCGGTCGGCGGTGCGGATGTAGAACATCAGGAACCGGTCGACGAGCCGGATCAGCTCCTCGGTGGTGAGGTCGCCCGCGATCAGGTCGGCGTGGCGGGGCCGGAAGCCGCCGTTGCCGCCGACGTACAGGTTCCAGCCGTTGTCGGTGGCGATGATGCCGAAGTCCTTGCCCTTCGCCTCCGCGCACTCCCGCGCGCAGCCCGACACGGCCGACTTCAGCTTGTGCGGCGCGCGCAGCCCGCGGTACCGCAGCTCCAGCTCGACGGCGAGCCCGACGGAGTCCTGCACGCCGTACCGGCACCAGGTCGACCCGACGCACGACTTCACGGTCCGCAGCGCCTTGCCGTAGGCGTGCCCGGACTCGAAGCCGGCGGCGACGAGCCGGTGCCAGATCGCCGGCAGCTGCTCGACGCGGGCGCCGAGCAGGTCGATGCGCTGCCCGCCGGTGATCTTCGTGTACAGGTTGAAGTCGCGGGCGACCTCGCCGATGACGATCAGCTTGTCGGGGGTGATCTCCCCGCCGGGGATCCGCGGGATCACCGAGTAGGTGCCGTTGCGCTGGATGTTGGCCAGGAAGTGGTCGTTGGTGTCCTGCAGCGCCGCCTGCTCGCCGTCCAGGACGTAGTCGTTGTGCAGCGACGCGAGGATCGAGGCGACCGTCGGCTTGCAGATGTCGCAGCCGCGCCCCGTGCCGTGCTCGGCGACGAGCTGCGAGAACGTGCGGATGCCGCGGACCCGGATGATGTCGAAGAGCTCCGCCCGCGACTGGGTGAAGTGCTCGCACAGCGCCTTGCTGGGCGCGACGCCGCCCTCGGCGAGCAGCTGCTTCAGCAGCGGCACGCACGAGCCGCAGCTGGTGCCGGCGCGGGTGCACGCCTTCAACTCCGCCACGTCGGTGCAGCCCTGCTCGTGGATCGCCGTGGTGATCTGGCCCTTGGTGACGGCGTTGCAGGAGCAGATCTGCGCGTCCTCGGACAGCGCCGCGCGGGGCGCGTCACCGGCGAGCAGCGCGAGGGGCGACGCGGGCAGCGGGCCGCCGACGCTGGCCCGCAGCGCCGGGTACGAGCCGGCGTCGCCGACGAGGATGCCGCCGAGCAGTGTCTGCGCGTCGTCGGACAGGATCAGCTTCGCGTACGTGCCGCTCGCCGGGTCGAGGTAGACGACGTCGAGCAGGTCGGTGCGCAGCGCGTCGCCGAAGCTGGCGACGTCGACGCCGAGCAGCTTCAGCTTCGTCGACGTGTCCGCGCCCGGGAACGACGCCTCGCCGCCGAGGAGCCGGTCCGCGACGACCTCCGCCATCGCGTAGCCGGGGGCGACGAGGCCGTAACAGCGGCCGTCGATCTCGGCGCACTCGCCGATCGCGTACACCGCCGGGTCCTCGGTGCGGCAGGCCTCGTCGACGACGATCCCGCCGCGCGCCCCCGTCGGGAGGCCCATCGTGCGGGCCAGCTCGTCGCGCGGCCGGATGCCGGCCGCCACCACGACGATGTCGGCCGGGATGTGCGCCCCGTCGGACAGGGTCAGCGCGAGCGTCGCGTTGACCGTCTGGGTCTGGCGGATCGCGGTGGTCGCCGCGCCCAGGTGCACCCGGACGCCGAGGTCCTCCACGTACTTGCGCAGGACCGCGCCGCCGGCCTCGTCGACCTGCACCGGCATCAGCCGCGGCGCGAACTCGATCACGTGCGTGCGCAGGCCCAGCAGGCGCAGCGCGTTCGCCGCCTCCAGGCCGAGCAGGCCACCGCCGATGACCGCGCCGACCTCGCGACCCTGGGCGTGCGCCCGGATCGCCTCCAGGTCGTCGAGGGTGCGGTAGACGAAGACGCCCGGCTGGTCGACGCCGGTGATCGGCGGCACGAACGCCGACGAGCCCGTCGCCAGGACCAGCGCGTCGTACTCGTACATGGCCCGCGCGGTGGTGACCTTGCGGGCGGCCCGGTCGATCGCCAGGGCCGGCTCGCCGAGGTGCAGGTCGACGCCGTCCGGCACGTCGTAGGTGAGCTCCTCGGCGGACACGCCGTCGAAGAACGCCGACAGCCGCACCCGGTCGTACGCGGAACGGCTCTCCTCGGCGAGAACCGTGATCTCCCAGGCGTTCCCGGTGTCCCGGGCGCGGAGCGCCTCCAGGAACCTGTTCCCGACCATGCCGTGACCGACAACGACGACCTTCATGGCCAAAAGGCTGACGCCGGGCGGTTTCGCTCCAGGGTCCCAAATGTTTCGCGCCTGCTAAGAGCGCCTCACTAGAGCGTTGAGCAGGACGTTACGGCGCAGCCACAGCCTGGTGAAGGTTGTGCCAGATCGTCCCACGGTACGGTTCGACGATCTGCTCGCGGGGGTAGACAGTAACGGACCCCAATATGAGGAGGAACCAGATGCGCTCGACCGCCAAGGTCACCATCGTGGCCATGACGGCGCTGGGCGTCGGGCTCGCCGGCTGCAGCGGCGAAGCCGGCACCCCCGGCGCCGGTGCCAGCGGCAAGACCTCGGCCGGTGCCTCGGCGGGGGCTCCGGGCGGCTCGGCCGGCGCCACGTCCGGCACCCCCGGCGGCACGTCCGGGACCGGCGTCGCGGCGCCGTGCCTCGTCGGCACCTGGAAGGCGACCGGGCTCGACGGCAAGCTCAGCGGACCCGTCACCGGGACCTTCACCGGCGGCGGCGGCACCACGCTGACCGTCGACAGCGCCGGCAAGGCCCAGGTCGACTTCGGCGCCATGAAGCCGGTCACCTTCGCGTTCACCGTCTCCGGCGGCGACGTCAAGGGCAGCTTCGGCTACGGCGGCAAGGTCAACGGCACCGTCAAGACCCCGTCGGCGGCGACCGGCACGTGGGAGCCCGTCGGCACCGTCGACTTCAGCACCCTCACTGTCACCGTCGACCTGACCAGCCCCGCCGCGGTCCGGGTGGCCGACAAGACCTCCATCGCCGACTTCGCCGGCACCGGCACCGCGGACACCGGCGGCGCCGTCGACGCCCAGCCCGTCCTGAAGAAGAGCAGCTACGACTGCTCGGGCGGCACCACCCTGAAGCTCGGCCCGCCGCAGGGCGGCCCGGACACCGGCACCTGGATCTTCACCAAGGCCTAGCAGCCGATCTCTGCTCCGCGGGCGGCCGTCCGGTTCTCACAACCGGGCGGCCGCCGACGTGGGGGAAACGTTTCGGTCAGGACAAGAAGCGGTGCGCGCGACCGAAACGTGGCGTCCTTAACTTCCGCGTCATGACTCTCGCCGTGGAAACCACCGAGCCTGGCGCACAGCCCCCGGCCCCCCGCCGCGGCGGCCGCTGGATCAGCGACTGGCGGCCAGAAGACCGCACCTTCTGGGAGGACGGCGGCGCGAAGATCGCGCGGCGCAACCTCATCGTCTCCATCCTGTCGGAGCACATCGGCTTCTCCATCTGGAGCCTG
Organism: Dactylosporangium sp. NPDC006015; assembly: GCF_040614215.1. Classification (NCBI taxonomy): domain Bacteria; kingdom Bacillati; phylum Actinomycetota; class Actinomycetes; order Micromonosporales; family Micromonosporaceae; genus Dactylosporangium; species Dactylosporangium sp. NPDC006015. The sequence goes on from NZ_JBEXUD010000005.1 coordinate 116,467, forward strand.
TGGTCGGTCTTCGTGCTCTTCCTCGGCCCGAAGTACGGCTTCGACCCGGCCCAGAAATTCCTGCTCACCAGCGCCCCGACGCTCGTCGGCGCGGTGCTGCGGCTGCCCTACACGTTCGCCGTCGCCACCTTCGGCGGCCGCAACTGGACCATCTTCAGCGCCCTCATGCTGCTGGTGCCGAGCATCCTGGCCGGCATCATCCTGGAGCCTGGCGTCTCCTTCACCACCCTGCTGATCGTGGCGTCCGTCGCCGGCGTCGGCGGCGGCAACTTCGCCTCCTCGATGGCCAACATCAACGCCTTCTACCCGCAGCGGCTGAAGGGCTGGGCGCTCGGCATCAACGCCGGCGGCGGCAACATCGGCGTCCCCGCCGTCCAGCTCGTTGGCCTGCTCGTCCTCGCGACCGCCGGCGCCGGTCACCCGCGCCTCATCATCCTGATCTACCTGCCGCTCATCGTGATCGCGGCGACCCTCGCGGCGCTGTACATGGACAACCTCGCGCACGCCGCGAACGACCGGCGGGCCATGCGTGACGTGATCAAGGACCGCCACGCGTGGATCATGTCACTGCTGTACATCGGCACGTTCGGCTCGTTCATCGGCTTCGGCTTCGCGTTCGGCCAGGTGCTCCTCGTGCAGTTCAAGTCCGACTTCGACACCCCGGTGAAGGCGGCCTACCTCACATTCCTCGGCCCGCTGCTCGGCTCGCTCATCCGCCCCGTCGGCGGCCTCCTCGCCGACCGCTTCGGCGGCGCCAGGATCACCTTCTGGAACTTCGTCGGCATGGCCCTCGGCGCCACCCTGGTGCTCACCGCGTCGCGGCAGCACTCCCTGCCGCTGTTCCTGACCGGGTTCATCGCGCTGTTCGTCTTCAGCGGCATCGGCAACGGGTCGACCTACAAGATGATCCCGGCGATCTTCCGCGCCAAGTACCCCACGGACGAGAACCAGTCCCGGCGGCTCGCCACCGCGCTCATCGGCGTCGCCGGCGCGATCGGCGCGGCCGGGGGCGTGCTGGTCAACCTCGCGTTCCGGCAGTCGTTCCTCGCGTACAAGACCGGTGACGGTGCGTACATCGCCTTCCTCGCCTTCTACGCCGTCTGCTTCGCCGTCACCTGGTTCGTCTACCTCCGCAGGTCACCCGGCAGGCTCGAGGGGGTCTGAGGCCGTTTTGACTCGCACAACAGCGGCCCGGTATCGTGGACCGCTGTTGTGCGATGACAAGGCGTCCCCACTGTTCGGGTACGCTAGGTGGTCGTGCGCCCCTTTAGCGCCGCCATGAGAGCGCACCCCAGAACCGACGACGTGGAAGACAAGGTAGACCTGTGGGTACGTACAGCCCGAAGCCGGGTGAAATCGAGCGCGTGTGGCACGTGATCGACGCGTCGGACGTAGTGCTCGGCCGCCTGGCCACGCACGCCGCCACGCTGCTGCGCGGTAAGCACAAGCCGACGTTCGCCCCGCACGTTGACACCGGCGACTTCGTCATCGTGATCAACGCCGGCAAGGTGGCGCTGACCGGCAACAAGCGGCAGACCAAGGTCGCCTACCGCCACTCGGGTTTCCCGGGTGGGCTCAAGAAGGTGGGCTACGAGGAGCTGCTGACCAAGAACCCGGAGCGGGCGATCGAGCTGGCCGTCAAGGGCATGCTCCCGCACAACCGCCTCGGCGCCCGGCAGATCCGGAAGCTGAAGGTCTACGCGGGCGCCGAGCACCCGCACGCCGCGCAGCTGCCCCAGCCGTTCGAGATCAAGCAGATCGCGCAGTGAGCGCGGACGAAGGACTGAGCGTGACCGACGAGACCGTCGAGACCATCGACACCGAGGCCGCTGAGCCGGCCGCTGCTGCTGTCGCCACCGTCGAGACCCCGGCCGTTGAGGCGACGGCCAAGGTCCCGACCCGTTCCCGCCGCGCCGGCCAGCCGATCCAGACCGTTGGCCGCCGCAAGGAGGCCATCGTCCGGGTCCGCCTGGTTCCCGGCACCGGCAAGTTCCTCCTCAACGGCCGCGAGCTGGAGAACTACTTCCCCAGCAAGGTCCACCAGCAGTCCGTCAAGGAGCCGCTGGTGATCGTCGAGAAGCTCGAGCAGTTCGACGTGTTCGCCAACCTGCGTGGCGGCGGCACCACCGGCCAGGCCGGCGGCCTGCGCCTCGCGATCGCCCGTGCGCTCGTCGAGAACGACCCCGACGACCGCCCGGCGCTGAAGAAGGCCGGCTTCCTCACCCGTGACGCCCGCGCCACCGAGCGCAAGAAGTACGGTCTGAAGAAGGCCCGTAAGGCTCCGCAGTACTCGAAGCGCTAACCAAGCTTCGCGGCCGGGTGCACCCTGGAGGTGTACCCGGCCGGTTTGCGTTCGCGGCCCTTTCGGATCGACGGTTCGCGGCCTAAAAGCTCAACGGAGGTATCGCAGTGGGGCGACTCTTCGGCACCGACGGCGTCCGCGGACGCGCCAACGCCGACCTGACTCCCGAGCTGGCAATGGCCGTCGCCATCGCCGCGACCCAGGCGCTGTTCGAGCGCGACCACTCCCACGCGCCCCTGGCGGTCGTGGGCCGCGACCCGCGGGCCAGCGGGGAGATGCTGGAGGCGGCCGTCGTCGCCGGCCTCACCAGCGCCGGCGCCAACGTGATCCGCGTCGGCGTCCTGCCCACCCCGGCCGTCGCCTACCTCACCGGCGTGCTGTCCGCCGACATCGGCGTGATGCTGTCCGCGTCGCACAACCCGATGCCCGACAACGGCGTCAAGCTCTTCGCCGCCGGCGGTCACAAGCTCCCCGACGAGGTCGAGGACGAGATCGAGCGGCTCATGACCGAAGGCACCAAGGTGCGCCCCACCGGCGCCGGTGTCGGCCGCGTCACCGACCTCGACGACGGCGAGGACCGCTACGTCCGGCACCTGCTGACGTCGCTGCCCGGCCCGCTCGTCGAGCTCAAGGTCGTCGTCGACTGCGCCAACGGCGCCGCCTCCTCCGCCGCCCCCGAGGCGTACCGGCGGGCCGGCGCGTCCGTCGTCGCGATCAACGCGGACCCCGACGGGCTCAACATCAACGAGAACTGCGGCTCCAACCACCTCGAGCAGCTCCGCGCCGCCGTCGTCGAGCACGGCGCCGACCTCGGCATCGCCCACGACGGCGACGCCGACCGCTGCCTCGCCGTCACCGCCGACGGTGACGAGGTCGACGGCGACCAGATCATGGCCGTCCTCGCCCTCGCCATGCGCGACGGCGGCCACCTCAAGGACGACACGCTCGTCGCCACCGTCATGAGCAACCTCGGCCTGAAGATCGCCATGGCCGACGCCGGCATCCGGCTTCTCGAGACCCGCGTCGGCGACCGGTACGTCCTCGACGAGCTCCGCGCGAAGGGCCTCGCCCTCGGGGGCGAGCAGAGCGGGCACATCGTCATGCCCGCCTTCGCGACCACCGGCGACGGCGTGCTCACCGCCCTGCACCTCATGGGCCGCATGACCGGCACCGGCCGGACCCTCGCCGACCTCGCCTCCGTCGTCCAGCGGCTGCCGCAGGTCCTGATCAACGTGCCCGTCGGCGACCGCGCCGCGGCCGCCAAGGCCGCCCAGGTCCTCGACGCCGCGAAGCAGGTCGAGGCGGAGCTCGGCGGCGCCGGCCGGGTCCTGCTCCGCCCGTCGGGCACCGAGCAGCTCGTCCGGGTCATGGTCGAGGCGTCCACCCTGGCGATCGCCCGCGAGGCCGCCGAGCGCATCGCCGCCATCGTCCGCACTGTCTCTCCCGTCTCTCCCGTCTAGCCCCCGGCTCAGCTCGCTTTCCGGGTCACGCGCGGTGGCGGCGGTCGTCTCGTACCGACGCCGCCATGGCCGACATGAAGGGGTCTACCCGGGAGTAACGTGCGGCGCATGACTGACGCCCGCACCGTTCTCGTCACCGGCGCATCCCGCGGCATCGGCAAGGCGACCGCCGTCGCCTTCGCCGCGCAGGGCTGCAACGTCGTGCTCACCTCCCGGGACCAGGAGGCGCTCGACGCCGTCGCGGAGGAGATCCGCGCCGCCCATCCGTCCGCGGGGGTGCTCGCCCACGCCGCGCACGCCGCGGAGCCCGACCAGGCCGGCGCCGCCGTCGACGCCGCCATGGCCCGGTTCGGCGCGATCGACGTCCTGGTCAACAACGCCGGCACCAACCCGTACTTCGGCCCGCTCATGGACATCGACCCGGTCCGCGCGGAGAAGACCGCGCGGCTCAACCAGTTCGGCCCCGTGCTGTGGAGCCAGCTGGCCTGGAAGGCGTCGATGTCGTCCCGGGGCGGCGCGATCGTCAACGTCGCCTCCGTCGGCGGGCTGCTCACCGAGCCCGGCATCGGCTACTACAACGCGACGAAGGCCGCGGTCATCCACCTCACCCGCCAGCTCGCCGCCGAGCTCGCCCCGGCGGTCCGGGTCAACGGCGTCGCGCCCGGCATCGTGCGCACCAAGCTCGCCCGCGGGCTGTGGGAGAACAACGAGCAGTACCTCAGCGAGCACCTCCCGCTGGGGCGCATCGGCGAACCCGACGACATCGCCGACGTCATCACCTTCCTGGGCGGGCCGGCGTCGCGCTGGATGACGGGCCAGACGCTCGTCATCGACGGCGGCGCCCAGATCCGCTCCTCGCTGGCCTGACCTCGCCTGTCACGCGTGCTACCCCCCGGCCCGGGGGTGGCACGCGTCGCTTTCGTCCCACTGTGCGCAGGCGTCGTGCGCAATCACGACAGTTTCGAGCATCGGGCATGCTCGAATGTCTGCTACGGTACGGGACATGTGCGGAATCGTGGGGTACGCCGGTTCGCGTCCGGCCCTGACCATCGTTCTCGACGGCCTGCGCCGGCTGGAGTACCGCGGGTACGACTCCGCCGGGGTCGCCATCGTCGACGACGTCCTGCGCACCGCCAAGCGCGCCGGCAAGCTCGCCAACCTCGAGAAGGCCCTGCAGAGCGAGGACGGCCTCGACACCGGCACCACCGGCATCGGCCACACCCGCTGGGCCACCCACGGCGGCCCCACCGACCGCAACGCACACCCGCACCGCTCCGTCGACGGCCGGGTCGCCGTCATCCACAACGGCATCATCGAGAACTTCGCGAAGCTGCGCACCGAGCTGGAGCAGCAGGGCATCGAGTTCGCCAGCGACACCGACACCGAGTGCGCGGCGCACCTGCTGAGCTTCGAGGTCTCCCGCAGCTCGGTGGAAGACCCCGCCGAGCGGCTGGCCGACGCGATGCGGGCCGTCTGCCGCCGCCTCGAAGGCGCGTTCACGCTGCTCGCCGTCGACGCCCAGGCCCCGGGCGCCGTCGTCGGCGCGCGCCGCAACTCGCCGCTCGTCGTCGGCCGCGGCGAGGGCGAGAACTACCTCGCCAGCGACGTCGCCGCGTTCATCGAACACACCCGCGAGGCCGTCGAGCTCGGCCAGGACCAGGTCGTGCTGATCACCGGCGACGCCATCGTGATCACCGACTTCCTCGGCAACCCCGCCGAGGGCAAGGACTTCCACATCAACTGGGACATCTCCGCCGCCGAGAAGAGCGGCTACGACTACTTCATGCTCAAGGAGATCGCCGAGCAGCCGCACGCCGTCGCCGAGACCCTCCTCGGGCGGCTCAACGAGCAGGGCGACCTGCTGCTCGACGAGGTGCGCCTCACCGACCAGGACCTCCGCGACGTCGACAAGGTCTTCATCGTCGCGTGCGGCACCGCGTACCACGCCGGCATGGTCGCCAAGTACGCGATCGAACACTGGACCCGCATCCCCTGCGAGGTCGAGCTCGCCAGCGAGTTCCGCTACCGCGATCCCGTCCTGGACCGCTCCACGCTCGTCGTGGCCATCTCCCAGTCCGGCGAGACCATGGACACCCTCATGGCCCTGCGGCACGCGAAGGAACAGAAGGCCCGCGTCCTGGCCATCTGCAACACCAACGGCTCCACCATCCCGCGCGAGTCCGACGCCGTCCTGTACACCCACGCCGGCCCCGAGATCGCGGTCGCCTCGACCAAGGCGTTCCTGACCCAGCTCGTCGCCTGCTACCTGGTCGGCCTGCACCTCGCGCAGGTCCGCGGCATCAAGTACGCCGACGAGGTCGGCGCCGTCGTCGCGCAGCTGCAGGAGATGCCGCAGAAGGTCGAGCAGGTCCTGGCGATGATGGAGCCGATCCGCAAGCTCGCCCGGGAGCTCGCCGACGCCAAGAGCGTCCTGTTCATCGGCCGGCACGTCAGCTACCCGGTCGCCCTCGAAGGCGCGCTCAAGCTCAAGGAGCTCGCCTACATGCACGCCGAAGGGTTCGCCGCCGGCGAGCTGAAGCACGGCCCGATCGCTCTCATCGACGAAGGCACCCCCGTCGTGTGTGTGGTGCCGTCGCCCCGGGGCCGCGGCGTCCTGCACGACAAGGTCGTCTCCAACATCCAGGAGGTACGGGCGCGGGGCGCTCGCACGATCGTGATCGCCGAAGACGGCGACACGGCGGTCGAACCCTACGCCGACCACCTCTTCCACGTGCCGGTCACCCCGACGCTCCTGGCGCCGCTGGTCACGACCGTGCCGCTGCAGGTCCTCGCCTGCGAGATCGCGTCGGCCCGCGGACACGACGTCGACCAGCCGCGCAACCTGGCCAAGTCGGTTACCGTCGAATAGGCGTATGTGACAGGCTTGGCGCTGTGATCGTGTCATGAGAGCCGCCTGGCGGGTGGCGCAAGTCCGTGCGGCCGAAGAGGCCCTCATGAAGACCCTGCCCGGCGGTGCGCTCATGCAGCGCGCCGCCGCCGGCCTCGCCAGGCGCTGCGCGCAGACCCTGCCCAAGGTGTACGGCAGCCGCGTCCTGCTCCTCGTCGGCCCGGGCAACAACGGCGGCGACGCGCTCTACGCCGGCGCCTTCCTCGCCCGCCGCGGCGCGCACGTCTCGGCGCTGGTCCTGGACCCCTCCCGCGTCCACACCGGGGCGCTCGCCGCCCTGCAGGCCGCAGGCGGTGTCGTCGGGTCTTCTTTCGCCGGCGGGTTCGATCTCGTGGTGGACGGCATCCTGGGCATCGGCGGCCGCGGCGGCCTGCGGGAACCGGTCGCGAGCCGCGTCGCCGACGTCGCCGGCGCGCTGCGCGGCACCCCGGTCATCGCCGTCGACGTGCCGTCCGGCGTGGACGCCGACACCGGCGCCGTCACCGGCATGGCCATCCACGCCGACATCACCGTCACCTTCGGCGTCCTCAAGCCCGGCCTGCTCGTCGGCGCCGGCGCCGTCCACAGCGGACTCGTCGAGCTCGTCGACATCGGCCTGACGCCCTTCCTCACCGGCGACCCCGCCTGCTACGTGCCCGACGCCGCCGACGTCGCCGCCTGGTGGCCCCGCCCCACCGCCGACGACAACAAGTACTCCCGCGGCGTGGTCGGCGTCGCGACCGGCTCCGACGAGTACCCGGGCGCCGCCGTCCTCTCCGTCGCGGGCGCCCTGGCCGGCCCCGCCGGCCTCGTCCGCTACGCCGGCGGCGCGGCCCCGCTCGTCCGGACCCAGCACCCGACGGTCATCGCGAGCGACCGGGTCGCCGACGCCGGCCGGGTCCAGGCCTGGACGTGCGGCAGCGGTATGGGCACCGACGAGCGCGCCTACGCCGAGCTGCGCACCGTCCTCGGCGCGCCCGTCCCCGCCTGCCTCGACGCCAGCGCCCTCACCCTGCTCGTCGACGCCCGCATGGCGGACTGGCTCCGCGACCGCGACGCCCCGACCGTCGTCACCCCCCACGACGGCGAGTTCCAGCGCCTCGCCGGCGGCGCCCCCGGCGACGACCGCATGGCCGCCGCCGCGCACCTCGCCGAGCGCATTGACTGCGTCGTCCTGCTCAAAGGCAACCGCACGATCGTCGCCACCCCCGACGGCCGCGTGTACGTCAACCCGACCGGCACCCCCGCCCTCGCCACCGGCGGCACCGGCGACGTCCTCGCCGGCCTGCTCGGCTCCCTGCTCGCCGCCGGCCTGCCCGCCGAACAGGCGGCGGTCGGGGCCGCCTTCACCCACGGCCTCGCCGGCCGCCTGGCCGCCACCACCGGCCCGGTCACCGCCGCCGACGTCGCCACCCACCTCCGCGAGGCGGTGTCAACCCTGCACCCCTGACCCCTCCGGCAATCCGCCCCGACACGCCGATCCCAGTCACGCTGCGTGTTCGCCCGCTGGCCGGGAACTGGGGTTGAGCCGGGTGGTGGGGGCACCGCTTAGGCTTAGGCGCATGTGGCAGGCTCAGGTCCGGATCGACCTCGACGCGATCCGGCACAACGTGGCGACCCTCAAGGGGATGCTGCGGCCTGGGACGGCCCTGATGAGCGTCGTGAAGGCCGATGCGTATGGGCACGGCATGCTGCGCGTCGCGGAGGCCGCTGTGCGGGGCGGGGCGACCTGGCTCGGCACCGCCACGCTCGACGAGGCGCTGGCGCTGCGTGAGCACGGCGCCGGCGGCGGGGTGAAGATCCTTTCGTGGTTGCACAGTCCCGGGCGGCCGCTGGGCGAGGCGGTCGCGGCGGACGTGGACCTGTCGGCGTCGTCGATCGACGCGCTGGACGAGATCGTGGACGCGGCGCGGAAGGTGCGGCGGGTCGCGGCGGTGCATCTGAAGATCGACACGGGGTTGTCGCGGAACGGGGCGGGGCGCGGGGACTGGCCGGCGTTGGTCACGGCGGCGGCGAAGGCGCAGGCCGACGGGGACGTGGAGATCGCGGCGATCTGGAGTCACTTCGCGTGCGCGGACGAGCCGGGGCACCCGTCGATTCTGCGGCAGCAGCTGGCGTTCGACGAGGCGCTCGACGTGGCGGCCGGGCTGGGGGTCGAGCCGCCGCTGCGGCACTTCGCGAACTCCGCGGCGGCGCTCACGCTGCCCGAGAGCCACTTTGAGCTGGTTCGAGTGGGTTTGTCCACGTATGGACTCTCGCCGATTCCGGGTGGCGCGCCTGACCTGCGGCCCGCGATGAGTGTCCATGCGCGCGTGGCGCTGGTGAAGGCCGTCCAAGCCGGCGAAGGCGTGTCGTACGGCCACACGTACAAGATTCTCAAGGACACCAACCTGGCGCTGGTGCCGGTCGGGTACGCCGACGGGGTGCCACGCTCGGCGAGCAGCCGCGGGCTCGTCCACATCGGCGGGAAGGTGCGCCGGGTCGTCGGACGGGTGTGCATGGACCAGATCGTCGTGGACTGCGGCGACGACGACGTCCGCGCGGGCGACGAGGCCGTGCTCTTCGGCGCCGGCACGCGCGGGGAGCCGACCGCCGACGACTGGGCCGTGGCCGCCGACACGATCAACTACGAGATCGTCACGCGGATGGGCAGCAACAGAACGCCGCGGGTGTACCTGGGAGAGAGCGCATGACGGGTAGCGAGGTCGAGAAGAGCAGCCGGCGCCGGAAGGTCGGGATCATCGGCGCGATCCTCGGTGTGGCCGCCGCCGGTGTCGCCGCCGGGGTCGCGACCGAGCGGTACCTCGTGCACCGGTCCAAGAGCGCCGACGACGTCTACGCCGACGAGGAGTTCGGCGTCTGGGACTCCGACGAGGAGCTGACCGTCACCACCGACGACGGCATCGAGCTGCACGTCGAGATCGTGGACGGGCCGGAGGACGGGCCGGACGACGCGCCCACGCTGGTGTTCGTGCACGGGTTCTGCCTCGACATGGGCACGTTCCACTTCCAGCGCAGGGCGCTGGAGGGCAAGCACCGCATGATCTTCTACGACCAGCCGGGCCACGGCCGCTCCGGGAAGCTCCGCAAGGGCGAGTACTCCCTCGACGCCCTCGGCGCGGGGCTCCGCGCGGTCCTGCAGGCGGCCGCCCCGACCGGCCGGGTCGTCCTGATCGGCCACTCCATGGGCGGCATGACCATCATGGCGCTGGCCGAGCAGGTCCCGGAGCTGTTCGAGTCGCGGGTCGACGCCGTCGTGCTGATCTCCACGTCCGCCGGCAAGCTGGACCAGGTCACGTTCGGCCTGCCGGAGGTGGTCGCGAAGTTCAAGCGGCCGCTGCTGCCGGTCGTCGGCATCGCCGGACCGATCAGCTCCGGTGTCGTCGACCGCGCCCGGCGGGCGTCCACCGACCTCGCGTGGCTGCTGACCCGCCGGTACGGCTTCGGCACCGCCCGCCCGAGCCCCGCCCTCGTCTCGTACGTCGAGAAGATGAACACCACCACGTCGACGGACGTGATCGCGCGGTACCTGCGGACCCTCTACACCCACGCCCGGCTGCTGGTCCTCGGGCCGCTGCGCAAGGTGCCGGTGCTGCTCGTCTGCGGCGACCGGGACGTGCTCACCCCGCTCACCCACACCCGCGAGATCGCCGCGGTGCTGCCGGAGGCGGAGCTGGTCGTCGTCGCCGACGGCGGGCACGTCGTGATGCTCGAGCACGCCGAAGAGGTCAACGACGCCATCGAGACGTTCCTGAAAAGGGTCCAGGACCGGTGACGCAAGCGGTACAGCTGCCGACAGCCGCCGACACGCACGAGTTCGGGCGGAAGCTCGCCGCGGTCCTCCACGCCGGGGACATCGTGCTGCTCACCGGACCGCTCGGCGCCGGCAAGACGGCGCTCGCGCAGGGGATCGGCAAAGGGCTGGACGTGCAGGGCGCGGTGACGTCGCCCACGTTCGTGATCGCCCGCGTGCACCGTCCCGTCGTCGCCGGGCGCCCCGCGATGGTGCACGTCGACGCGTACCGCCTCGGCGACGTCAAGGACCCCATCGGGGAGCTCGACGCCCTCGACCTCGACGCCACCGTCGAGGACTCGGTGACGCTCGTCGAATGGGGAGAGGGGTTCGTCGAGCACCTCGCCGACGACCACCTCGAGCTGCGCCTGACCCGCCACGACGACGACACGCGCACCGTCACCGTCGTCCCGCACGGCGCCGGCTGGCCCGCCCGGGTGGCACATCTCGTACCGGCGAAGAAAACGCCATGAAGCAGCGCTGAAGCCTAGGCGGGCTGCAGGACTTCCCAGACGTCGATCGATGTGCCTTCGTCGTCGGTCCGGCGGGCCAGCAGGTGCCGCCCCTGGTGGCAGAACGCGGTCCGGACCTGCCGCGCCGGCGACAGGTCCGCGCGGAAAACCTCCGCCTCCGTCTCGACGTCCCGCACGCACACCGAGCCGTCGAGCACCGCAGCCCGCAGCCGCCCGTCGGGGCTCGCCATCTCGGTCGCGAACGCGTCCGCGCGGCTCGTGCCCGTGTAGCCGGCGAACCGCCGCATCAGGTCCTCCCCGACGATCCGGTCGAGCCGAGCCCCGGTCGCCAGGTCCCACACGGTGGCCACGTCCCGCCGGTACCGGCCGACGCTCGCCGCACCCTCACCGGACGCGACGAGCCGCCACTCGCCCTCGTTGACGAGGACCGCGTCGGGCCGGTGCCCGTCGGAGAAGCTGCTGGTCATGCGCCCCGACAGGACGTCCCACACGGCGAAGTGCCCGTCGGCGTCCCAGGTGACCAGCGACAGCTGCTGGTTGGGGCCGAGCGCCACCTGCCCGTGCTGCGGGCGGCCCGCGCCGCGACCGGGGCGCAGCTCCGTGACCAGCGCACCGCTGTCGACCGCGCGGACCTTCACGTACTCGCCGGTCCGCGACCACTCGACCAGCATCCGGCGGTCCGGCATCAGCAGCCAGTCGCCCGCGACCCGCAGGTGGTGCCGCTTCGCGAGCTGGAACCGTTCGGCGGTCGGCACGATCCGCACGTGCGCCGCGGCCGCGCCCGACACCACCATGCCGCCGACCGGCACGCGGTGCTCCAGCAGCACCCCGCCGGTGCGTCCAGCGGTGAGGTCGAAGACCCGGTCGTCGGCGGTGCGGACCTGCGCGAGCGGCGCGCCCGCCGGATACGGCTCGCCCTCCTTCGCCAGCCAGCGCACCAGCCGCCCCCGCCCGCCGGGGACCGTCCACGCGAGCGGCTCGACCCGCCACGGCGCGGGGTCCGCCGGCAGCGTCCGCGTCCCCCTGTCGCCGGCCAGCCGGGCCGCGCCGCGCAGCACCGCCAGCTCCGGCTCCGGCGGCCGTGTCACCGGACGGCCGAGCCCCGCGTGCAGCGCCTGCGCCACCCCCGGCAGGTGCGAGCAGCCGCCGTCGAGCACCACGGCCGCCAGCTCCGCCGGCACGATCCCGGCGCGCGCGACCACCGCCCGGCAGCTGGCGATCAGCCATCGGTTCGCCGGCTCGGTCAGCTGCTCCAGGAGGTTCCGGCGGATGGTGTACGGCGGAGCTCCCGGCTCGACCTGGTCCGTCGCCTCCGGCGCCTCGCTCAACCGATGCTTGAGCCTGCGCACGATGTCGAGGGCGTGGAAGTTGGCCCGCACGCTGGTGTCGCCGCCGGCCGCGAACGCGGGCTCCACCCACTCCGCCAGGGTGGCGCGCAGGTCCGCGGCGAGCACCACGTCGAGGTCGCGCCCGCTGCCGGAGCTCTCCTGGCTCAACGGCACCGCCATCCCGCGCTGCACCTGCGTCAGCGTGGCGCTCCAGGTCGCCCCGAGGTCGCAGACCAGCACATACGCGCCGTCGGGCAGGTCCAGCTGCGCCAACGGGTCGGCGACCGCCGCCGACGGGTCGTGCACCAGCTCCACGTCCGGGAACCCGGCGACCGCCGCGGCCGTCACCAGCATCTCCCTGCGCGGGTCGTGCGTCCGATACGCCGCCGGCACCGTCACCGCGAGCCGCCTGACGTCGCCGTGCTGCCGCCGCGCCTCCTGGACGACCGCGTCGAGCGCCGCCGCGACCAGCTCGGCGCCGTTGACCAGCTGGTCGCCGAGCCAGATCGGGGCGTTCGCGTCGACGGCCCGCCGCACCCCGTCGACGTAGTGCCGGGGGTGCTGGTTCCTGAGCTGCTCCCCGGCGACCAGCCGCTTGCTCGCCGGGTCGAGGCTCGCCCCGCCGGGCCAGCGGGCGGCGCCGGTCGCCGGATCCCGCACGAGATGCAACTGGTCCCGCGTGACGACGGCGGCGGACAGTGCCCAGGACCCCAGGTCCACGACCAGGACCGGCTCAGTCATACCGCTCTCCCTGCCGCGCGCGGGTCGATGTCGGCCGATGCTAGGCCTGGCTCGTTGCAGGCCTGTTAACTGACGCGGACGACGACCGCGGGAAGTGTCGGACCCGGTCGGTAGAGTTGGCGGCGTGCTGGTGATGGTGGTGGACTCCTCGACGCCCGCGGTGACGGCCGCGCTCGTCCGCGTCGACGAGCTCGCGGTCACCGTCGTCGCCGAGCGTGTCACCGTCGACGGCAAGGCCCACGGTGAGCTGCTCGCCCCGCAGATCCATGCGGTCCTCGCCGAAGGTCAGGTGGCGCCCGGCGACCTGGCCGCGGTCGTCGCCGGCACCGGCCCCGGCCCGTTCACCGGCCTGCGCGCCGGCATGGTCACCGCCGCCGCCCTCGCCCACGCCCTCGACGTCCCGGTCTATGGCGTCTGCTCCCTCGACGGCATCGGCCACCCCCTCCCCGGCCGCGTCCTCGTCGCCACCGACGCCCGCCGCAAGGAGATCTATTGGGCCGTCTATCACGACGGCACCCGCGTCACCGGCCCGGCCGTCGACAAGCCCGCCGCGGTGGCCGCCGGTGGAGGCATTGTCGTCGACGCGGCGGCGGGTGACGGGGCCGGGAAGTATGCCGATGTGCTCGGCCTGCCGGTGCTGCCGCTGCTGTATCCGTCCGCGCGGGCGCTCGCCGAGCTGGCCGCCGACCGGGTCCTGTCCAAGGCGCCCAGCGAGGCGCTCGTCCCGCTCTACCTGCGCAGGCCCGACGCCGTCGCGCCCGGCGAGCGGAAGCCGGCGCTGCGGTGAGCGTCCAGCTGGCCGAGCTCCGCTGGTTTCACATCGAGTCGCTGCTGCCGATCGAGGACGAGCTGTTCGGCGAGGAGCGTTGGTCCGCGGGCATGTTCTGGAATGAGCTGGCCAACGGTCACCACTATCTCGTGGCCCTCGACAGTGAGCGGGTCGTCGGCTATGCCGGGCTGGCCCTCGCCCCGCCCGACGAGGCGTGGATCCAGAATGTCGGGGTCCGCAAGGACGCGCAGCGGCAGGGCATCGGTCGGCGGCTGCTCGAGGCGCTGCTCGACGAGGCGGCCCGGCACGGCATCCAGCAGGTGCTGCTCGAGGTCGCCGTCGACAACCTGCCCGCGCAGAAGCTGTATGCCGGCTACGGGTTCGAAGGTGTCGGCGTCCGCAAGGGCTACTACCAGCCGAGCAACACGGATGCGTTGGTGATGAGACGTGAAGACTGAGCCCCTCGTCCTCGGCATCGAGACGTCCTGCGACGAGACGGGCGTCGGCATCGTCCGCGGGCACACGCTGCTCGCCGACGAGGTCGCGTCCAGCGTGGAGGAGCACGCGCGGTTCGGCGGGGTCGTCCCCGAGGTCGCCAGCCGCGCGCACTTCGAGGCGATGGTCCCGACCGTCCAGCGCGCCCTCGACACCGCGGGGATCACGCTCGGCGACGTCGACGCGATCGCCGTCACCGCCGGGCCCGGGCTCGCCGGTGCGCTGCTCGTCGGTGTCGCCGCGGCCAAGGCGTATGCGCTCGCCGCCGGCAAACCGATCTATGGCGTCAACCACCTCGCCGCGCACGTCGCCGTCGACACCCTCGAGCACGGCCCGCTGCCCGAGCCGGCGATCGCGCTCCTCGTCTCCGGCGGCCACTCGTCGCTGCTGCGGGTCGACGACCTCGCCGGCCGGGTCGAGCCGCTCGGCGCCACCATCGACGACGCCGCGGGGGAGGCGTTCGACAAGGTCGCGCGGCTGCTCGGGCTGCCGTTCCCGGGTGGCCCGCCGATCGACCGCGCCGCCCGCGATGGGCAGATCGTCATTCCGTTCCCGCGCGGGCTGACCGCCGCCCGGGACCTGGTCGAGCACCGGTTCGACTTCTCGTTCTCGGGCCTGAAGACCGCGGTCGCCCGCTGGGTCGAGGCCCGGCAGCGCACCGGCGAGCCGGTCCCCGTCAACGACGTCGCCGCCAGCTTCCAGGAGGCGGTCTGCGACGTGCTCACCGCCAAGGCCGTCGACGCCTGCCTCGCCGGCGGCGTGCGGACCCTCGTCATCGGCGGCGGCGTCGCCGCCAATTCCCGCATCCGCGCCCTCGCCCAGGAGCGCTGCGACAAGCACGGCATCACGCTGCGCGTCCCGCGCCCCAACCTCTGCACCGACAACGGCGCCATGGTCGCCGCCCTCGGCTCCCACCTCGTCGCCGCCGGCGCCACCCCGGGCCGGCTCGCCCTGCCCACCGACTCCGCGATGCCGATCACCCTCGTCACCGCCTGACCACCAGCCCCCTGCACAGCGGAATCCACCGCCCAGCGAGCACGGCCGCCCGCCGGCCGGAGCCGTTTGCGTTGGAGCGGCCGTTGGCGGGAACGGCTGTTCGGCGGGCGGAGTCGTTCGGCGGGAGCGGCCGTTCGACCTGCACGGCGGAATCCACCGCCCGCCGGAATCCACCGTTCGACGGGGCGGCCGTCCGGCGGGGGAGCCGTTTGGCGGGAGCGGCCGTCCGACCTGCACAGCGGAAGCGACCGCCCGCCGGAATTCACCGTTCGACGGGAGTGGCCGTCTGGTGAGAGTGGCCGTCTGGCGAGTGGCCGTCTGGCGGGAGGAGTTGTTCGACGGGAGTGGCTGTTCGGCGGGGAGCCCGTTTGGCGGGAGCGGCCGTTCGACCTGCACAGCGGAATCCACCGTTCGCCGGGAGCGGCTGTTCGGCGGCTGTTCGGTGGGAGGAGCCGTTTGGTGGAGTGGCTGTTCGATGGGGGCGGCCGTTCGGCGGGAGGAGCACGAACAGCAGGAGCGGCCGACCGGCGGGTGCAGCTCGAACAGCGGTAGTGCTGGACTGGCGGGAGTTGCCGGCCGCCGGGGTGCAGGTTGAACAGCGGTAGTGGCGGACCGGCGGGGGTGGGCAGACCGGTGGGAGCGACTCGACTTGGACAGCGGGAGTGGCAGAGCGGTGAGCTGACCGATCGGTGGAAGCCGCCTGCGTCGCCGATCGGTGGGAGTCGTTGACCGGTGGGAGCAGCTTGAACAGCGGGGTTGGCCGGCCAGCGGGAGTGGCGAATCGGCGGGAGCTGCTGATCGGTGGGAGCGGCTCGACGTGGACGGTGGGAGTGGCCGGGCGGTGGAAGTGTGGACCGGTGGGAGTCGGCGTCCGCTGGGAGCGGCTGCGAGCCAGAGCGGTCAGCTGGTCAGGAGCAGCCCGACCAATCGGAGCGGTCGGCCGGCAGAAGTGATGGACCAGTTGAGCGGCCGGTGGGAAGGAATCGTCCGGCCAGCCGGGGCGGTCGGCTGGCAGAAGAGGCGTGACCCACTGGAGCAGCCGGTCCGCAGAAGTGGGCCGACCAGCCAGAGCAGCCAGTCCGCCGCAGCGGCCGGCCAGTCAGAGCAGGCGGCTCGCAGGGGGCGGTCGGTGGGGTGGCATGGTGGGCAGGAGCGGGAAGGACGGTGGGAGTGGCATGGGAGTAGAGTCCAGCGCCGTGATCGTGCGCATGTGGGAGGTCCGGGCGCACCCGGAGGCGTTCGACGAGCTGCTGTCGTGGGTGTGTGAGGCGATGCTGCCCAAGGTCGAGGTGCATCCGTTGCACATCAGCAGTGAGGTGTACTCGTCGACGGACCATCGGCTGGTGGTGATCGCGAAGTGGCGGGGGAGCACGCCTGAGGAGTTCGCGGACCCGCCGTCGCATCTCGTGTCGCGGCGGCCGCAGGCGTGGGACTTCACCGAGGTCGACCGCTGAGGACGGGCCGCGGGGGCGGACCGGCGGCCGGAAAATGTAAGGCGTCCGACCGGTCTTCCGGGTTACCGTCGGCGGGCCATGAAACGGTTGCCGATCGACGAGCCGGGGGAGCCTGACAGCAGGTCCGCCGCGCGGTTTCTGCTATGGGTGCTGCGGCACCAGCTGCCGACGATCATCGCGGGGATCGCGCTCGGGATCGTCTGGATGGTGAGTCAGGCGCTCGTGCCGGCGGCGCTCGGTGCGGGGGTCGACGCGTTGACCAGCCATGACCGGGGTGCGCTGGGCGCGGCGGGTGGGGCGCTGCTCGGGCTCGGGACGGTGACCGCGGTCAGCGGCATCATGCGGCACCGGTTCGCCGTCACGAACTTCCTGTCCGCCGGGTTCCGGACCATGCAGGTCACCGCCCGGCACGCGACGCGGCTCGGGGCGACCCTGCCGAAGAAGGTCGCCACCGGCGAGGTCGTGAGCATCGGCACCACGGACTTCGACCATGTCGGGTACGCGATGGACGTCACCGCCCGCGGTGGTGGGGCCGTCGTCGCGATCGTTGTCGTGTCCGTGCTGCTGCTCGACGTGTCGGTGCCGCTCGGGCTCGTCGTCGTCATCGGCGTGCCGCTGCTCGTGGCCGTTGTCGGGCTGCTGCTCAAGCCGCTGCACCAGCGTCGCCGCGCGCAGCGGGAGCTCGCCGGCGCGCTCACCGGCCGCGCCGCCGACATCGTGTCGGGGCTGCGGATCCTGCGCGGCATCGGCGGTGAGGACGTCGTGTCGGGGCGGTACAGGACCGAATCGCAGCAGGTGCGCGCCGCCGGCATCCGGGTCGCGAAGGTCGAGACGCTCCTCGAAGGCGCCCAGATCCTGCTGCCGGGGCTGTTCGTCGCGCTGGTCACGTGGCTCGGCGCCAGGTTCGCCGTTGCGGGCAAGATCACGCCGGGTGAGCTGGTCGCGTTCTACGCGTACGCGGCGTTCCTCGTCAGCCCGCTGCGGACGCTCACCGAGGTCGCGGAGAAGGTGACCCGCGGGCACGTCGCCGCCGGCCGGGTCGTGTCGCTGCTGCGCGTCGAGCCCGAACTGCACGACCCCGCCCGTCCGGAGGCGCCGCACGACGGCGACCTCGAAGACCCCGGGTCGGGCTTCACCGCGGGCCACGGCCGGCTCACCGCCATCGCCGCCGCCCGCCCCGAGCACGCCGCGGCCATCGCCGACCGGATCGGCCTGCTCGACCCCGGGTCGGAGGCGAGGCTGCTCGGCGTGCCGCTGCGGACCATGCGGATCGACGACGTCAGGTCGCACGTGGTCGTCGCCGACAACGACGACCGGCTCTTCCGCGGCCGGCTCCGCGACGAGCTGGGCAGCAACCGAACCACAAAAAGCAACCAAACCACAAAAAGCCACCAAACCGCGCAGAGCGACACCGCCGTGCTGGGCGCGCTGGAGACGGCCGCGGCGCAGGACATCGTCGACGCGCTCCCCGACGGGCTCGACACGGAGATCGCCGAGCGGGGGCGCGACTTCTCCGGCGGGCAGCAGCAGCGGCTGCGGCTCGCCCGCGTGCTCGCCCTCGACCCGCCGGTCCTGGTGCTCGTCGAACCCACCAGCGCCGTCGACACCCACACCGAGGCCCTCATCGCGCGGCGCCTGCCGGCCGCCCGCGCCGGCAGGACCACCGTCGTGTGCACCACCAGCCCGCTGCTGCTGGACCGGGCCGACGTGGTCGCGTTCGTCGACGCCACCGGCCGGGTCGCCGCCACCGGCACCCACCGCGAGCTGCTCGCCACCTGCCCCGCGTACAGCGCGACCGTCACCAGGGAGGAGGACGCCTGATGCTGCTGCCCGTCGCCTCCGGCGCCGAGGTCCGCGCGTACCTGCGGCGGCTCGTCCGCGAGCACCCGCGGATGCTGGCGCTGGTCGTCACCCTGCACGTCAGCGCCGCGGTCGCCGGCCTCGTCACCCCGCGCCTGCTGGGCGACCTGGTCGAGAAGACCTCCGCCGGCACCACCACCTGGACCGTCGACCGGATCGCGCTCACCATCACCGGTTTCGTCGTCGCCGTGTCGGTACTGGTGCGCTACGCCAGACTCGCCTCCGCCCGCCTCGGCGAACAGGTCCTCGCGACGCTGCGGGAGGAGTTCGTCGACCGGGTCCTCGCCGTCCCGCCGTCCACGGTGGAGCGTGCCGGCACCGGCGACCTGCTCACCCGCGCGTCCCGTGACGTCGAGGGGACCTCGGACACGGTCCGGTTCGCCGTGCCGGAGGTCGTCGTCGGCATCCTGCAGGTCATCCTGACGATCGGCGCCGTCGCGCTCGTGTCGCCGCTGTTGCTGCTGCCGGCCCTCGTCGCCGTGCCGATCCTGTGGGGTGCTTCGCGCTGGTACTTCCGGCGGGCGCCGGCCGGATACCTCGCGTCCAGCGCCGCGTTCGCCGAGCTGACCGACGGGCTCGCCGAGACCGTCGAGGGCGCCCGGACCGTGGACGTCCTGCGGCTGCGGCGGCGCCGGGTCGAGCGCACCCAGGAGCATCTGCGCGGCCTGTACGACCGGAACATGTACACGCTGAAGCTGCGCACCGTCTGGTTCCCGCTGACGGAGTTCGGCTACGCGCTGCCGGGCGCGGTCACGCTCGTCGCCGGCGGGTGGTTCGTCGCGGAGGGGTGGGCGACGGTCGGTCAGGTCACCGCGGCCGTCCTGTACTTCCTGGCGCTCATCGACCCCCTCGACCGGGTCCTGTCGTGGTTCGACCACCTGCAGGTCGGGTTCGCCTCGTTCGCCCGGATCGTCGGCGTCCAGTCGGTGCCGGTCCCCGCCACCGGTGCCGCCGCGGTCCCCGCCGACGAGCGGATCGTCGCGCGAGGGGTGCGGTACGCGTACGTCGACGGCCGTGACGTCCTGCACGGCATCGACCTGGAGGTCCGGCCCGGGGAACGGCTCGCGATCGTCGGCCCGTCCGGCGCCGGCAAGTCCACCCTCGGCCGGCTCCTCGCCGGCATCTACCCGCCGGGCGGCGGCACCGTCAC
Source organism: Dactylosporangium sp. NPDC006015 (assembly GCF_040614215.1). Taxonomy (NCBI): domain Bacteria; kingdom Bacillati; phylum Actinomycetota; class Actinomycetes; order Micromonosporales; family Micromonosporaceae; genus Dactylosporangium; species Dactylosporangium sp. NPDC006015. The sequence continues at coordinate 136,175 of NZ_JBEXUD010000005.1, forward strand.
CATCGGCGGCGTCCCGCTGTCGGACCTGCCGCTGTCGTCGCTGCGCCGGCATGTCGCCCTCGTCACACAGGAGCACCACGTCTTCCTCGGGACCGTCCGCGACAACCTCGTCCTCGCCCGCCCGTCCGCGACGACCGCGGACCTCCGGCACGCGCTCGCCACCGTCGACGCCCTCGACTGGGTCGACGCCCTGCCCGCCGGCCTCGACACCGTCCTCGGCGAGCCGCCGCTGTCCCCGGCCCAGGCGCAGCAGCTCGCCCTGGCCCGGCTCGTCCTCGCCGACCCGCACACGCTGGTCCTGGACGAGGCGACGTCCCTCATCGACCCCCGTGCCGCCCGCCACCTGGAGCGTTCACTGGCGGGCGCGCTGCACGGGCGGACCGTCATCGCCATCGCGCACCGGCTGTTCTCCGCCCACGACGCGGACCGGGTCGCCGTCGTCGAGGACGGCCGGATCACCGAGCTCGGCACCCACGACGACCTGGTGGCCGCCGGCGGTGCCTACGCCGCCCTGTGGCGGTCCTGGCACGGCACCACCCACCAGCCCACGGCGTAGGAGGTCAGTGGAACGCGGCGTAGACGATGCCCAGCAGGACGGCCGCGACCAGCGCGATCGCGAACACCCACAGCACGTGCCGGTCGTTCGACGTGCCCGCGGCCACCGGCGTCGGTGCCGGTGGGAGCGCCGGCAGGTCGTGGGTGACGGCGCGCAGCTCGGCGAGGGTCTTCGCGGCGAGGACGGTGTCGCAGCGGTCGGCGAACTCGTCCAGGGTGAGGCGGCCGGCCTGGGTGTGGTGCTGGAGCGCGTCGATCACCCGCCGGCGGTCCTCGTCGGAGGCGCGCATGGCCGGTGCGTGCGGGCGGGCCTCGTCCGGCGGGGGCATGGTCAGTGGGTCGCGATGGGGGCGAGGACGGCGCCGGTGACCTTGACCAGGTCGTCGGGGGCGAGCTCGATCTGCAGGCCGCGCCGGCCGCCCGAGACGTACATCGTGGACAGTCCGGACGCCGATGCGTCGATGACGATCGGGAGCCGGGAGCGCTGGCCGACGGGGGAGATGCCGCCGGTCACGTAGCCGGTGGCGCGTTCGGCGGCGGCGGGCTCGGCCATCGCGGCGCGTTTGCCGCCGACGGCGGCGGCCAGGGCCTTCAGGTCCAGGGACGCGGAGACGGGCACGACACCGACCGTGAGCTGCCCGTCGACGGTGGTGACGAGGGTCTTGAAGAGGCGGTCGGGCGCGACGCCGAGGGCGGCCGCGGCGGCCTCGCCGTAGGAGGCGGCCCGGGGGTCGACCTCATACGTGTGCGGAGTGAACACGATCTTCTGCCGCGCCAACAGTGCGGTCGCCGGGGTGCCCTTGCTCGCCACTGGCCCACAATAGCGAGATGCAGATCGGTGCCGTCCAGATGTACCTGGGCTTCGGGCACATCTTCCTGGGCGCCACCAGCGGCCGGGACATGTCCGTGTTCGACGGCGACGGGCCGATCACGGCGACGGACCGGCACGTGCGGGTGGCGGCCAGGCCGCAGGTCGGGCTGGTCAGGGTCAGGTTGTGGCAGGGGGCGGGGCCGCGGGTCGGGCGGCTGGTGTTCGACGGGGTGCTGGACCTGCCGGACGCGCGGTTCTGCGTGGAGGAGGCGACGGGGCTGTCGCGGTTCGTGACGAAGGTCAGCTCGGTGGAGCCGCGGGTGCTCGTCGCCGTCGACGACCCGGGGCACGCGTCGCGGATCGACGTGGTGCTGGAGCCGGAGTTCGTGCCGCGCAGCGCGCAGGTGTGGACGTCGGGCGATCCGCCGTTCCCGAAGCTGACGGTCGCGCCGACCGCGCCGCGGCACCGGGCGGACGTGTTCGCCGACGCGCTCGCCGGGCACGACTTCCCGCGGCGGCGGCTGGCGGCGGCGCTGACGGTGATGGCGGAGGAGCGGCGGGTCCGGGGGTCGGAGCAGATCGTCGCGTTCTTCATCAACGACGTCGTCGAGTGGCTGCGGTGGCTGCACGAGCGCGTGACGTGGGACATGTGCCGGGAGTCGGGGCGGATGCTCACGGAGCAGCTGGGCCGCCGCCCGCCGGAGGACCTCGCCGACGACGTCCTCATCGACCTCCAGCGCCGCCTGGGGCAGCAGCTCTACTGAGCGACGGGCCGCAGCAGGAGGACGGCGGGGGCGCCGGCGACCCTGGTCAGCGCGATCACCGCGGGCCGGGTGCCGGACAGGCGCAGCGACCTGCGCAGCTCCTCCACGTCCAGGGCCGAGCCGCGTTTCAGGATCGTCAGGGAGCCGACGTCGAGGGTGCGCAGCGCCGCCCGGAGCCGCTTCAGGGCCACCGGCAGCTGGTCGAGCACCTCGTAGCAGCGTCCGAACGGGGTCGGCACGGCAGAGGCGGTGTAGACGTAGGCGATGGTCGGGTCGGCGATGGTGCCGTCGACCGTGGCGGCGAACTCGGCGACGAGATGCGACCGCACCACCGCCCCGTCAGGGTCATACACGAAATTTCCGACCTGTCCGACAGGTGCGGCGGTCGTGCCGGAACCGGTCAGCGAGAAGACCTGTGATCCCTGGAACAGGGTCGCGCGGCGGGGAGCGGCCGCGAGGGGGCCGCACCAGGCGGCGGCCTCGACCACGTCACCGTCGACCGAGACCCATTCCCCTTCCGCGCCGGGCGGCAGCAGCGCGTGGTCGATGCCCGGCGCGAGCTTCAGCACCGTCATCGGCACCCGCGCCGCCAGGCCGACCACGAAGTCCCACGGCGGCGAGTAGGCGCGGGGGTCGAACACCCGCCGCCCGCCGGACGTGCGCCTGGCGGGGTCGCAGAACACGGCGTCCACCTCGTCGAGGGGCACCTCGGTCGCGTCGCGGGCCTCCACCAGTACACCGGCCGCCAACCCCAACGCGTGGACGTTGGCCGACGCCGTCGAGGCCGTCTCCGGCGAGGCGTCGACCGCGTGCACGCGCAGCCCGGCGCGGGCGAAGGCGATCGTGTCGGCACCGATGCCGCAGCCGAGGTCCGCGACCCGGGTGGCGCCCGCGGCGGCGAGCCGGGCCGCCCGCCGGGCCGCGACGGGAGCCCTGGTCGCCTGCTCGAGGCCGGCGCGGGTGAAGTGCATCACCGCCGCGTCGGCGCCGAACTTCGTGACCGCCTTGCGCCGCAGCGCCACCTGGGTGAGCGCGGCGGCGGCGAGGTCGGGTGGGAAGCCGGCCGCCCGCAGCGCCGACGCGGCGGCGAGCGGGTCGCCGTCAGGGAGTGCGGCCGCGGCCTGGATCGCCTGTTCGAGCATGCGTCTATGAAATCCCTAGGATGCCCCCGGCCTTGCCGAGGCTCTTGCGAACCTTGAAGGTATAGCTGTCGCCGGCGTTCGACGAACCGTGCACGAGCCAGTAGTCGCCCTTGTCCTCCTTGGGCTGGCCCTCGGTCCAGTTCGGCGGCGCCTTCTTGCCGCCGTAGCTGCCGGCGATCGACTGGCTGGAGTAGCTGGCCATCCGGGCGGTGTTGCCGTTGTACCAGGCGTTGATGAAGTTCTGCACGTAGCTGGACGCGTCCGACGGGTACTCGGTCTTCTCGATGACGACGTCGGTGATGGCCTGCGGCTTGCCCAGGTTGTGCTCGTCGACCGTGACCTGGAGCTGGTCGCCGTGGTCGTTGCGCAGGACGCACTCGGAGCCGTCCTTCTTCACGTACTTCCAGTTGTGGTCGGCGCCCTTCTCGATGTACTGGAAGTTGGACACGGCGCCGCTGCTCGCGAGCTGCTTGATCCGGTTCATGTCGTTCTTGGTCCAGGCGGACACGGCGGCCTGGCAGTAGCCCTTGGCGTCACCCGGATAGGTGGGTCCGGCGGCGCTCTTGTCCGCGACCGGATCCTGGGTGCCGCCGGTCCCGCCGGTGCCCCCACCGCCGGGCGACGCCGAGGCGCCGCCGGGGCCCTCGCCGAACTCGGCCGAGTTCGAGGGGCCGTTGCTGGCCTCCGCGGCAACGTCGCCGCCGTCCTTCTTGCCGCAGGCGGCGAGGGACCCCATGGCCAGGGTCGCGACGATCAACGTGCCGAGCAGCCTCTTCATACAGGTGAGCGTAGATCGGTATGTGATGTCGGGCCGCTGTCCGTCGCGTAGCCGACGACGGGTGATTTCGTGGCGTGTTTGGCACTCTCCTTGACGGAGTGCTAGCCCGCGACATAACCTCCGATTAGCACCCTCGACATGAGAGTGCCAGCCAACCGGCTGGAGCCGGCACCCGCGACGACGGCTTCACCGGGCACTCGATAGCGTAAGAAATCGATACCCCAGGAGGGTATGCCCGTGACTACCGCGACGAAGGTTGCGATCAAGCCGCTCGAGGACCGCATCCTGGTCCAGGCCAACGAGGCTGAGACGACCACCGCCTCGGGCATCGTCATCCCGGACACCGCCAAGGAGAAGCCCCAGGAGGGCACCGTCCAGGCTGTGGGCCCCGGTCGCATCGACGACAAGGGCAACCGGGTCCCGATCGACGTCAAGGTCGGCGACACCGTCATCTACTCGAAGTACGGCGGCACCGAGGTCAAGTGGGGCGGCCAGGAGTACCTCGTGCTCTCCGCCCGTGACGTCCTCGCGGTCATCGAGAAGTGACCCAGACCAAGTAGATCAGTGGCCACCGCCCCGGACCCGTGCGCAGGAGCGCTGCGGCCGGGGCGGTGTCGCTTTGAAGGGACATCACACGCATGGCGAAGATCCTGAGCTTCTCCGACGATGCGCGGCACCTGCTGGAGCACGGCGTCAACCGCCTGGCCGACACGGTCAAGGTCACGCTCGGCCCGCGCGGTCGCAACGTCGTCCTGGACAAGAAGTTCGGTGCCCCGACCATCACCAACGACGGTGTGACGATCGCGAAAGAGATCGAGCTCACCAACCCTTATGAGAACCTCGGCGCCCAGCTGGTCAAAGAGGTCGCCACCAAGACCAACGACGTCGCCGGCGACGGCACCACCACCGCCACGGTGCTGGCCCAGGCGCTGGTCCGTGAGGGTCTGCGCAACGTTACCGCCGGCACCAACCCGGCGGGCATCAAGCGCGGCATCGACCTGGCGACGGCCGCCGTCGTCAAGGCGCTCAAGGACAAGGCGACCCCTGTCGCCAGCCACACCGAGATCGCGCAGGTCGCCACCATCTCCGCGCAGGACGCCACCATCGGCGAATTGATCGCCTCGGCGATGGAGCGGGTCGGCCGCGACGGCGTCATCACGGTCGAGGAGGGCTCCACCCTCACGACCGAGCTCGAAGTCACCGAGGGCATGCAGTTCGACAAGGGCTACATCTCCCCGCACTTCGTGACCGACGCGGAGTCGCAGGAGGCGGTGCTCGAGGACACCTACGTCCTCGTCACCACCCAGAAGATCGCCGCGATCGAGGAGCTGCTGCCGCTGCTGGAGCAGATCGTCAAGGACAACAAGCCTCTGCTGATCATCGCCGAGGACGTCGAGGGCCAGGCCCTGTCGACCCTGGTGGTCAACGCCATCCGCAAGACCTTCAAGGTCGTCGCGGTCAAGGCGCCCGGCTTCGGCGACCGGCGCAAGGCCATGCTCCAGGACATCTCGATCCTCACCGGCGCCGAGCTCGTGGCCCCCGAGCTGGGCTACAAGCTCGAGTCGGTCGGCACCGAGGTCCTCGGCCGGGCCCGGCGCATCGTCGTGGGCAAGGAGCTCACCACGATCGTCGACGGCGGCGGCGAGCAGAGCGAGGTCTCCGCGCGGGTCGAGCAGCTCCGCAAGGAGATCGAGGCCTCCGACTCCGACTGGGACAAGGAGAAGCTCAACGAGCGGGTCGCCAAGCTCGCCGGTGGGGTCGCGGTCATCAAGGCCGGCGCCGCCACCGAGGTCGAGATGAAGGAGCGCAAGCACCGCATCGAGGACGCGATCTCCGCGACCAAGGCTGCGGTCCAGGAGGGCATCGTCCCCGGCGGCGGCGCCGCCCTGGCCCAGGTGCTCCCGGTCCTCGACGGCGACCTCGGCCTGACCGGCGAGGAGAAGGTCGGCGTCTCGATCGTGCGCAAGGCGCTCGTCGAGCCGCTGCGCTGGATCGCGCAGAACGCGGGCTTCGACGGTTACGTCGTCGTCGGCAAGGTCGCCGCGCTCGACTTCGGCCACGGCCTCGACGCCGCCACCGGCGAATACGTCGACCTGGTCAAGTCCGGCATCGTCGACCCGGTGAAGGTGACCCACAGCGCGGTCTCCAACGCCGCCTCGATCGCCGGCCTGCTGCTCACGACCGAGAGCCTGGTCGTGGACAAGCCGGTCGCCCCCGAGCCCGCCGCCGGTGGCGGTCACGGCCACGGGCACGGCCACGGCCACTCGCACGGCCCGGGCTTCTGAGTTCTGAGCGTCGGAAGAAGGGCCCGGTCCTGTGACCGGGCCCTTCTTCCTTATGGATCGATTACCGCCCTTGGTGGGTGGTGGTGCGCGGCGCAGACTGGAGCCGTGCTCAGCAAACGGAACGGCGCGCTCGCCGGCATGGCCGCCGCAGGGGTGGCGCTCGGCGTCGCCGAGGTCGTCTCGATCCTGACCGGCGCGACCACCTCCCCGCTCGTTTCCGTCGGCGGGGTCGTGATCGACGCGGTGCCCGCACCCGTGAAGGACTTCGCGGTCGCGGTCTTCTACACGTACGACAAGATCGCGCTGCAGGCCGGGACGCTGCTGATCCTCGCCGTCTTCGCGGCGGTCGTCGGGATCCTGTCGCTGCGCCGGATGATGTACGGGTATGCCGGGATCGGCCTGTTCGCCGTGATCGGCGTCCTGGCGGCGATGACCCGCCACGACGCGCCCTGGTACGCGTTCGTGCCGACCGTCGCCGGGGCGCTCGCCGGCGCGGGCGTGCTGCGGTGGCTGCTGGTCCGGCCGCCGATCGAGTCGTATGAGCAGCGCCGCTTCTTCCTGCGCGTCGCCGGTGGCACGCTCGCCGCCGCGTTCGTCGCCGGCTTCACCGCCCGCTGGTGGGCGACCCGCCGCGACGTCGAGGCCGACCGCGCGGCCGTGCGCGTCCCGGTCGTGCCCGACACCGCCACGCCGCTGCCGGCGGAGGCCGACGCCAACCTGCCGGACCTGGCCCCGTTCGTGACGCCGAACAAGGACTTCTACCTCATCGACACCACCCTCGTCGTGCCGCAGGTGTCGCCGGAGGACTGGACGCTGCGCATCCACGGCCGGGTCGAGAAGCCGCTCACCCTCACCTTCGACGAGCTGCTCAAGCGGCCGATGATCGAGCGGTACGTGACGCTCGCCTGCGTCTCCAACGACGTCGGCGGCGACCTGATCGGCAACGCGAAGTGGCAGGGCGTGCGGATCGCCGACCTCCTCGACGAGGTCCGGCCGAAAGCCGGCGCCGACCAGGTGGTCAGCAGGTCCGTCGACGGATGGACCGCCGGCACCCCGACCGCGCTGCTGCGCGACGGGCGGGACGCGATGCTCGCGATCGCGATGAACGGCGAACCGCTCCCGATCGAGCACGGATTTCCCGTTCGAATGGTGGTGCCCGGCCTGTACGGATATGTATCGGCCACGAAATGGCTCGCCGAGCTGGAGCTGACGTCGTTCGCCGACTTCGACGCGTACTGGATCAATCGCGGCTGGGCCCGGGAAGGGCCGGTCAAGACGCAGTCGCGGATCGACACACCCCGCGACGGCGGCCGGCCCGCGGCCGGCCAGGTCGTCATCGCCGGGGTCGCCTGGGCCCAGCACCGCGGCATCTCCAAGGTCGAGGTCCGCGTCGACGACGGCCCCTGGCAGCAGGCGAAGCTCGCCGCCGTGCCGTCGATCGACACCTGGCGGCAGTGGACGCTGCCGTGGACCGCGACGCCCGGCAAGCACCGGCTGACCGTCCGCGCCACCGACAACGGCGGCGACACCCAGACAGACGCCGTGGCGCCGCCGGACCCCGACGGCGCCACCGGATGGCACTCGGTGCAGGTCGAGGTGCGCTGACCTGCACATGTCCGCCGGCGCGGCCGGCGGTTCGTACTTGGAGACTCGCTCCCCGCCGTTACCGGGCGGCGGGGCGGGCGCGGTCGGTGCCGGCGCGGCGCCGCTGGGACGGCACGCTGGGCGCCGGGTGGGTGCGGATCGTGCGCAGCTGGATGGGCGGCGGCGAAGGACGCAGCCCGAGCTTCGCCTCCAGGCGCGACACGTCGACCTTCTCCTGGCCCCGCACGGCGCAGTCCTCCCAGCCGACGGCCAGCAGCCGCAGGCGCTCGCCCTCGCTGAAGCCGCCCCACACGCCGTACGGCTCGCGGGTCGCCAGGGCCTGCGCGGCGCACTGCGCCCGGACCGGGCACGCCCGGCACACGTTCTTCGCCGCCGCCTCACGCCGGCCGCGCGACGCGCCACGCTCGCCGTCCGGGTGGAAGAACTGCGCGCTGTCCCGCCCGCGACACAGGCCGAGACGTTGCCAGTCCCACATGTCCGCGATCGGGCCGGGCAGTCGAGTCACATTCGTCATTCGCCCCTCCTTCCTAGCTTGCGGGCCGGAATTCGCGAGTGGCACAAACCCTGTACAACGCGCGAGACCGCCGCAGGTAACGGGATGTCGTCGGTCAATTTCTCGTAGGCCAATCGCGGCGAAACCACGTCTAGATCTCGCCATTTCGTGTTTCTCTCTTTGAGAGAGAGGAGCACGACGGTGCGTACGATTTTGGTGTGTGTGCGAACACAGGTCGCGGCACAGACGGTCGCCGCGGCCGCGGCCAGGCTCGGAGTGGCACACGCGGTGCGGACCGCCGTCACGATGGTCGAGGCCCTGGCCCGCCTGAGTGAGCAGCCCGCGGACCTGGTGCTGGCCGACCCGACCCTCGCCCGGCCCGACAGCGCGGAGTTCTCCCGCCGCGTCCTGGCGGTGTCGCCGGGCTCGACGGTGGTCTTCTTCGGCACGGAGGAGCCCCGCGCGGCGGCGGCGGCGATCGCGGCCGGTGCCAGGGCGGTCATCCGGGTCGACACGGCGGACCCGGTCACGACGCTCGCGAAGGCGGTGCTGCTGGTGCTGAGCCAGGTCGGCCGCGGCAGCAACGGCGAGCCGGTCCTGCCCGCGCGGGTCGGCACGCCGGCCCAGACGCCCGGCGGGATGCTTCCGGCGGGCCGGGGGCTGCCCGGTGCGGCGAGGACGGCGGTCGGGGTGCCCAACGCCCGCATCGTGGGCGCCGGCGTGCCGCAGCAGCGCGGCGACATGCCCGGCGAACCGCCGCGGCGGCGCGTCGAGCTCACCGAGCGCGAGCTGCAGGTGCTGCGCGGCATGGCGGACGGCAAGAGCAACGCCGAGATCGGCCGGGAGCTCTTCGTCTCCGAGGACACGGTCAAGACGCACGCTCGCCGGCTGTTCCGGAAACTGGGAGCACGCGACCGGGCACACGCCGTAGCGGCGGCCTTCCGTGCCGGGTTGGTGAGCTAGCGTCGCGTGCCATGCCGCGTCGGTACCCCGCGCGCGGCAAACCTAAACGAAGGTGCCCGCGGACTCAGCCTTCGTTGTCGTCCGTGGCGCTCGCAAGTGCGTCGTGGACCCCGTCAGCGTAACCCCGCGCGTACTCCCATGTGACGTAATGGTCCGGGTCCGGGTCGAAAGCCGGCTCGTGCACCCGCGGCCGGCCCGACGTGAGCAGGTGCTTCAGGTTTCCCCGCAGCAGGTCCCAGTCGAAGTAATGCGGCTCGTGGCAGTCCTCACACTCGATGACGAGCCCACGGACACCGATCGCCGTGAGCAGCGCCTGGTAGATCTCGAGGTCGGCAAGGTCCTCGAGAACGTCCTGGCGCTCGGCGGCGGTCAACGGGTCGTCGGCACCGCTGTCGTCGAGCTCGGCCGAAGGATCGGCCGGGTCACCGGCGAACGGGTCGATGGGCTCTTCGTGCACGCCTCAACGGTAGCCCTAATACCGGCATGTGTGGGGCTCGGTGTGCGGAGCGGTAGTAAGCCAGGGCACGTCCGGCCATGGCGGAGGGGGTGCGCCGTCGGGGCGGAAGTACGATGAGACGCACCCGCCGGAGACCGAGAGCTGGGATGCGCTTCATGGATTTCTCGCCGCGACCTGACGTGCTGTCACGCCCTTCCAGCAGCTCCGAGCTGCCTTTGGGCCTGACCTTCGACGACGTGCTGCTGCTGCCGGGCGAGTCAGACGTCGTGCCGAGCGCCGTCGACACGTCGAGCCACGTCACCCGCAACATCACCCTGCGCATCCCGCTGGTCTCCAGCGCGATGGACACGGTGACCGAGGCCAGGATGGCGATCGCCATGGCGCGCCAGGGCGGCATCGGCACGCTGCACCGCAACCTGTCGATCGACGACCAGGCGCAGCAGGTCGACCTGGTGAAGCGGTCCGAGGCCGGGATGGTCACCAACCCGGTGACCTGCTCGCCCGACGACACCCTCGGCGAGGTCGACAAGCTCTGCGGGCGATACCGGATCTCCGGCGTCCCGGTCGTCGACAGCGCCGGCCAGCTCGTCGGCATCGTCACCAACCGGGACATGCGCTTCGTCTCCGACCCGGCCACGCCCGTCCGCGAGATCATGACCGTCACCCCGCTCTACACCGCGCCCGTCGGGGTCAGCAAGGACGAGGCGCTCGCGCTGCTGCGCAAGCACAAGGTCGAGAAGCTGCCCATCGTCGACGGCTCCGGCAAGCTCCGCGGCCTGATCACGGTCAAGGACTTCTCCAAGAGCGAGAAGTTCCCGCACGCCACGAAGGACGACGCCGGCCGGCTCCGCGTCGCCGCCGCCGTCGGGGTCGGCGAAGACGCCTACAAGCGGGCCCGCACCCTCATCGACGCCGGCCTCGACATCGTCATGGTCGACACCGCGCACGGGCACAACCGGCAGGTCGTCGAGATGGTCGCCCGGCTGAAGAAGGAGACCACCGTCGACGTCGTCGGCGGCAACGTCGCCACGTATGCCGGCGCGAGGGCCCTCGCCGAGGCGGGCGCCGACGCGGTCAAGGTGGGCGTCGGCCCCGGCTCCATCTGCACCACCCGCGTCGTCGCGGGCGTCGGCGTGCCGCAGATCACCGCGATCATGGAGGCCGCCCGGGCCTGCGCGCCGCTCGGCGTGCCGGTCATCGGCGACGGTGGCATGCAGTATTCCGGCGACATCGCCAAGGCGATCGTGGCCGGCGCCAGCACCGTCATGCTCGGCAGCCTCCTCGCCGGCTGCGAGGAGAGCCCCGGCGACCTGATCTTCATCAACGGCAAGCAGTTCAAGTCCTACCGGGGCATGGGCTCGCTCGGCGCGATGCAGTCCCGCGGCCAGGCCCGGTCCTACTCCAAGGACCGCTACTTCCAGGACGACGTCCTGTCCGACGACAAGCTCGTCCCCGAGGGCATCGAGGGCCAGGTGCCCTTCCGCGGCCCCCTCGCCGCGGTCGCCCACCAGCTCGTCGGCGGGCTGCGCTCCGGCATGGGCTTCGTCGGCGCCGCCACCGTCCCCGACATGCACGAGCGGGGCCAGCTCATCCGGATCACCGCGGCCGGGCTCAAGGAGAGCCACCCGCACGACATCCAGATGACCGTCGAGGCACCCAACTACCACTCGCGGTAGACACCCCTAGCAGGGCTTAAACAATGGCAGGAGCGGCAAATGCGTGACGTGGTCGAGATCGGGCTGAGCAAGAGTGCCCGGCGTGGCTACCACCTGGACGACATCGCGATCGTCCCGACACGGCGCACCCGTGACGTCGACGACGTGTCGACCAACTGGCAGCTCGACGCGTACCCGTTCAAGATCCCGTGCGTGGCGCACCCCTCCGACGCCATCATGAGCCCGGCGACCGCCGTCGAGCTCGGCCGCCTCGGCGGGCTCGGCGTGCTCAACGTCGAGGGCCTCTGGACCCGCTACAGCGACCCGAGCAAGATCCTTGAGGAGCTGTCCGGGCTGGACGAAGACTCCCGGGCCACCAGGCGCCTCCAGGAGGTGTACGCGGAGCCCATCAAGCCCGAGCTCATCGGCGAGCGGGTCAAGGAGATCCGCGACGGCGGCGTCACGGTCGCCGTCCGAGTCTCCCCGCAGCACACCCTCGCCCTCGCGCCCGTCATCCTCGACGCCGGCGTCGACCTGCTGGTCATCCAGGGCACCCTCGTCTCCGCCGAGCACGTGTCGACGACCGACGAGCCGCTGAACCTCAAGGAGTTCATCGCCGACCTGGACCTGCCGGTCATCGTCGGCGGCTGCACCAACTACCAGACCGCGCTGCACCTCATGCGCACCGGCGCGGCCGGCGTGATCGTCGGCATCGGCGCCGACGAGTGGTCGACGACCGACCGGGTCCTCGGCATCCGCGTCCCGATGGCCACCGCCATCGCCGACGCCGCCGACGCCCGCCGCGACTACCTCGACGAGACCGGCGGCCGGTATGTCCACATCATCGCCGACGGCAACCTGCAGACGTCCGGGGACATCGCCAAGGCGCTCGGCTGCGGCGCCGACGCCGTCATGGTCGGTGAGCCCCTGTCGCGCAGTGAGTCCTCCCCGGCCGGCGGCGCCTGGTGGCACTCCGCCGCCAGCCACCCGAAGCTGCCCCGCGGCTCGTTCGGCTCCGCGGAGGAGTCCCTCGGCGACCTCGAGAAGGTCCTGTACGGCCCGTCCGAGGACCCCGACGGCGTCCTCAACCTGTTCGGCGGCCTCCGGCGCGCGATGGCCAAGTGCGGCTACCGCGACCTGAAGGAGTTCCAGAAGGTCGGCCTGGTCCTCGACCGCTGACCGGCGCGCGACGCCTGACGGCCCGGCCCCCGCCTCGGGGTCCGGGCCGTTTCGCATCCTCCCGGGAGCGCCCGGCTCCCGGGACCCGGAAGAGGCGTCTTCCGGGTCACGCGAGAAGGGTCAGCGGGGGAGGGCCTGCTGGAGCTCGGCCCGCAGCGCCGGGGTGAGCATCTCGCCGGCCTGCTTGGCCAGGCGGGCCATCTCGTAGCCGACGACGCCGATGTCCGCCTCGCGGCCGGCGAGCACGGCCAGGATCGAGCCGTCGCGGATCGTCATGACCAGGAAGAAGCCCTGGCCCATCTCGACCACGGTCTGCTTGACCTCGTCGCCGTCGAAGATGCGGGCGGCGCCGCTGGTGACGCTCACCAGGCCCGACGTGACGGCGGCCAGCTGGTCCGCGCTGTCGCGCGGCAGATGGTCCGACACGGCGACCAGCAGGCCGTCGGAGGACACCACCACCGCGTGCGCGATGCCCGGCACCCGTTCGGTGAAGGCGTTGATCAACCAGCTCAGGTCCCGTGCTTGTTGGCTCAGGGTCACGCCGTGCTCCCTCGATGATCGTTGATCGGCACCGTGGGTACCTCGTCCTCGTTCGCGGCCCGGTGCACGCCACTGTAGAACCGGGTGAGCATGCTGCTGACGCTCGCGGGGTCCGGCTCGGTGTGCGACGAGACCTGGATCGGCTGGGTCGCGTCAGGTCTGGTCTCCGCCTGCCCAGTGTCACCCGGCAGCTGTGCCAGCGGCACCCTGATCGGCAGGCCGCTGGCGCTCGTGCCCGCGGTCACCGGGGTCCGCTGCGCCGGGACCGCCGGGGCCGACGACGCCGGCGCGTCACCCGCGCCGCCCCGCGACCACCAGCGGGTGCCCTTGGCGGGCGGCGCGGTGTTGCCCCGCGCGGCCGCGCCGATGATGTCCTCGGCCCGGCTCGGCCCGCGCCGCTGCGCGCCCGCGGCGGGTCCACCGTTCGCGGTCCGCTGCGCGGGCGGCCCCGAGGCGGGACCCGCCGGGCCACCGCCGGCCCCCGGCACCCCGGAGACGGGCGCACCAGAGCCCACACCAGAGCCCACACCGTTGCCGGCCACGGGCACACGCGGTCCCGGCACCTGCGGTCCGGGCCCGCCGGAGACAGGGCCGGCCGGACCGACCGAAGCGGGAACCCCTGCGACAGGCACGCCGGGGCTCTGAAGTCCGAAGCTCGACGCCGGGACGCCCGACGCCGGGACACCGGAGACCGACGCACCCGACACGGGCACGCTCGAGACCGGCACCCCCGACACGGGCGCCGCGCGCAGTGGCATCCCGGACACCGGCATGCCGGAGACCGGTACACCGGAGACGGGCGCACCTGAGACAGGCACGCCGGACACGGGCGCCCCCGAAACCGACGCCGGCACCGGCTCGGCGCCCGCGGCAGCATCGGCGGTAACAGCGCCCGCGGCGGCGGAGGCGGCGACCGGCCAGGTCGGCAGGGCGACCGGCCCCGCCGGCAGCGGCGGCGCCGCGACGGCCGGCACGTCCCCTTCGGCCGGCGACCCGGCGGTGCCGGCCCCGCTCGGCCGCCCGGGCAGCGCCGGCAGCACGGCCGTCGGCGCGTCCTCGGCGGAGACCATCGCGGGCACGGGCCGTGCCTCGTCGGCGGCGATCGGCAGCCGCGACATGCCGGCGATGCGGTTGCCGCTGCCGTGGTACAGCCCGGCGCCCTCCGGCGGAGCGGCCAGGAGGCGGGCGGGCAGGGTCACGTAGGCGGTGACACCCTCGTCGGAGGCGTCGAGCCGGACCTGGACGCCGTGCCGCGCGGCCAGGTGGCCGACGACGACGAGACCCATCCGCTCGGACGCGGCCACGTCGATGGCGATCGGCGCCGACACGCGGTCGTTGGCTTCGACGAGCCCGGACTCGGTCATGCCGAGCCCGCGGTCCTCGATGACGATCGTGGCCTCGCGGGTCTGCTTCGAGGGCCAGCCGGACACGGTGACGACCGTGTCGGGCGGCGAGAACGTGGTCGCGTTCTCGAGCAGCTCGGCGAGCAGGTGGACGATGTCGGAGACGGCGTGCCCGACGACGAAGATGTCGGTGGCGACGTCGTGCCGGATTCGCGCGTACTGCTCGATCTCCGCCATCGCCGCGAGCGTCACCGCGGAGAGGGACACGGGCTGCGCCCAGCGCCGGGTGGCCTCGCTGCCGGCGAGGACGAGGAGGTTCTCGTCGTTGCGGCGCATGCGGGTGGCGAGGTGGTCCAGGCGGAAGAGGTTCGCCAGCTGGTCGGGGTCGGTCTCGGCGGACTCCAGCTGGTCGAGCAGCTGCAGCTGGCGCTCGACCAGGGTCTGCGAGCGGCGAGCCAGGTTGACGAACATCGAGTTGACGTTGCGCCGCATGACGGCCTGCTCGACGGCGAGGCTGACGGCGCTACGGTGCACGGCGGTGAACGCGTCGGCGACCTCACCGATCTCGTCGGTGGAGCGGACCCTGGTGGTGGTGTCGACGGTGACGGTCTCGCCGCGGGGGAGGGTCCGCAGGCGTTGGATGGCCTCGGGGAGGCGGTGCTGCGCCACGTCGAGCGCCTGGGCCCGCAGCTGCCGCAGCGAGCGCGCCATCGACCGGCCGATGAGCCACGACAGCAGCAGCGCGATCAGCATGACCAGGACGATCACGGAGGTGGCGACGATGGCGTCGGTGCGCTGCGAGGCGCTGCGGTTGGCGGCGCCCTCGATCGCGTCCTCGAGCAGCTCCTGCTCGATGGTGCGGATGTAGTCCAGCTCGCTGGTGCTGGCGAGCCACCACTCCTCGGGGGTCACGCCGACGGCGGCGCCCCGGGCGCGGGAGATGACCTGCTGCTGGAGGCGGGCGACCGTGCCGACGGCGGTCTGGCGCAGGTTGCGGTCGTAGAGGGCCAGGTGCCGCGGGCTGGCGGAGTCGCGGAAGCGCTCGACGGCGGCCACCTGCCGCGCCTGGATCTCGGAGAACGTCTCGAAGTCGTCAGGGGCGAACTTGCCGGCGCTGGCGGCCGCGAAGATCCGCCCGCGCAGCTGGTCCTTGAGCTCCTTGGCCTGGGCGAGGTCCATGAGGGAGGCGACCTCGGTGACCGACTGGGAGTCGCCGCCGATGTCGGGGCGGTCGGGGACGAGCCCGAACAGGTGCTGGATGGTGGAGGAGTACTGGTCGAAGACCGCGTCCTGGCGCAGCCACCGTTGCTTGACGCCCTCGCGGACCAGCTGCAGGTCGGCGAAGTCGGCGGCGACCCGGTTCTGCGACTGGTTGAAGATCGGGTTGGCCAGCAGCGGGCGGGCGGCGTTGGAGAAGGCGGCGAGGGCCGCGTCGGTGGCGGCGTAGTTCGCGGCCAGCTCCTGGTTGCTCGAAGTCGACCCGCTCGGCGCTTGGACGGTGGTCGATTTGGCGAGAACTCCGGCCGTTCGGTCCCTTTCCAGCTGCAGGTAGTGGATCAGATTGGTCAATTGGCGGCCGACCTTGACCCCTTGGGCGAACTGGTCGAGCTTGGAGGCGTCCTGGACGGAGGCGTTGATCTGGACGCCGGCGATGACGAGGAAGGCCACGGCGGGCAGCACGAGGACGGCGGCGAGCTTGGTCGGCACGCGCCAGTCGCGGACCCGGAACAGCGACGCGCTGCGCCGCTGCGGCTCCCCTGGCCTGCGGCGCCGGTGGCTGTTCACCTTCATGACGACGGCGGGAGCCCTCGATGAAGGTGGCGAAGCGAAGGTCTGCACCCCTCACACCTTTCGCATGCGTCATCGCGCTGCCTGAGCAGCGTGCGAGCCTTATCAAACCAGGGTTGCGACATCTGTCCAACCACGGCATTGTGGTCCAGGTCACATTACTTGGCATTCGACTTCGGGGTTGAAACGCATCGACCAGACGGGAAGGATACGCACCGTCCGACCAGCCGCGTGTCCCAAGGAGCTTCCTGTCGTGCACACCCTCGGCCGCCGGCCCGCCGTGGCCGCGTTCGCCGTGGTCACCGCGCTGCTTCTGACCGCCTGCACGAGCAAGGGCAACCCCGCGCCGAAGCCGCCGGCGTCGGTCGCGATCGGCCTGCTGGTCTCCACGACCGGGCCGAACGCCGCGATCGGCCAGCAGGCGCAGCTCGGCGCGAAGCTCGCGATCGAGCTGGTCAACAACGACATCACGGACCTGAAGATCCCCCTGCCGCTGGCCGCCGGCGCCGGCCTGCGCAACGGCACGAAGCTCACGCTCGTCGTCGGCAACAGCGACAGCGCGCCGGAGAAGGTCGAGAAGGAGGCGTCGCGGCTCGTGCACGACGGCGCCGTCGGGCTCGTCCTGGCCGACACCCTGGACGTCGCCGCCCCCGCCGGCCGCGAGACCGACACCATCGGCGTCGCGCTCGTCGACGCGCTGAGCACCGCGGACACGTTCGCCGACCTCAACCGGGCGGCGCACTTCCGCATCCAGCCCAGCGACCGGCAGGCGATCTCGACCGCGCTGGCGCTGCTGTACCGGGAGCGCGACACCGGCGACGAGTTCAAGCGGGTCATCACCGCGATGGGCAAGGCCAGCGGCACCGTCGGCGAGGAGCTCGCCAACGTGCGCGCCTCGATCGAGGACCTCAGCCTCGCCGCCGGCTACGAGATCGGCGGCAAGCAGCAGATCGCCCTGGAGTCCGGCGGCGCCGGCGACAGCAGCTTCGTCGAGAAGGGCGACGCCGTCCTCGCCTTCGTGCTCAACGCGCAGGACGCGGCGGCCGCGGTGGAGCTCGCCGGCCGGCTCAAGGGCAAGGCGCCGGTCATCGCGCTCGGCCCCGGCGTCGGGGCGCTCGACACGGTCAAGGGCAACAACCAGGTGCTGCGGGCCACGGGCTGGTCCGGTGACTTCGCGGGGCGCAACCCCGTCGCGAGGGTCGTCGGCGGCATGTACGAGCAGGCGTTCCACGCCAAGCTGACCGAGGTCGCGGCGGCCGCGTTCACCGCGACGATGCTGCTCGCGCTGGCGATGAACACCGTCACCACCGACCTGAGCCCGCCGACGATCCGCAACGCGGTGCAGCAGTTCTCGCTGCCGGCGACCCAGATCGTCATGCCGTGGAACGGGATCCGGTTCGACGGCGCCGGCTACAACCAGCTCGGCGCCTGCGTCGTCGAGCAGCACGCCCCCAACGGCTACCTGGTGATCCACCCCGTCGAGCTGGCGGCTACCCCGACGCTGAGCCTGTAGCCGCGAGCAGCCGCCGCAGCTCGTCGGGCTTCTGGTACAGCTCGTTCAGGTCGAGCACCTCGCCGCCGGGCGCGACCAGGCGCCGGGCCACCAGAGGGTGCTCCCGCCGCCAGCCCTGCCGCAGCAGCGTGTGCTCGACGAGCACGGACAGCAGCACGACACCCATCCACGGCGGCGCCGGCTGGTCGTCGGCGGCGGTCTCCCCGCGCCGGGCCCGCTCCACGTCGACCGGACGGCGCAGCAGCGTGCCGGCGAGCTCGTCACGGTCGTCCGGGTCGCGGCCGAGCACGGCCCGCACCGCCCGCACGTATTCGCGGGCCTGGCGCTCGACCTCCGCGCCGTACACCTCGACCGGCAGCTGCTCGAAGCGCGTCCACTCCCCGTCGCCCCCGATCACCTCGGCGGCGAGCGTGCGCTCCTCCTCGGCGGTCAGGGTTTCCACGTCGACGGCGTCGCCGGCCAGCCCGGGCCGGGGCACCTCGCCGATGGCGCGCAGCTCGGCGGCGAGCCCGGGGTGCCGCAGCGGCACCTCGTCGAGCAGCGCGCCGCCGTCGACCGCCGGCGCGCCCCACCGCGACAGGCGCAGCCGCCAGCCGGCGTGCAGGTCCGAGATCCGCACCGGCACCGGTTCGGCGGCCGGTTCGGCGGCACTGCCAGGGGTGATCAGGTGGCGGCCCTCGGCCGCGGCGAACGCGGCGAACGCCGCCTCGATCGTCGCGGCCCGCAGCAGCGCCGCGGCCGCGTCCTCGACGCCGGACAGCCCGCCACCGCCCGCGGCGATCGCCGCCGCGTCACGGACCTGCTCCACCGTGACCCGCAGCGGACCTGTCGCGGCGTGCACCTTGGCGTCCGCCGCCACGAGCAGGCCGCGGACCAGCTCGGGGTGCTTCGTGTCCGGCAGCGCCAGCTCGTGCGCCAGAACGATGCGCAGGTGGTCGGCGGGCAGCCCCCACACCAGGGGCAGTCCGACGCGCAGCACGCCGCCGGTGTACCGGACGGTGCCGGACCCGGCGAGGGTGACCGCGACCGGTGGGGTCGCGTCCGCGTACTTCGCCGCCTCGGTCACGAGCGAGTGCAGGACCGTGTGGCGGGCGGCGGTCACCTTGGCGGTGTCGGGGCCCCAGTGCTCCTTCATGGGCGCCGGGCCGGCACCGCGCAGCAGCCGGCGGCCACGCCAGGCGGCCAGCCCGCCGGGAAGTCTCGCCATGCGCCTCAGTGTGCCGCACCCCGCCCGGTAGCTGGGGGAGGCGCTCCGGCGGGACTGACGCCGGCCGATGCGAAACTGGGTACTTCCCAGTAACTTACTGGTGAGTCACCATGAGGCGTGCGATATGACGTGGTGGTCATCGGTTCGGGCTTCGGCGGCAGCGTGACCGCGCTCCGCCTCGCCGAGAAGGGCTACTCGGTCGCGGTCCTGGAGGCCGGTCGGCGCTTCGCCGACGACGAGTTCCCCAAGACGTCGTGGGACGCCAAGCGCTTCCTGTGGGCACCGGCCCTGCGCTGCTTCGGCGTCCAGCGGCTCAAGCTGCTGCGCAACGTGCTGGTGCTGTCCGGCGCCGGCGTCGGCGGCGGGTCGCTGATCTACGCCAACACCCTCTACCGGCCACTCGAGCAGTTCTACGACGACCCGCAGTGGCGCGGCATCGCCGACTGGCGCGCCGAGCTCGCGCCCTTCTACGACCAGGCCGAGCGCATGCTCGGCGTCAGCGTCTACCACCGCATGACCCGGGCCGACCTGGCGATCAAGGCCGTCGCCGAGCGGATGGGCGTCGGCGACACCTTCCACCAGACCCCCGTGGGGGTGTACTTCGGCAAGTCGGGCGTCGACCCGTACTTCGGCGGGGCCGGACCGCTGCGTCACGGCTGCGAGCACTGTGGCTCATGCATGACCGGCTGCCGGGTCGGCGCGAAGAACACCCTGGTGAAGAACTATCTGCACCTGGCTGAGCGGCTCGGCGCCGAGGTCCACCAGTTGACGACGGTGGCGTCGGTACGACCTGAGGACGGCGGCTATCGCGTCGACACCCGCGGGACCGGGCGGCGGCGGGACCGCCGGGCGTTCCACGCGGCGCAGGTCGTGTTCGCCGCCGGCGCCCTCGGCACCCAGGAGCTGCTGCTGCGGATGCGCGCCGACGGGCAGCTGCCCGAATTGTCGGCGAAGGTCGGCACGCTCACCCGCACCAACTCCGAGTCCATCCTCGGCGCCCGCTCGCTGCGCAAGGACGTCGACTTCACCGACGGCGTGGCGATCACCAGCTCGTTCCACCCCGACGCGCACACGCACATCGAGCCCGTCCGGTACGGCCCCGGCTCCAACGCCATGGGGCTGCTGCAGACCGTCCTCACCGACGGCGGGCCGCTGCGGCCGCTGCGCTGGTTCGGGGCGTTCTTCCGGCACCCGATCCGGCACACCCGGGTGCTCTCCGTGCGGCGCTGGTCGCACAAGACGGTGATCGCCCTGGTCATGCAGTCGCTGGACAACTCGCTCAACGTCCGGCTCCGCCGCGGCTGGACCGGCCGGCGCAAGCTCACCACGTCGCAGGGGCACGGCGAGCCCAACCCGGCCTGGATCCCGGCCGGCAACCACGCCGTCCGGCTGCTGGCCGAGGAGATCGGCGGCATGCCCGGCGGCAGCTGGACCGAGGTCTTCAACATCCCGGTCACCGCGCACATCCTCGGCGGCGCGCCGATCGGCGACTCGCCGGAGCACGGGGTCGTGGACGCCTATCACCGCGTCTACGGCCACCCCGGCCTGCACGTGGTCGACGGTGCCGCGGTCAGCGCCAACCTGGGCGTCAACCCGTCCCTGACGATCACCGCCCAGGCGGAGCGGGCCATGTCCATGTGGCCCAACCGCGGCGAGGAGGACCCCCGGCCGCCGCTCGGCGAGACCTACGTCCCGGTGCCACCCGTCCCGCCGGCCAACCCCGCGGTCCCGGCCGGCGCGCCGGCGGCGTTGCGGGTCACCGCCGTGCCGGCGCCGCGACGGCGACAGGAGCACCATTCGTGACGAAGTGCGCGGCACCGCGGTACCGACGCGGCAAAGGCTGAAAGAGCGGCAGTGAGGCGCAGGTCACCCCGGGGCGCCGACTAGGCTCGACGCATGACCACGCCGCCGCCGGTTCTCGTCGTCGACTTCGGTGCCCAATACGCGCAGCTGATCGCCCGCAGGGTGCGCGAGGCGCACGTGTATTCCGAGATCGTCCCGCACTCGATGCCGGTCGCGGACATGCTCGCCAAGCGCCCCGCCGCGATCATCCTGTCCGGCGGCCCCTCCTCCGTCTACGAGGAGGGCGCCCCGCAGGTCGACCCCGCCCTGTTCGACGCCGGTGTGCCGGTCTTCGGCATCTGCTACGGCTTCCAGGCGATGGCGGTCGCGCTGCGCGGCGAGGCGAGCCACACGGGGCTGCGCGAGTTCGGCGGCACCCCGCTGAGCATCGCCGGGAGCGGCGGCGTGCTGCTGCGCGACCTGCCCGACGCCCAGTCGGTGTGGATGAGCCACGGCGACTGCGTCACCGCCGCCCCGGCCGGCTTCACGGTCACCGCGGGCTCGCCGGCCGCGCCGGTCGCCGCGTTCGAGGACGTGTCGCGGCGGCTCGCCGGCGTGCAGTTCCACCCGGAGGTCGCGCACACCCCGCACGGCCAGGAGGTGCTGCGCCGGTTCCTGTACGACATCGCCGGCATCGAGCCCACCTGGACGTCCAACAACATCATCGAGGAGCAGGTCGAGGCGATCCGCGCCCGCGTCGGCAGCAAGCGCGTGCTGTGCGCGCTCTCCGGCGGCGTCGACTCCGCCGTCGCCGCGGCCCTCGTGCACAAGGCCGTCGGCGACCAGCTGACCTGCGTCTTCGTCGACCACGGCCTGCTGCGCGCCGGCGAGGCCGAGCAGGTCGAGAAGGACTACGTCGCCGCCACCGGCATCAACCTGAAGGTCGTCGACGCCTCCGCGCGCTTCCTCGGTGCCCTCGCCGGCGTGACCGACCCGGAGCAGAAGCGCAAGATCGTCGGCCGGGAGTTCATCCGGGTCTTCGAGCAGGCCGCCCGCGACCTGGACGCGGAGGAGCACGTCGAGTTCCTCGTCCAGGGCACCCTCTACCCCGACGTGGTCGAGTCCGGCGGCGGCACCGGCACCGCCAACATCAAGTCGCACCACAACGTCGGCGGCCTCCCCGACGACCTGCAGTTCGCGCTGGTCGAGCCGCTGCGGACGCTCTTCAAGGACGAAGTGCGCGCGATCGGCGCCGCGCTCGGCCTGCCCGAGGAGATCGTCATGCGGCACCCGTTCCCCGGGCCCGGCCTGTCGATCCGGATCATCGGCGCCGTCGACGAGGAGCGGCTCGCCATCCTGCGCGCCGCCGACCTGATCGCCCGCGAGGAGCTCACCGCCGCCGGCCTTGACCGGTCGGTCTGGCAGTTCCCGGTCGTGCTGCTCGCCGACGTCCGCAGCGTCGGCGTCCAGGGCGACGGCCGCACCTACGGTCACCCGATCGTGTTGCGCCCCGTCTCCAGCGACGACGCCATGACCGCCGACTGGTCCCGGCTGCCGCACGAGCTGATCGCGAAGATCTCCACCCGGATCACCAACGAGGTCCGCGAGGTCAACCGCGTGGTCGTGGACGTGACGTCCAAGCCGCCGGGCACCATTGAATGGGAGTGAATGTTTTTCCTCCTGTGGGTCTCCCTTGCTCCTGGGCGGAAATGCCGGACAATTTATTGTCGTGACTCCTGCGTTACAGCCGCTGCGGCGCATCGCGGCCTACTGCGTCATCGCTGACTCCGACGAGTTCCTGCTGGTCCGGGCGTCGGCGAAGGCCGGCACGCCCGGAGTCTGGTCGCTACCCGGCGGCGCCGTCGACCACGGTGAGCAGCCGGTCGACACCGTCGTGCGGGAGACCGCCGCGGAGACCGGCCTGTCCGTCGCCGTCGCCCGGCTGCGCGACGTGCTCGCCGACATGCGGGCGCTGCCCGACCGTGGCCTGACCATCCACACCGACCGCCTCATCTACGAGGTCACCGTGCGCGGCGGCGCGCTGCGCGACCGCGTCGGCCAGCCCACCGACCTGGCCCGCTGGGTCACCCGCGAGGAGGCCGAGCAGCTGCCGTTGCGCCGCTTCACCGCCGACGCGCTCGGCCTGCGGGAGGCCGCGGTCGACCTGCGCCCCGACGGTGTGCCCGAGGTGCCGTCCTTCTACGCCGTGCCCGGCCCCGACGGCCTGCACCGCGCCCAGCGCTTCGCCGCCTACGCCGTCTGCACCGACCGGCGCAACCGGGTCCTGCTGACCCGCATCTCCGACGGGTACCCGGGCGGCGGCTCCTGGCACCTCCCCGGCGGCGGGACCGACTTCGGCGAGCAGCCCGGCGTGGCGCTCATCCGCGAGCTGGTCGAGGAGACCGGGCAGGAGGGCCACATCGTCGAGCTGCTCGGGGTGGCGTCGCACCGGGACGCGGCCCAGCTCGGCCCCGAGGGGTACCCGATCGACTGGCACGGCGTCCGCGCGTTCTACCGGGTCCAGGTGCCGCGCTCCAGCCGTCCCGTGATCCACGACGTCGGCGGCTCGACCGCCGAGGCCCGCTGGTTCGACCCCGAGGACCTCGACGAGCTGCAGCTGACGGAGGTCACCGAGGAGGCGCTGCGCGGGGCGGGCCTCCGCTAGCTCTGGTTTGCTTTGGTTTGCTCTGGTTTTCGTGCTGCGCGGTGTTGCCCGAGCCTGCTCTGCGGCGGGCGCGTTCTAGGCTTGGCGCCATGTGCGCAGCCCGGGTGATCACCGTCTACGGCCGTCGACCCGGAGGGACCGACGACGTCGGCGGACCGGTCCGGCACGGCGAGAGCCCCGCGACCGCGATGGTCCGGCACTTCGTCGAGCAGGCCGACCTGTCCGTCGTGGTGCTCTCGGTGCTCGACGTGCACGCCGTCATCACACCCGACCTGCACGAGGACCGGGTGGTCTTCGAGGTCGCCCCGGCCCCCGGCGCGGCCGTCGGCGACTTCACCGAGCGGCCCGACCCCAACGGGCTGCCGACCGGGCAGCGCTTCGCCGCGTACGGCTTCGTCACCGATCCTGCCGGCCGGGTGCTGCTCACCCAGATCGCCCCCGGCTACCCCGGCGCCGGCAAGTGGCACCTGCCGGGCGGCGGCACCGACCCCGGCGAGCAGCCCGGCGAGGCGCTGCTGCGCGAGCTCGTCGAGGAGACCGCCCAGCACGGGGAGATCACCGAGCTGCTCGGGGTCACCCACCGGCGCAACCCGGGCGCGATCGGCCCCGAGGGTTACCCGATCAACTGGCACGCCGTACGGGCGCTCTACCGCGTCCTGGTGCCCTCGCCGACCGCACCCAGAGTGACCGAGGCCGCCGGCGGATCGACCGCGGCCGCGGCCTGGTTCGACCGGGCCGAGCTGCCCGGCCTTCAGCTCACGGAGGTGGTCCAGTGGGCCGCCTCACTTCCGCGACGGGACAGTGATCGTGGTCGTTAAGATAAATTACAGGTGAATTTGGTACTACGCTGAGTAGTCCGGCATCAGCACCCGACGAGCATGTTTCTAGGCTGGTTCCTATCTGAGCCATCGCCAAGCGCGACACGATATGCGATGGTGTAGATCGCGAGGCAGTCTCGCGAAGACGGACACAGTGGGGCAAAGGGCCCCGGAATGCGACCGTGGGAACCCCGTTCCTGCATGGAGGATCAGTGCCGAGAGCACCTTGGCAGCGACGACGCACCACGGACAGTCCGCGCCCCGGTGGCAGCAGACAGTGGGCGGGCCGGCTGCGACGCAGCGGTTCGCTCGCCCGCCAGGTGCTCTTCGCCGGGCGGGTCGGTCGTCGCGGTGACGGCAACGTCGCCGGCGCCACCTCGCTGCTCATGCCGCCGCCCGCCGAGACCGAAACCCGCGAGGGCAGGGTCCGGCTCCCGCGCCTGCGTATGCGCCGCCGTGACGGACTGTCACGAGACGTGGTGTCTGTCGCGCCGGTCAGCCCCGCCGTCCCGTCGGTCTCCCTGGGCGCCGAAGAGGCGTCGAGCTTCAGCATCCCGCTGCTGCCGGGCGAGCGCACCGTCGGCCGCCGCATCCGCTTCGCCCTGGCCAACGCCTGCACCATCAGCAGCCTCCTGCTGGGCCTGTGCGCGATCTTCGTCGCCGTGAACCACGGCGACGTCCGCATCGCCGCCACCCTGCTGATCGCCTGCGTCGTCTTCGACGGCCTGGACGGCTTCCTGGCCCGCCGCCTCGGCGTCGCCAGCCCGTTCGGCGCGCAGATGGACTCCCTCGCCGACATGTGCTCCTTCGGCCTGGCCGCGCCCGTCGTCGTCTATGCCTGGCTGAGCGACTCGGCCCCGGCCGCCGCCCTCGTGCCCGCCTGTGCGCTCGTGGCCGCCTGTGCCGCGATCCGCCTGGCCCGCTTCAACGTCTCCCCGAAGGACGGCCGCTTCTTCTGCGGCGTGCCGACCACCATGTGCGCGGCGGTGCTCGCCCTCGCCACGCTGATCGCCCCGGAGATGCCCCCGGCGCTGCGTGTGGCCGGTGTCGCGCTGCTCGGCCTGGCGATGGTGTCCAGCTTCCCGTATGCGAAGCTCGCCCGCCTGGCGAAGCTGCCGCCGTGGCTCTTCGCCCTGCCGGTGGTCGGTGCTCTGGTCGACTTCCGCCTGACGTTCGTCGCCGTGGTCCTGGCGTACCTGGTGAGCGGCCCGATCCTCTGGCTCCGCCAGCGCCGCCACGCCGCCGCCTGACCTTCCCGCACCTCGCAGCGCCCCGCCTCCGGCTCCCCGGACGCGGGGCGCTTCGCTATTCCCCGTGGCCCAACACTGCAACCGGCCAGACGCCGCGCGATCCACCTTTGGTTCCAGAGATCAACTTAAGGGCGGACGACGCATCATCTGGTGCAAAGGCCGCAGACCCGGGCATTGACCAACGTCTGCCGAGTGGCGTGGAGCGCCGGGAACAGGTGTGCCGGAAGGCGGGCGAACGTGCGGCCGCCGCCGTGCGCGGGGTGCTTGGCTGCCCTTGGCTCAACTGCCGCGCTCGGTGCCGCGCGGATAGACGTTGCGCGATCCGCCCCCGGGTTTTGGAGAGCAACTTGGGGGTGGATCGCGCAGGCTCTGTGGCGCAAAGGCCGTAAAGCCGGGCATTGACCAGCGTTTGTCGAGTGGGGCGGGGCGCTGGGAATAGGGCTGCCGGAAGGTGGGCGAGCGCGTCGTTGGCGCCGTGCGCGGGGGCTGCCGGTTCGTGGGCGGGTGTGCTGTGCCGGGGCCGGTGGAGTGTGATCTCCGCCGGCCCCGGGGAGGACGGGCTCAGAGCCAGGTGGCGATGACCGTCGAGCCGCCGACGACCCGGTCGCCGGGGGCGACCGCGGGGGTGGCCTTGTCGGCGGGCAGGTAGACGTCGGTGCGGGAGCCGAAGCGGATCAGGCCGAAGCGCTCACCCTTGGCGAGCAGGGAGCCGACCGGGGCACGCTGCACGATGCGGCGGGCGATCAGGCCCGTGCGCTGGACGACGGCGACGGGGCCGTGGGCGGTCTCCAGCAGCGTGTACGCCGCGACGTTGTGCTCGGCCTCCGGCTTCATCGCGGCCGCGTAGCCGCCGTCCTCGACGAAGTAGTCGACGACCTTGCCCGCGACCGGGGCACGGTTGACGTGGACGTCGAGGACGGACAGGAAGACCGCGATGCGGAGGAACTCGATGTCGCCGAAGCGCTTGTCGTGCAGGCGCTCGACGCCGAGGACCTTGCCGTCGCTGGCGGCGACCACGGCGCTCGCGTCCTCGGGGACGTCGCGCTGCGGGTCGCGGAAGAATGCGGCGACGGGCGCGGCGGCCAGGGCCGGGACCAGCCACAGCTTCGACTTCGGCCGGGCGGCCTTGGCCAGGGCGGCGAGGCCGAGCGCGATGCCGGCGGCGGCGACGCCGTTGGAGTCGATGTGCATGCCCCGGGTGAGGGGGACGCTGGAGGGGCGCAGCGCCGGCAGCAGGTTGTGCGCCGCGGCGTGGTGGGCCGGGGTGTGCCGGAGGCGGTGCACGCGGACCGGCGGCACGTTGCGCAGGACGAGGTCGCTGCCCACGCCGTACAGCGCGGCCTGGCGCTCCACCTCGTCGGCGGCGCCGCTCGGCAGGCGGGTCGCCGGGACGACGACCGTGAGGACGCCGCCGGTGGTGACCAGCTTGGTCAGGCCGGCGAGGACGGCCCGGGCGTCGTCGGCGCTGCCCGCGAGGGGCTCGGCCAGGATCACCACGTCGGCGGGCTCCGCCTCGGTGAGCGACTCGACGACGCGGGTCCGGTCGGACACCCAGCGCCCCTGCCGCTCGACATGCTCCCGGAGTGCCGCGACGGCCCCTGCGGCAGCCGAGGCGCCGGACGTGGCGACGATGGTCAGGCGGTCGTCGGGCAGCAGCGCGTCGATCGCCGCCGCGAGCGTGGCGGAGCCGGCCGCGGCGCCGACCAGGAGGCCGGTCTTGGGCCCGCCGTGACGGGCGAGCTCGGAGGCGAGGACCCGGGCGGCGCGGTCACCGATCTGGATCGGGCGGCGGGAGACGCCGGACGCGCCGCCAACGGGAAATTGGGTCATGTCTGAAGGGCTCCTCAAGAAATACATGCAAACGAAAAGGCCGGCGGGGGAACGCGCCCCGCCGGCCCAGCATATTCCGTGACTAGTCCGCGTCGTCCGGGTCGTACGCGGGAGGCGCCGAAGAAGCCGGCGGCGCCGACGTGGCGGGCACCGAACTGGACGGCTTGTCGGACTTGTCGGAGCGCAGCGCCCCGAGCAGCCCCAGCAGGCCGAAGACGATCAGTCCGACGGCGACGATCCAGCCGGCGTTGAGATTGACCGAGACCGCCTGGTTGAAGAGCCAGACGATGACGATGCCGAGGAAGATCAGGCCGAACGTGAGGGAGAGGCCATCGGTGCGGTGCGGCTTCACCGGGTCACCTCCAGGTTGCCGTAGCGAAGGTCGAGGTCGAGGTGCAGCTTGCCGCCGCCGGCGCCGTCGGTGCCGAGGTCGGTGAACTCGTTGGTCTGGTTGAACCCGCCGCACTCGCGCCCCAGGACGCGGCAGTCGCCGCCCTCGACCCGGACGTCGACGTACACGTCCACGTTCTTCGGCAGGATGATCTCCATGTTGCCGCCGTACCCGACGCGGAAGCTGATGTTGACGTCCTGGCCGGCGAAGTCCACCTGGCGGAGGTCGGCGTGGATGTTGCCGAAGTCGGTGCGGTAGTCGCTGTCGAGCTCGGTGACGGACATCGGGTTGATGTTGATGTTCTCGACGTCCTTCCTGCTCGGGCCGTCCATCGTCGACGCGGTCGAGATGGCGAGGGCGAGGCTCAGCACGACGCCGAGCAGGATCATGAGCCGGGCCCGGCCGAACCACGCGCCCACGATCAGGCCGAGCGCGACGATCGCGAGCGGCACCGCGAAGTACGTGCTGACCAGGAGGTCGAACGTGGTCACCTCGAGCACGGCGAGCACGCCGAGCGACAGGCAGATCAGCGAGAAGATGACCCGGCCGAGGCGGGAGCGCGGCTTCGGCGGCTTCGGGGGCTTGGGCGGCTGCGGGGCGAGCCCCGGGTACGGCGACGCGGGCGCCCCCGCCGGGTAGCCGAGCGACGCCGCGTAGGGGCTGCTCCCGCTGAACGGCCCGTGCGGCGCGAACGGCGGCCGGTAACCGGTCGGCGGCAGCGGTGGCAACGGCGGCAGCGGCGGCACGAGCGGTGCCGGCGGCCCGGACGGCCGGGCGGGTGCCGGCGTCGCCGGAGTGGCGGCCGGGACGGGCTGGGTCACGGCGGTCTGGTGTTGCAGCCACGCCGGGTGTACGCCTGGCGTCTTGCCGACGGATCCACCACCGCGCCCGGTGTACGACGGTCCGGCGGACTGGAACGGCGGCACCGACGGCGGGAACGGCGCGGCGGCCGCCGGGCCCGGCACGAACGGCCCGGGCGGCGTCGGCGGCATCGGCGGCATCCAGGGTCGGCCGCCCCCCAGCGGGCCGCCCGGCTGGTCCGGCTGCGGCCCGGGCGGCAGGTTGCCCTGCCCGCGGACGAGCAGCGCCACCACCCCGATGACCACCGCGAGCCCGACCGCGGCCGCGCCGACGTTGCGGGACATGACCAGCAGGAACGCCAGCACCGCGCCGACGCCGATCACGATCGCGACCGGGGCGGACGTGGTCGACCTGCCCCGGCCGAGCAGCGCCTCCAGCGGGGAGCCGGTGTCGCCCTCGGCGGGCAGCAGGAGCCAGCCCAGCAGGTACGCGACGATGCTGACCCCGCCGGCGAGCGTGAGCACGGCGAAGATGACCCGCCACAGCGTCGGGTCGGTGTTCGTGGCCCGGCCGATCGCGGCGCACACCCCGGCGACGTACCGGCCGTGCTGCGGCCGCACGAGATTGCTGCGGCTGAATCCGAACGGCGGCACCCCTCCGGCCGCCGTTCCGAACGCCCCAGGACCACCGGGACCGCCAGGACCACCAGGACCACCAGGACCACCAGGACCGCCGGGCCCACCGGAACCACCAGGACCACCGGCGCCGCCGGTGGGAGGAGGGCCGGGTGGCGGCGGGCCGGCCGGTCCGGCACCGGCGGGCGTGAAGCCACCGGACGGCGGCTCGAAGTCCTCCGACGCGGGCTCCTCCCGCTCCACCTTGGTCAGATCAAGCTTCGGCTCCGCGGGCACGGTCGCCGCCTCCCAGGCAGGATCCCCGGCGGCGCCGCTGGCGGGCGACACGCTGGCGGGCGGGGCAGGGGCGTCCTGCGACGTGGCGGCGTCGGAGGCGGCATCGGCGGCATCGGCATCGGCGGCGGCGTCGTCGGACCCGTCGGGCAGGTAGTCCGCCGCGTAGCTGGGCGCCACTCGTACACCATCCGGCTCTTGATCTTCTGCACGTGCTCTTGCGGCCGCCGGCTCGTCGGCGGCAGGCGGGTTCGTCATGCCACCGATCGTCGCCGACCCGGAGCCCTCCGCGCCTCAGGCATCGACCCTGACACCACCCTGATTTGCCGGTTCCGGGGCGGCTCGGAGTGGTCCGGGCGTCGGTCGGCGTGTGACGATCTGGTGGAACCCAGTTCCGACCGCGAGCCGAAACGAGTCCGATGACCAGCCCAGTGCCCGTCCGCCGCCTCTACCGCGAGCCCGCGGACCGGGTCGTCGCGGGGGTCGCCGCCGGCATCGCCGCGCACCTCGGCGCCTCCGTGGTGCTGGTGCGGGTGGCGTTCGTGCTGCTCGCGGCCTTCAACGGGCTCGGCGCGCTGCTCTACGCGGCGTTCTGGGCGGTGCTGCCGATGCCGCCGCACGTGCGGTCGGGCCGGCGCAACGTCAACCAGCTCTTCTCGTTCCTCGCGCTCGGCGTCGGCATGGTGCTGCTGGTGCTGATGGCCGGCCCCAGCGACGGCATCCAGGCGGTGATCGGCTGGCTGGCCGCCGTCATCGCGCTCGGCGCCGGCATCATCTGGCACCAGGCCGACCCGAAGCGGCGCGAGCGCTGGTCGGCGACCGTGCCCGGGATGCCCTGGCTCGGCGCCGTGATGGACAACAACCGCAAGTCCTACCTGGTCCGGTTCATCGGCGGCGGCCTGCTCGTCATCGTCGGCATCATCGGCGCGTTCGTGGTGGGGGTGCCGATCTCCGGCGCCACGCTCGCCTCGATCGGTTACGGCCTCGGCTTCGCCGCGGTCGCCCTCGCCGGCGTCGGCCTCGCCCTGGCCCCGCTGCTCTACCGCATGTTCACGCAGCTCAGCACGGAGCGCGAGGCGCGGGTGCGCGAGCAGGAGCGGGCCGAGCTGGCCGCGATGATCCACGACCAGGTGCTGCACACCCTGGCCCTGATCCAGCGCAACGCCGGCGATCTGAAGGAGGTCCAGCGCCTCGCCCGCGGGCAGGAGCGGACCTTGCGAAACTGGCTGTACAAGCCCACCGCGTCGCCGACGGAGAAGTTCAGCGCCGCGCTGGAGGAGGCGTCGGCCGAGGTTGAGGACACGTTCGCGATCGCGGTCGAGACCGTCGTCGTCGGTGACGTCGACGTCGACGAGCGGGTCGGTGCGATCGTCGCCGCCGCCCGCGAGGCCCTGGTCAACGCGGCCAAGCACGCCAAGGTCCAGACCGTCTCGCTCTACGCGGAGGTCGAGCCCGACTGCGTGAGCGTGTTCGTCCGCGACCGGGGCGTCGGCTTCGAGCTCACCGCCGTCGAGTCCGACCGGCACGGCGTGCGAGGCTCGATCCTGGCCCGCATGCGGCGGCACGGGGGCAAGGCGGAGATCCGCAGCACACCGGGCGACGGCACCGAGGTGCGGTTGAGCCTGCCCATCGATACGGAGAAGTGATGACTGACGAGACCCAGCGCCTGCGGGTGTTCCTGGTCGACGACCACGCCATGTTCCGGGCGGGGGTCCGCGCCGAGCTCGGCGTGCACGTCGACGTGATCGGTGAGGCCAGCGGGGTCGCGGAGGCGGTGCAGAAGATCGGCGCGCTGGAGCCCGACGTGGTGCTGCTGGACGTGCACATGCCCGACGGCGGTGGCCGGGCCGTCCTCGACGCGATGCGCCGCGCGCGGCCGCAGGTGAAGTTCCTGGCGCTGTCGGTCTCCGACGCCGCCGAGGACGTCATCGGGCTGATCCGGGCCGGCGCGCGGGGGTATGTCACCAAGACCATCTCGCCGGACGAGCTCGCCGACGCGATCCGCCGGGTCGCCGACGGCGACGCCGTCTTCAGCCCGCGCCTGGCCGGCTTCGTGCTCGACGCGTTCGCCGCGCGCCCCGACGCGCCGGTCGCCGACCCGGAGCTCGACCAGCTGACCAACCGCGAGCGCGAGGTCCTGCGGCTGCTGGCGCGCGGTTACGCGTACAAGGAGATCGCCAAGGAGCTCTACATCTCGATCAAGACGGTCGAGACGCACGTGTCCAACGTGCTCCGCAAGCTGCAGATGTCGAACCGGTATGAGCTGTCCCGCTGGGCCGCGGATCGCCGTCTGGTCTGATTTTTTTCCCGGGATTTCCGGACAAACTGGTGTGACTGGTGTGGCTGCTGTTGCGCAGGAGGTGACAGGAGGGGTCTCCGACCGCTACAAACGAGCGTCCCCCTGATTCTCGTCAAAGGTGGTCCAGTCACCGTGTCACACACCACCCGTCTGGCCGGTCTGGCCGCAGCGGTGCTCGTCGGAGGTGCCGTCGCGCTCAGCGGCGCCGGCGCCGCCTACGCTGACACCGTCACCGGCACGCAGGTCTTCATCGATGACAAAGCTTCGGCGATCAAGGTCATCAACTCGAAGGACACCAAGACCAACCCGAACGGCAACGAGACCGCCGCGCCGCGTCTCGGCCTGAAGGTCGCCGGTGCGTCCGAGCCCGTCATCGCGTACTGCATCGACTTCGCCCGCGACATCACCGACGCGAACTACGTCGAGGCGCCGTGGGCGAGCAACAAGAACTCCTCGCCGACGGCGGAGGAGCTGGGCCAGGTGCAGTGGGTGCTGACCCACGCGTACCCGACCGTCAGCCCCGACGACCTCCTCAAGGCAGCGAAGGGCGACAAGCCGGCCGGCATCGACGCCACGCTGCTCACCAAGCTGGTCTACGCCGGCACGCAGAGCGCCATCTGGACGATCACCGACGGTGACATCTTCGCGCTCCGCGACAACAACGAGGGCTTCAACACGGGCAACACGCCGGAGCAGTACGCCGTCATCGTCGCCGTCAGCGAGTACCTCGTGAAGGCGTCGAAGAACCCGGCCGCCGACCCGCAGCCGAAGCTCGAGATCAACCCGGCCACCCTGGCCGGCGTGGTCGGCAAGAAGATCGGCCCGTTCACCATCGTCTCCGGTGGTGGCGAGGCCGACCTCACGGCCACCGGCGGCAAGCTCGTCGACGCGGACGGCAAGGCCGTCACGTCCCTGCCGAACGGCGGCAAGTTCTACGTCGTCGCCGACGCCGTGGGCACCGTGACGATCGACGCCAAGGGCAGTGGCTCCGTGCCGATCGGCCGCATGTTCGTCACCTCGAAGGACCCGAACAAGACGCAGAAGCTGATCCTGGCGGGCGTCGCCGGCACCGAGCTCGAGGCGAAGGCCACGGTCACCGTGAACCCGGCCCCGCCGGAGCTGCCGGTCACCGGTGTGAAGCTCACCGGCGCGATCACCGCCGGCGCGCTGCTCGTCGCGGGTGGCGTCGCCCTGCTGCTGGTGGTCCGCCGCCGCCGGCAGGTCCGCTTCACCGCCTAGTTTCCTGTCACGTCGCGTGCCCGGTCTTCCTCGGAAGGCCGGGCACGCCGCGTTTCAGGCGGTGCTCTTCGGGCCGTGCTTCTTCGGGCCGTGCTTCTTCAGGCCGTGCTTCTCAGGCCGTGTGGAACACGGAGAAGGCCTCGGCGAGGCGGCCCGGCGTCCCCGACGTGGCGGCGAGGCGGGCCCGCAGCATGCCGTCCAGGTCCTCCAGGTGCGACGTCTGCGACACGTGCGCCCTGAGTGCCTTGAGCTTCCGCTCGTACGTGTCGGTGATGTCGACCAGATGGTCCGGGTCCGGTCCGCCCGAGTACCAGATCTCGCGGACGGTCCACGCGGGCAGGTCGAGCTCCGTGAACGTGAACGGGTTGCGCGCGTCCGGGTACACCGCGCACGTCGTCGCCTCCCCGGCCGCCAGATGATCGGGGTGGCTCGGCCCGGCGATCCGGTCCCAGCGCCGCAGCGGCGAGTTGGTCAGGACCCGGTCGGGGCGGAACCGGCGGATCGCCGCGGTGATGTCGCGCCGCAGGTCGATCGACGCCGTGAGCACGCCGTCGCGGTAGCCGTCGAGGAACTCGACGTGATCCACCCCGACGACCGCGGCCGCCGCGCGCTGCTCCGCCTCCCGCAGCGCCGGCATCATGGCGCGCGGGGTGTCGTCGAAGCCGCCGGCGTCGCCGCGCGTCACCAGCAGATACCCCACCTCGAGTCCGGCGTCGACCCAGCCGGCGACGGTGCCGGCGCAGCCGAAGTCGACGTCGTCGGGGTGGGCGAACACGCACAGGACCCGCCGCACGTCCTGAAGCGGGGTGGCTGATCTCGGGAAGCTCATGACTTCCTGTTTACCGTTTCTTCGCCGGTACCGGCGAACCACCCGCACGGTCCGCGGTCGGCGGCGCGAGTGGGTCTGCCCGTATCGGGGCCGACGACGCCGCACTGCGTCGGCCGGCCCACGTGTCGCCGCCGGTCCGGCCGGCTCCGGCGGTACAGACGCCGCAAGCCAGGACGCGAACCTCGGCGGTCCGTGCGAGGGCTACAGGGGTCCGCGGCCGGCGCGCAGGATGAGCAGGGCCAGCTGGGTGCCGTCGGCGCCGAGCTCCGCGGAGAAGCGCTCCAGGATCTCCCGCTCGCGCGACAGCACCAGACGCGTGCCGCCGGCGGCGACGCGGGTCGCGCCGACCTCGCGGGAGATCGCAGCCCGCTCCTTCCAGAGCGCGACCAGCGCCGCGTCGATCTCGTCGATCCGGTTGCGCAGGCCGGCGATGTGCTCGTCGGCGGCGGGCTGCTGTTCCATGGTGATGGCGGCCATTCTCTCGTCCTTGTCAGCTCTGGCTCTGGTCCCGCCCCGGGAACGCGGAACGCCCCGGGCTCGGGAGCCCGGGGCGTCGGTAGGTATCAGCGTTCAGGCGCGACCTACGGCTGCCGGACTCCCGGAGCCGTAAAAAAAGTACGGACGCGCCTGCTCGATCACGTCAACGAGTATGGCACGGTCTTCTGAGCGACGTGAAGTCCTCCGCCGGTTTTCTGTCAGTGGTGCGGCATAGACTCGCCGGTGCGATGCATGCTCTCTTCGATCTTCCCCAGTCAGAGCCGGCCGGCGTGACCGCTCCCGCCGCCCCGGCCCAGCCGTCCCGCGGCCGTGACCCGCAGTCGCTGCTCGAGGGGCTCAACGGCCCTCAGCGCGACGCCGTGATCCACGAGGGCGCCCCGCTGCTCATCGTGGCCGGCGCCGGCTCCGGCAAGACCAAGGTGCTGACCAGCAGGATCGCCTATCTGCTCGCGGCGCGGCACGTGCATCCCGGCGAGATCATCGCGATCACGTTCACCAACAAGGCCGCCGGCGAGATGAAGGAGCGCGTCGCCAACCTCGTCGGCGGGCGCGCCCGGCTGATGTGGGTGTCCACGTTCCACTCCGCCTGCGTGCGCATCCTGCGCGCCGAGCACGGCCACGCCGGCCTCAAGTCGACGTTCTCGATCTATGACGCCGACGACTCGCGCCGGCTCATGCAGCTCGTCATCCGCGAGCTCGACCTCGACCCGAAGCGTTATCCGGCCCGCGGCCTCGCCGCCCAGGTCTCCAACCTCAAGAACGAGCTGGTCGACCCCGAGACGTTCGCGGCCAGGGCGGTCGGGCCGGCCGAGCGCGCCCTCGCCGAGGCGTACACGCTCTATCAGCAGCGGCTCACCGAGGCCCACGCCCTCGACTTCGACGACCTGATCATGCGGGTGGTGCACCTGCTGCAGAGCCATCCCGAGGTCGCCGAGACCTATCGTCGCCGCTTCCGGCACGTGCTCGTCGATGAGTACCAGGACACCAACCAGGCGCAGTACATGCTGGTGAAGGAGCTCGTCGGCAGCACCGGCGAGCTGTGCGTCGTCGGCGACGCCGACCAGTCGATCTATGCGTTCCGCGGCGCCACGATCCGCAACATCCTCGAGTTCGAGCGCGACTATCCCAACGCCCGCACCATCCTCCTGGAGCAGAACTACCGCTCCACCCAGACGATCCTGTCCGCCGCCAACGCCGTCATCGGGCGCAACACGGAGCGCAAGCCCAAGCGCCTGTGGAGCGACCAGGGCGCCGGCGAGCAGATCGTCGGCTATGTCGCCGACACCGAGCACGCCGAGGCCGACTGGGTCGCCCGCGAGATCGACCGGCTGTCCGACAATGCCGGCGTCCGCCCCGCCGACGTCGCCGTCTTCTACCGCACCAACGCGCAGTCCCGTGTGTTCGAGGAGATGTTCATCCGCTTCGGCCTGCCGTACAAGGTCGTCGGCGGCGTCCGGTTCTACGAGCGCAAGGAGGTCCGCGACGCCCTCGCGTACCTGCGCGCCGTGGTCAACGAGGACGACACCGTCAGCATCCGGCGGGTCCTCAACACCCCGCGCCGCGGCATCGGCGACCGCGCCGAGGCCTGCGTCGAGGCCCTCGCGTCCCGCGAGCGAATCTCCTTCGGCGCCGCCCTGCGCCGCGCCGCGGAGGCCCCCGGCATCTCGACCCGCGCCGTCAACGCCATCGGCGACTTCGTCGCGCTGCTGGACGAGCTGCGCACCCTCGCCGAGACCGCGCTGCCCGAGGAGGTCCTCGAGGCCGCCATCGAGCGCTCCGGCTACCTCGGCGAGCTGGAGGAGAGCACCGACCCGCAGGAGGCCGGCCGCGTCGAGAACCTGCAGGAGCTCGTCAGCGTCGCCCGCGAATACACCGAGCGCGCCGAGGCCACCATCGCCGTCGCCGCCGAGCAGGGCGACGCCACCGCCGCCCCGCCCGCCACCGTCGCCGGCTTCCTGGAGCAGGTCTCCCTCGTCGCCGACGCCGACCAGATCCCCGACGACGACCCCGACCACACCGGCGTCGTCACCCTCATGACCCTGCACACCGCCAAGGGCCTCGAGTTCCCCGTGGTCTTCCTCACCGGCCTCGAGGACAGCGTCTTCCCCCACCAGCGCTCCATGAGCGACCGCAAGGAGCTGGAGGAGGAGCGCCGCCTGGCGTATGTCGGCATCACCCGGGCCCGCCAGCGCCTCTACATCTCCCGCGCCGTCACCCGCTCCGCCTGGGGCCAGCCCGCCTACAACCCGCCGTCCCGCTTCCTGGAGGAGCTCCCACCCGAGCTGGTCCGCTGGGAGCGCACCGACGCCGCGTACACCAGCTGGTCCGGCGGCGGCGGCCACGGCGGCCGCAACACCGGTCCCGCCCAGTCCCGCACGTCCTCCTTCGTCGGCGGCACCCCGAAGGCCGCCCAGCTCGCCGCCAAGCTCGGCCTGGACGCCTCCAAGCTCTCCACCGCCAGCGAGCTCTCCCGCGACATCCCGTCTCTCACCGTCGGCGACCGCGTCAACCACCAGCGCTACGGCCTCGGCCGCGTCCTCGCCGTCGAAGGCACCGGCCCCCGCACCCAGGCCCAGGTCGACTTCGGCGACCAGGTCATGTGGATCGTCCTGCGCCACGCCCCCATCGACAAACTCTGACACCCACCCACCGCTCCCAGCCCGGGTCTGGAAGCGTCCCGCCTGAACCCGCTGCGGCCCGGTCCGCCTCGGCCCCAGTTCGGCTCGGCTCCGCTTCGGCCTCGGCTCGGCACGGGTCCGGCTCGGCTCGACTGGGGTGCGGCTCGGCTCCGGTCGGTTTCGGCTCGGGCCCGGTTTGGCCCCGGGTTGCCTCGGCCCCGGTCGGGTCCGGTCTGGGGGCGGCGCTGACTTGGTCCAGGTCTGTCTCTGGCCAGACCTGTCTCTCGGCCGGCCTGGCTTTGCCCCTAATGGCCTGACCTCTTGATTGGTTCAGCCCGGCTCGGTCCCATCGCCGCGCCGATCGATCGGGTAATCAGTCCCGGCTGTCCTCGCCTGCGGGAAGCGGCCGTCGGTGATCCTCGTTCTTGGCCCAGTGGCAGTGGTGTCGCCACTTCACAGGCGCGGCACGGGCGGCCATCGGCCGGCTGGCCGCGCGCAGGCGTTGGTCAATGCCCTGGAGTGCCCCCTTTGGGGGATCGACATTGCGCGATCCACCCACATGTTGATCTCTGAATTGGGGGTGGATCGCGCAGCGTCGATGCGCAAAGCCGCAAAGTCGGGCATTGGCCAACGTCTGTGGAGGGTGCCGAGCGGTGGCGGGTCGGCGTTCCGTCGGCGGGGCGACCGTGCCGCCGTTCCCCGTGATCGAATGACGATTCTGGTCGTCTGGACAGCCGGATCCGTCTGTGGATCAACGCCGTCGTGATCGACATCGCGTGCTGGTCGTCCGGGTTGGGCGGCCACCGGATGCGGCGTGTATGCGCTGCTTGGCCTGTCTCGCGTCTCGGCGCGGGCAGTGCGGCGCGGAGCGGCGCATTGGGGTGCGGGTGAGCATCCCCGCCGGGCCCCGCCGCGAAGCGGTGGGCGGAGGCACAGCATTCCCCGCCGGGCCCCGCCGCGGCAGCGGTGGGGGGAATTACCGCTCAGCCGTAGATGTCTTCGGTGTGCTTCTGGATGTCGACGCCGTGTTTGCGCATGAAGGCGAGCGGCTCGACCGGCTTGTCGTGCTCGCGGACCTCGAAGTGCAGGTGGGCGCCGAACGAGTGGCCGGTGTTGCCGGTGAGGGCGATCCTGTCGCCGGCCCGCACGACCTGGCCTTCCTTGCACAGGAGCTTGGAGGCGTGGCCGTACACGGTGACGATGCCGTCGCCGTGGTCGATCATGACGTTGTAGCCGTAGCCGCCGTTCCAGCGGCAGAGGATGACCTTGCCGGCGGCGACGGCGTTGAAGGGGGTGCCCTGCGGGGCGCCCAGGTCGACGCCGGGGTGGAGGCGGCCCCAGCGCTCGCCGTAGAACGAGGTCAGCGTGTACCGCTGGATGGGAAGGATCCACACGTCGGGGGCCGGCATGTTCACGGTCGTCATGGGGCTGCCGGTCCGCGAGCGGCTGGCGCGGTCGTCGGAGGCGGCGCCCCGCACGCTGACGTCGTCGAAGTTGCCGCTCGCCTCCAGGGAGAGGTCGTTGCGCGGCTCGGGGAGGGCGGTGGACACGCCGAGCGCGACAATGCCGGCGCCCACGACGGCGGTGGTGAGCACGGCCGCGTAGCGGGTGTGCGCCGACTGGGCGCGGTGATGGCCGCGGTACGCGTAAGGCGCCTGGGCATCGTCCATATACGCACACCCCCGCAATTCTGGAAAAGACGGAAATGACGGAGACGTCATTCGAGTGCAATGGCTGAACCGCAGGCCACCGTAGCCAATACGGAATACGCGCCACAAGCCACGACAGGCCCGAAGGTCAATGAGTGCCCGGGCGGTTGGTTGTGCGTAACCCGGGGTCCGCAAGGTCGTTGCGGGCGCTCCATGCGGTACCTTCGGGCCAGGCGTGCGCCGCAACGGAGCGGTGCCTCCAACGGGAAGGACCGTGAGGATGAGCGCGCGGACCCGCGTCGTCATCGCCAAGCCCGGCCTGGACGGGCACGACCGAGGCGTCAAGATCGTCGCCCGGGCACTCCGGGACGCCGGGATGGAGGTCATCTACACGGGCCTGCACCAGACGCCGGAGCAGATCGTGGAGACCGCCATCCAGGAGGACGCCGACGCGGTCGGCCTGTCGGTCCTGTCGGGGGCGCACATGACCCTGTTCCGGAAGGTCATCGAGCTGCTCGCCGAGCGCGGCGCCGACGACATCCTCGTGTTCGGTGGCGGCATCATTCCCGACGACGACCTGCCGGAGCTGGAGCGGCTCGGCGTCAGGAAGATCTTCACGCCGGGAGCGACCACGCAGTCGATCGTGGAATGGGCCCGCGAGCACATCGCACCTGCGCATGCCTGATTGACGGCATTCAATCGGAAATGGTGCGGAAAAAGGGGGAGAGGCCGGACGCACCCCTCACACGTCCGGCCCCTCTATCGCACGATGCCCCGCCGCCACCCCTCGACCGACAGGGCATCGGCCGTTTTTGGTGCCGGCCCTACCCCTGCAGGCGGGCCGACACTGCACTCAACGACGGCCGCCGGGCCCGGTTACGCGCGCCGGGCGGCGTCCCTCTAAAGAGGGAGCGGCTGTGGAATCGGGCACACCCCGCACCCGCCAAGTCGCAGCCTGTTCAGACCTGGTTAGGCTGCGAGCGTTGAGCCGTCCTCGCGATGGGGCAGGCGGCACGGTTGACGGAACGGGACCACTGTGGACCTGTACGAGTACCAGGGGCGCGCCCTCTTCGCCAAGCACGGGTTGCCTGTGCTCGGCGGCGGCGTCGCCGAGACCCCTGAAGAGGCCCGTGCGATCGCCGAGGAACTCGGCGGCCGGGTTGTCATCAAAGCCCAGGTGAAGGTCGGCGGTCGGGGCAAGGCCGGCGGCGTGAAGCTCGCCGAGGGCGCCGACGAGGCGACCAGCCACGCCACCAACATCCTCGGCATGGACATCAAGGGCCACACGGTCCACAAGGTGATGGTCACGACCACCGCCGACATCGCCGAGGAGTACTACTTCTCGTACCTGCTGGACCGGGCGAACCGCACGTTCCTGTGCATCGCCAGCGTCGCCGGCGGCATGGAGATCGAGACCGTCGCGCACGACGCGCCGGAGAAGGTCGCCAAGGTCGCGATCGACGCGGTCAAGGGCGTCGACGAGGCCACCGCCCGCGCGATCGTCGAGCAGGCGAAGTTCCCCGCCGAGGTCGCCGACCAGGTCGTGGCGATCGCGGTCAAGCTGTGGCAGGCGTTCATCGCCGAGGACGCCACGCTGGTCGAGGTCAACCCGCTCGCGAAGACCGCCGACGGCACGGTGCTGTGCCTCGACGCGAAGGTGACCCTCGACGAGAACGCGGGCTTCCGCCACG
Source organism: Dactylosporangium sp. NPDC006015 (assembly GCF_040614215.1). Classification (NCBI taxonomy): domain Bacteria; kingdom Bacillati; phylum Actinomycetota; class Actinomycetes; order Micromonosporales; family Micromonosporaceae; genus Dactylosporangium; species Dactylosporangium sp. NPDC006015. The sequence continues at coordinate 176,521 of NZ_JBEXUD010000005.1, forward strand.
CGGACCACGAGGCGCTCGAGGACAAGGCCGCCGCCGACCCGCTCGAGCAGGCGGCCAAGGCCAAGAACCTCAACTACGTGAAGCTCGAAGGCAACGTCGGCATCATCGGCAACGGCGCGGGCCTGGTCATGTCGACGCTCGACGTCGTCGCGTACGCCGGCGAGGGCCTCGGCAGCAAGCCCGCCAACTTCCTCGACATCGGCGGCGGCGCCAGCGCCCAGGTCATGGCCGACGGTCTCGAGATCGTGCTCGGCGACCCGGACGTGAAGAGCGTGTTCGTCAACGTCTTCGGCGGCATCACCGCCTGCGACGCGGTCGCCAACGGCATCGTGCAGGCCCTGCAGCTGCTCACGGACCGCGGCGAGACGGTGTCGAAGCCGCTCGTGGTCCGCCTCGACGGCAACAACGCCGAGGAGGGTCGCCGGATCCTCGACGACGCCGCCAACCCGCTGATCGAGCGGGTCGACACGATGGACGGGGCGGCCCGCCGCGCCGCCGAGCTCGCAGCGAGTGGGGTGTAACGACCATGGCGGTATGGCTGACCGAGTCCAGCAAGGTCATCGTCCAGGGCATGACCGGTGCCGAGGGCTCCAAGCACACCCGGCGGATGCTCGCCGCGGGCACGAACGTGGTCGGCGGCGTCAACCCGCGCAAGGCCGGCACGCAGGTCGACTTCGACGGCACGAAGCTGCCGGTCTTCGCCAGCGTCGCCGAGGCGATCGAGCAGACGGGCGCCGACACGAGCGTCATCTTCGTCCCGCCGGCGGGCACCAAGTCCGCGACGCTCGAGGCGATCGACGCGCAGATCCCGCTCGCCGTGGTGATCACCGAGGGCGTGCCGGTGCACGACACCGCGAACTTCTGGGCGCACCTGCAGTCCAGCGGTAGCAAGACCCGCGTCATCGGGCCGAACTGCCCCGGCATCGCCAGCCCCGGCAAGTCCAACGCGGGCATCATTCCCGCCGACATCACCGGCCCCGGCAAGATCGGCCTGGTGAGCAAGTCGGGCACGCTGACCTACCAGATGATGTACGAGCTGCGCGACATCGGCTTCTCGACGTGCATCGGCATCGGCGGCGACCCGGTCATCGGCACCACGCACATCGACGCGCTCGCCGCGTTCGAGGCCGACCCGGAGACCGCGGCGATCGTCATGATCGGCGAGATCGGTGGCGACGCCGAGGAGCGTGCGGCCGACTTCATCAAGGCCAACGTGCGCAAGCCGGTCGTCGGCTACATCGCCGGCTTCACCGCGCCGCCCGGCAAGACCATGGGCCACGCCGGCGCGATCATCTCCGGCTCGGCGGGCACCGCCGACGCCAAGAAGCTCGCCCTGGAGGCCGCCGGCGTCCGCGTCGGCAAGACCCCCACCGAGACCGCCAACCTGATGCGGGACCTCGTCAAGGCACTGTAAAAGCAAATTCAGGACGGCCGGGGTGAGTGACCGGCCGTCCTGTCTTTGACAGAGTTAAGAGCGATGCCCACCACCCCAGAGGAACCAGACGAAAGGGCGCAGACCCGGCTGGCCGAGCGGGAGACCGTCCGCCTGCCGATCCAGCGGCGCTCCACCCGGGGCCGGCCCCCGGGGCGGCGCCCTGCCCGGCGTGCCCCACTGATCCTCGCCGCCACCGTCACCACGCTGTGGGCTGCGGTGGTGACGCTCGTGCCGACCCTCGTCGTGGTGTGGCTCCTGCACGCCGTGGACAGCTCCGGCGCGCCCCTGATGCAGATCCTGCGCGTCGGCGCGGCCGGCTGGCTGCTCGCCCACTGGGTCGCGCTGGACACCGGGATCGGCCCGCTCTCCCTGGCGCCGCTCGGGCTGACCGCCGTCGCCGTCTGGCGCGTCTACCGGGCCGGCGTGCACACCGCCCGCGCCGTCGGTGCCCGGGCCCGCCAGCCCGGCGGTGCGTGGAGCCCCTGGCCCGCCGCGCGGGCCGCCGGGTGCATCGCCGTCGTGTACGGGCTGCTCGGCGCCATCGTCGCGATCGTCGCCGGTCACAAGGGCGTGGACGTCTCAGTCGTCGGCGCCGGGTTCACGTTCGCCGGGTTCGGGCTGCTGGCGGGCGGGCTCGGCGCGTTCGTCGAGGCCCGCGCGATCGCCCGGCTCGCCGGCCGGCTGCCGGGCGTCCTGCGCGACGCGACCCGCACCGGTGCCGTCGCGGCGCTGCTGATCCTCGGCGCGGGCGCGGCGGTCGCGGGGATGGCGATCGCGGTCAGCGCGAGCGACGCCGGCCAGATCATCGACGACTACCACACCGGCGTGGCGGGGCAGGTCGGGCTCGTCGTCCTGTGCGGCTTCTACATCCCGGACGTCGCGGCGTGGAGCGCCAGCTACCTCGTCGGCCCCGGGTTCAACATCGGCGCGGAGACGACGATCAGCGCCGCCGAGGTGTCGATGGGCCGGCTGCCCGCGGTGCCACTGCTCGCCGGGCTGCCGTCCACGCCCGCGACCGGCTGGGCGCCGCTGCTGCTCGGCCTGCCCCTCGCCGCGGCGCTGGTGGCGGGCTGGCTGCTGGCCCGCCGGTCGCTGCGCAGCGACACCGGGCGCGGCTGGCTGCCGCTGCTCGGCGCGGCGGCCCTCGCCGGACCGGTCGCGGGGCTGCTGCTCGGGCTGATGTCCGTCGCGGCGAGCGGGTCGGTCGGCGCCGGCGGGCTGGAGGTGGTCGGCCCGCGGGCGGGGGAGGTGGCGTTCGTCGCGATGCTGATGGTGACGATCGGCACAGTCCTCGCCACGGCCGCCACGAAGATCGCGCTGCGGGTCCGGCAGGGCAGCCCCTGACCGTTTCCGGTTGCCGTCGCCGGTACGAGTCGCCGCCCGGACGAGCCGGCGACGTGTGAGCTCCCCTGTGCGGCACGCGGATCAGCAGCACCGGCCGGCAGGTCCCGGTCGCCCATTCGGCGAAGCGCCCTGAGTCGGGCGTCGCGCTACCGGTACAAGATGAAAAAACGCAAACAGCCCGGTCGCTGCGGACAGCGGACCGGGCGATTGCGTCGTGCGCAGGGGGTGGGCTAGTAGGTGTAGAACCAGCCGCTCGCCGCGCCCGCGAAGTACAGCACCCAGATGGCGATCTCGATCACGACGCCGACGGCGCCGGTGATGATGCCGGCGAGGGCCATGCCGCCGTTGTTGGCCAGGCCCTGCTTGACCTTCTGCTGGCCGAGGTAGCCGAGCACGATCGCCGCGGCGCCGAGCAGGAGGCCGATGTAGCAGCAGGCGAACGGGATCGACACGATGCCGAGGATCATCGAGACGAGGCCGAGCGTGTTCTGCGGCTGCTGCTGCCCGTAGCCGGGCTGCTGGTAGCCGGGGGTGCCGTAGCCGGCCGGCGGGTACGCGCCGCCGGAGGTGGGGTAGCCACCGCCCGACGTCGGGTACGGGGTGCCGGACACCGGCGGCTGCTGCGCGTACGGGTCCTGGTAGGCCGGCTGCTGCGGCTGCGCGTAGGGGTCCTGGTACGCGGGCTGCTGCGGCTGGGCGTAGGGGTCCGGCTGCGGCTGCCCGTACTGCGGCTGGCCGTACTGCGGCTGCTGACCGTAGGGGTCCTGGTACGGCTGCTGCTGCCCGTACGGATCCTGGCCCTGTGGTGGGTAGCCCATTGCGGTGGCTCCTAAGGCTGGGGACGTCTGTTGCTCCGTGTTCGCATCAGGTTAGTCCCGAGGGTGATACGGAACTTCGGCAGCGTACTGGCCAGGATCAAATCTTCGCAGTGGCAGAACGGTGGAACATCGGCAACTTGCGGCTTTCATCGCCATATGTCACCCGGCCCGACGCTGAGCAGGGCCGACCCGGTCGGTAGAGTTTCACGGTGACCGTTCGGCTTGTCGTGCTCGTGTCCGGCTCCGGCTCCAATCTGCAGGCACTCCTCGATGCTTCCGCGGACCCTTCCTACGGTGCCACGGTCGTGGCCGTCGGGGCGGACCGGCCCGACATCGAGGGTCTGGCCAGGGCCGCCAAGCACGAGGTGCCGACCTTCGTGGCGGCCGTGCCGTCGTTTCCCACCCGGGACGAGTGGGACGCGTTCCTGACGGCGTCGTGCGCCGGGTTCGCCCCCGACCTGATCGTCTCGGCCGGGTTCATGAAGCTGGTCGGGCCGCGGTTCCTCGCCTCATTCGAGGGGCGATACGTGAATACGCACAATGCGCTGCTCCCGGCGTTTCCGGGCATGCACGGGCCGCGTGACGCGCTCGCCTACGGGGTGAAGCTCGCCGGCGCCACGCTGCACTTCGTCGACAGCGGCGTCGACACCGGGGCGATCATCGCGCAGGTCGCGGTGCCCGTCCTCGACGACGACACCGAGGAGACCCTCCTCGAGCGGATCAAGGTGGCCGAGCGCCGCCAGCTGGTCGACACCGTCGGCCGGATGGCCCGCGAAGGCTGGACCGTCAACGAACGAAAGGTCAGGTTGGGTCGTGGCTAACCGCCGTCCCATCAGGCGCGCGCTCATCAGCGTCTACGACAAGACCGGGCTGGAGGACCTCGCGCGCGCCCTCGCCGGCGCCGGCGTCGAGCTCGTCTCCACCGGCTCGACAGCGGCCCGCATCGAGGCGGCCGGCCTGCCGGTCACCAAGGTCGAGCAGCTCACCGGGTTCCCGGAGACGCTCGACGGCAGGGTCAAGACCCTCCACCCGCGGGTGCACGCCGGGCTGCTGGCCGACCTGCGGCTGGAGTCGCACGCCGCGCAGCTCGCCGAGCTGTCGATCGAGCCGTTCGAGCTGCTCGTCTCCAACCTGTACCCGTTCACCGACACCGTCGCGTCGGGCGCGTCGGACGACGAGTGCGTGGAGCAGATCGACATCGGCGGGCCGGCGATGGTGCGGGCGGCGGCGAAGAACTTCCCCTCCGTGGCCGTTGTGACGTCGCCCGCTTCATACGGCGCCGTTTTGTCCGCTCTGTCCTCCGGCGGTTTTTCGTTGGACGAGCGCCGCGCGCTTGCTGGTGTCGCTTTTGCGCACATTGCCGAGTACGACGTTGCGGTGGCGGCGTGGTTCGCGCGGGAGAGTTCGGACTTTTCTGGCACGGCGCTGCGTCGTTCGGCGACGCTGCGGTACGGCGAGAACCCGCACCAGAGCGCCACGCTCTACGTGGACCCGGCCGCCGCGCCCGGTCTCGCGCAGGCCGAGCAGCTCGGCGGCAAGGAGATGTCCTACAACAACTACGTCGACGCCGACGCCGCCTGGCGCGCCGCCCACGACTTCACCGAGCCGTGCGTCGCGATCATCAAGCACGCCAACCCGTGCGGCATCGCGATCGGCGCCGACGTCGCCGAGGCCCACCGCAAGGCGCACGCGTGCGACCCGGTCAGCGCGTTCGGCGGGGTGATCGCGGTCAACGCGCCCGTCACCATCGACCTGGCGAAGCAGATCAGCGAGATCTTCACCGAGGTCGTGGTGGCTCCGGCGTACGAGGAAGGCGCCGTCGAGGTCCTCACCGCCAAGAAGAACCTGCGGGTCCTGCGCGCCCCCGCCTGGACGCCCGCCCCCGTCGAGTCCCGCCAGATCTCGGGCGGTGTCCTCGTGCAGGCCGCCGACCGCGTCGACGCGCCCGGCGACGACCCCGCCAACTGGACGCTGGTCACGGGCTCCGAGGCCTCGCCCGAGGTCAAGCGGGACCTCGAGTTCGCCTGGCGGGCCGTGCGGGCCGTCAAGTCCAACGCGATCCTGCTCGCCTCCGGCGGCGCGACCGTCGGCGTCGGCATGGGTCAGGTCAACCGGGTCGACTCCGTGCGCCTCGCCGTCTCCCGCGCGGGTGACCGGGCCGCCGGCTCCGTCGCCGCCTCCGACGCGTTCTTCCCGTTCGCCGACGGGCCGCAGGGGCTGATCGAGGCGGGCATCACCGCCATCGTGCAGCCGGGCGGTTCGATCCGCGACGAGGAGGTCATCGAGGCCGCCCGCGCCGCCGGGGTCACGATGTACCTCACCGGGACGCGGCACTTCTTCCACTGAGCACTGTTTGCGGTTTTTTGCGGGCCCGGCTTTTTGCCGGGCCCGTTGCTCACGGTGTCGTGATCTTCGCCGGTACCGGTGCGCCGAAGTACATCGCCACCGCGTCGCTCACCGCATGGGCGCCCTTGCCGAGGGTGCCGCTCGCGCCCTGCTCGTACATGGCGGCCACGACGTACCGCTCCCCGGCGCCCGCGAACCCGACGGTGTGCGTCACCCAGACCGTCTTGCCGTTGACCGGCTTCTGCGCCCAGCCGTCCTTGTTGCCCGGGTTGAGGGTGCTGCCGGCGGCCCACACGCCCCAGCGCTGGTTGCTCGCGACGTTGCGCAGCGTCTTCGTGAGGTAGGCGCGGTCCGCCGGGTCGAGCTTCTCCAGCACGTACCCCATGAGCGCCTGCAGATCGTCGGCGCTGCACCGCAGGTTCCGCCAGAACGTGTCGTACCCCGGGACCACGCTCAGGGTGCGCATGCCGAACTTCTGCTGGAAGCGCCCGAGCATCCCCGGCCCGTCGTACCGGTTCCACAGCGCGGTCGCGGCGTCGTTGTCGGAGCTGATCAGCGCCTTGTCGAGGTTGGCCCGGTCGGTGCCGTCCAGCGTGATCGCGCCCTGCCGATGCCGCTCGAGCAGGTCGGTGGCGATCGCCAGCTTGATCGTCGACGCGGTCCAGGTGGTGGCGGTCGTGTTGCCCGCCTTCCACACCGTGCCGGTCTGCCGGTCACGGATCACGACGCCGAACGTGCCCGGCTGCTGCTTCACGAACGCGGCGGCGCTGGCCTCTCTGCTGCCTGCGCTCGCTTTCACCGTGGGGCTGGCGCTCGCGTTCGCGCCCGCCTGCCGCGCCCCGACGCCGGCCTCCGCCGCGCCGGCGCTGACACTCTCGCTGGCCGGCGCTTGGCTGGCGTTCTGCGGTGCTTTGTCGCTTCCGCACGCCGCGAGGGCGAAGATGGTGAGGAGAGGGACAAGCCACCGCCGGACGGACACCCCCGGAACTCTAGCGGCAGGATCAACCCCGTGACGGCAACGCTGCTCGCCGGCAAGGCCACCGCGGCCGCCATCAAGGCCGAGCCCCGCGTCCGGTCAAGGCCCTCACCGCAGGCCCGATGACCAGAGCCATGCTCCTCGCCAACGCCGTCACCCTCGCCGACCACCACTCTTTCTGAACGCCGGGGAGAAGCCCGTTTCGTGATGGCGGCGGCAAGCGTCCTCTGAGTAGACCCGGCGACGTAAGGATCAGCGCCGGAGCATGCCCCAGTCCAGCAATCGCCGCCGCTCGCACATGAAGCCGCAGCGGCCAATCGGGCGAGCCGGGCCGTACTTGCCGGTCGTGGCGGGCATGTCGGCAGGACGATGCGGTATTGCGGTATTGCCGTTCGCCGGGCTGCCGAGTCGCGGCCCGCAGGACGGTGCCGAGTCGCTTGCCGTCGGCCGGGCCAGCGCGTGCTCATGGGCCCGCCTGCTGGGCTATCCGGACAAGCCCGCCAACCCTGCGCTACCTGCCAACCTGCGCCTTGCCGCCTGCCAAGCGGGCCGAGCAATCGCCTGCCGGCTCGGCCGATTGCTGCCCGCCCAGGCGCTGACCGGTCGTCTGCTGAGCGACGCAGGCCTGGCCTGCCAGGTCGAGCAGATCGCTGCCCGCCGACCAGGTCGAGCAGATCGCTGCCCGCCGACCAGGACGGCCCGCTGCCCGTGGACCAGGACGGCCCGCAGCCCGCCCGACCCGGGGTAACGGGCCTGCTGCCCGCCGGGTGGGGCGACCCGCTTCATTTCAGGCGATGTGCGCCGGGCCGTTGCCCGCCAACCGGCCCGCCCGTTGCCCGCCAAGCCGCCCGCCCGTTGCACGCCAAGCCGCCCGCCCGTTGCCCGCCAACCGGCCCGCCCGTTGCACGCCAAGCCGCCTGCCCGTTGCACGCCAAGCGGCTCGCCCGTTGCACGCCAAGCGGCTCGCCCGCGGCCCGCCGGGTGAGTTGGCCCGCTTCGTTCGGGCGATGCGGGCCCGATCCGCTGCCCGCCGACTGGGACGGGCCGCTTCACCTCGGTGATGCGGCCCGGCGGCGGTGGACGTCGGGCTGCGGGCGGGGCGGGGTGCGGCTGTCCGCGGGGTGCGGCGGGTCAGGTGACGCTCAGGTACAGCTCGGTGGCCTTGTCCTCCCTGGTGGTGACGACGGCGTGGGCGGGGGTGGCGGCGACGGAGACCTCGGGGCAGCGGGTGGGGCAGGTGATGGTGCGGTCCTCGGTGGCGCTGCCGTCGGTGGTGCGGGCGCCGATCAGCCGGAGGCGGCCGTCCGGGGTGCGCCAGACGACGTACGCCTTGTCGGCGGTGGTGGTGGCGGTCAGAGGCTGGTGGGAGCCGAGGCCCGGCAGGCCGACATCCCACTTGACGGTGCCGGTGTGCGGGTCGACGGCGGTGAGGTGGGCGCGTTCGCCGCTGGGCTCGGCGTACAGGAGCAGGCCGGACGGCGTGGCGACGGCTAAGGCGCCGGCGGGGTCGTGGCGGGTGCCGACGGTGCCGGTGACGGCGTCCATGAAGACGGCGCGGCGCGGGGAGGTGCCGGTGATGGTGACGAAGCCGTCGCCGGTGGAATGGACGCGCAGCTCGGTGGCGCTGCGCTGGACCGTGTGCCAGGACCAGCGCTCCGCGCCGGTGGTGGCGGTGAGGCCGACGGCGACGTCGTCGACGCCCTGGGCGCGGCAGCGCAGGGCGACCGCGACCGTCTCGGCGGTGGTGGCGAGGTCGGTGACGTCGCAGGGGCCGCCGTTGCGCGCGGGGGTCCACCGCCACAGGAGCGTGCCCGTGGTCGCGTCGATGGCGAGCAGGTCGCCCGCACCGATGCCGGCGCCGGCGAGCACGACGGTCTTGCCCGCGCCGTGGACGGATGCCATTTTCCCGGAGGTGTACCGGCCGGAGAAGCGCACCTGACCGCTGCCGGCATCCAGGGCCGCGACGAGAACGCCGTCGTCGGTGCCGAAGACCACGACGACCGTGCCGTCCACTAAACCGGCGGTCTGGGTCGGCAGGTCGGAGCGCAGGTAGCGCCAAGCGACGGCGCCGCTGGACAACCACACGGCCCGCACGCCGTCCTCGGCCCGCACGATCGCCAGCTGGTCGTGGACGCCGACGAGCTGCACCCCGACATATGGCAGCGGCCAGGTCTGGTCGCCGCCGGCCGGGGGCGGGTCGCCGGCCGTGGTCGAGTCGACGAAACGACCCTCGCGGGCATAATCGACGCCGAATCCGGCCACGATCACCAGTACGACACCCGCTGCGACAATCGCGAGCCACGGTCGGGTGGCAGACGGCAGCGCACCTGGCCCGGAGGCTGTGAGCAGCACCCAGCCGAGGGCGGCCGCGGCCGCGCCCGCGACGGTGACAGGGCCGCCGAGCCCGACGCCCGCGCTCGGCTCGACCAGCCTGGCGAGGCCGACGGCGACCAGGGTCGCGGCGAGCCCGGCGACGGCCGCGACGGCCGCGGTCAGCCGGAAGCGGCGCGGCTCGGCCCGCGTGTAGGCGACGCACAGTCCGCTGATCAGCGGCCCGAGGAACACGATGCCGGCGACCGTCACCAGGTCGGGGTGGCGGCTGCCGGCGATGGTCCAGGGCAGCACGAGGCCGGCGGTGACGGCGATGGTGCCGAGGGCGATCGCCAGGAGGCCTGCGCCGCGAATCACGGGGTTCACGGGAACAGGATGCCGGGTACCTACGACAATTTCACGCGGCGCTTCTGCCGGTACGCGGCGGACTTCGCCCGGTTCTGGCACGCGAGCGAGCAGAACCGCCGCGACGTGTTCTTGGTGACGTCGAGGAAGTAGGCGTCGCACGCCTCGGCCTCGCACGTGCCCAGCCGGTGCGTCTGCCGGGTGCCGACGAGAAACGCCAGGCTGGTGGCCGACTCCGCGGCCCACGCGTCGACGACGTTGGCGTCGACGGCGTGGAAGGCGAGGACGGCGGCTCCGTGCAGGTTGGGCACCGCGCCGTGATCGGCGAGCACCTCGTTGAGCGCGCGGGCGGCGCTGTGCAGGTCGCCGGCGATGCACGCGTCCACCGCGACCCGCAGCCGGACGGCGGCTTCGGTCAGGACGTCGACGTCGGCGCCGGCCAGCGGGAACTTCTGCCACCGTTCGCTCTCGGCCAGGTCGGTGAACGCGTCGCCGATCCGCTGGTCCACGCCGAGGTGGCGGCCTTGTCGCGGCGTCACTGTGAGGTCGTTGACCAGGTCCAGGCACAGTTCGACGTGCTTCAACACGTAACTGTCTATCTCGCCTTGACCAGTGATGCCCATCCCAGCTAACGTCACTGGCATAGCTTAACTTGGCAGTGACGGGGAGAGGCGCGATGCAGTTCGAATTCACCGACGCCGGCCGCATCCTGGCTGGCATCGCCCTGCTGTCGATCGTGACGATCGAGGTCGGCGGCTGGTTCCTGACCAAGATCGTCCGGGGCGACGTGCCGATGACACCGTTCCAGCAGGCCTTCGCCCGTGCCGGGCACGCCCACGCCGGCGTCCTGGTCACCCTCGGGCTCGTGGGCATCCTCTATGCCGACCTGGCCCGCATCGACGGGGTCCTCGGTTGGCTCTCCCGAGGCGGTGTGCTGGCTGCCGCCATCCTTATGTCGGGCGGGTTCTTCGCGGCGTCGGCGGGCAAGGGGCGTACCGCGCCCAGCAAGGCCATCGTGATGGTCTGGATCGGCGCGTTGTCGCTCGCGGCGGGCGTGCTCAGCCTGGGGGTCGGGGTCCTCGGCTCGTGATCCGCTCGATGCAGTACGCTCGTACTGCTAAGCGAAGCAAGCCCGCGAGAGGAGCGCCCGGCCGATGGCGAAGATCAAGGTAAACAACCCTGTCGTCGAGCTCGACGGCGACGAGATGACCCGCATCATCTGGAAGCAGATCCGCGAGCAGCTGATCCTGCCGTACCTCGACGTCGACCTGAAGTACTACGACCTGTCGATCGAGTACCGCGACCAGACCGACGACCAGGTCACGATCGACGCGGCCAACGCCATCAAGGAGCACGGCGTCGGCGTCAAGTGCGCGACGATCACCCCCGACGAGGCCCGGGTCGAGGAGTTCAAGCTCAAGAAGATGTGGCGGTCGCCGAACGGCACCATCCGCAACATCCTCGGCGGCGTCGTCTTCCGTGAGCCGATCATCATGTCCAACGTCCCGCGGCTCGTCCCGGGCTGGACCAAGCCGATCATCATCGGCCGTCACGCCCACGGCGACCAGTACAAGGCGACCGACTTCGTCGTGCCCGGCCCCGGCAAGGTCACCGTGACCTACACCCCTGAGGACGGTGGCGCGCCGATCGAGTTCGAGGTCGCCAAGTTCCCCGGCGGCGGTGTCGCCATGGGCATGTACAACTTCGACGACTCCATCCGCGACTTCGCCCGCGCCTCGCTGCGCTACGGTCTCGACCGCGGCTACCCGGTCTACCTCTCGACCAAGAACACGATCCTCAAGGCCTACGACGGCCGGTTCAAGGACCTCTTCGCCGAGGTCTTCGAGACCGAGTTCAAGGACGAGTTCGCGGCGGCCGGCATCACGTACGAGCACCGCCTCATCGACGACATGGTCGCCGCCGCCCTGAAGTGGGAGGGTGGCTTCGTCTGGGCCTGCAAGAACTACGACGGCGACGTCCAGTCCGACACCGTCGCGCAGGGCTTCGGGTCGCTCGGCCTCATGACCAGCGTCCTCATGACTCCCGATGGCAAGACCGTCGAGGCCGAGGCCGCCCACGGCACCGTCACCCGGCACTACCGCCAGTGGCAGAAGGGCGAGAAGACCTCGACCAACCCGATCGCGTCCATCTTCGCCTGGACGCGCGGCCTCGCCCACCGTGGCAAGGTCGACGGCACCCCCGAGGTCACCGCGTTCGCGAACACCCTGGAGCAGGTCTGCGTCGACACCGTCGAGGCCGGCCAGATGACCAAGGACCTCGCGCTGCTCATCTCCCGCGACGCCCCGTGGCTCACCACCGACGAGTTCATGAACGCGCTCGACCAGAACCTCGCGAAGCGTCTCGCCGGCTGATCAGCACGACCACGACGGACCGGCCGGGGTGTCCCGTGCGGACACTCCGGCCGCCCGCACTGCCCGACGGATCGCGTCGCCGACGGCCCCGGCCGCCGCGGCGCTGACAGAGGAACACCACCGCCGCAGCGCGGTGACCAGCGGCGCGACCCGTCCGAGCGGGTCAAGCCGCACCAGCCGCCCGCGCGGTCCCGCCCGCGCGTTGAGGACCGCGGTGAGGACTGCCGCCGCAGGAGCGCGGTGATGAGCGGTGTGGGCCGTGAAGGTGCGCCCAGCCTGGCCGGTATCCCGCGTGGTGCTGTCCGCGGTGCGAGCCGTCCGAGTGCGTCGAGCCGGGTCGGCCGTCCGCGTGTCGAGGAACTGCTGCCGCGGGAGTGCGGTGTGGGCTGTGAAGGTGCGTTGAGTCGGATCGGAATCCCGCGTGGTGCTGTCCGCGGTGCGAGCCGTCCGAGTGCGTCGAGCCGGGCCGGCCGTCCGCGTGTCGAGGAACTGCCGCCGCGGGAGTGCGGTGTGAGTTGTGAGGGTTCGCCGAGTCGGGCCGGAATCCCGCGTGGTGCCGTCCGCGGTGAGGAATGCTGCCGCAAGCAGTGCGGTGGCCAGTGGTGTGAGCTGTGAGGATGCGCCGAGTCGGCCGGTATCCCGCGTGGTGCCGCCCGTGGTGAGGGCCGCCACCGCGGCGGTGTGGGGCGAGCCGGGCCAGCATCTCGTGCGTTCTGGTTCGGCGGAGATGTCGGGATCGGTGACCCGAATTCTGCGGAGCCTGTTCGAGACTGAGCGCCTTGGGCGGGTCGCGGTGCCAGGTGTTGTGCAGGCAGGTGGCACGAGGTCTGGTCGGGCAGGAGGGGCTGCCCGGGCGGCGGCGTGGCTCGCCCGGGGGCACGAGCGTCAGGGTTCGGGCGAGCCGGGGCGGGTGGGGTCAGATGCCGTGGCCGCGGCGGTGGAGGGCGCCCAGGACGCTTTCGACCTTGACCACGCCGGTGACGGCGGCCAGGGCGATGGCGGCGCGGGGTTCGCGCCAGTTGGAGCGCATGGCGGCCTTGGTCCAGAGCCAGGCGTCGCGGCGGTTGCCGGAGGCGGCGGACCAGCAGGCGAGCTGGCCGTAGACGCGGCCGGCGCCGGTGCCGGAGCCGGCGATCTCCGGGTGGCGGGTCATCATCCAGCGCAGGGAGGCCATCTTGGTGGCGTACTCGTAGGCGAACATCGACGTGCGGCCCCACAGGACGCGGACGAGGGGCTCGTCGACGTGGACGATCTCGCCGCGCTTGGCGGCGCGCAGGAGCAGGTCCCAGTCCTCGTTCTGACTGCCGGGGGCGTCCTCGGCGACGAGGCCCATCTCGTCGTCGGCGAAGACGAAGCGGCGTACCAGGAACGTCGATGAGTGCAGCATCGACATCCGCGACCGGATCAGGTCGTCGAGGCCGACGAGGGACGCCCCCGCCAGGCGGGGGGTGAGGCGGTCGCCGAACTCGACCTCGATCGCCGCCGTGCAGAACTCCGCCTGCGGTCGCTGCTGCAGCGCGTGCACCTGCCGGCGCAGCTTCGTCGGGGTCCAGGCGTCGTCGTCGTCGCAGAACGCGACGAGATCCGTGTCCAGGGCGACGATGCCGGTGTTGCGGGCGCCGGCGAGGCCGGGCTTGCGCAGGTTGGGCAGCACGTCGAGCGGGCGGTCGCCGCCGCGGCACAGGCCGGCGTCGGGGTCGTGCTGGTCGAACACCACGATGGTGCGCACGGGTCCCGGGTAGTCCTGGGCGACGATGCCTTCGACGGCGCGGGCGAGCAGTTCAGGGCGGTTTCGCGTCGGTACGACCACACCCACGCTGGGCCAGTGACCGGTGGTGTTCATCGGGCCCCCCGGTAGCCGTACATGCCGAGCAGCGGTGCGGTGAGCGCGCTGACGACCCGTCGCTGCCGCCCAGGCAGTGCGGTGCGCCAGGCGTCGTCGCGGCGTAGCGGGACCGGGCCGACGGTGAAGCGCATCGGGTTGCCGGCGGCGCTGTGGCACGGCCCCAGCTCGGCGGTGCCGCCGTGCAGGAAGTCCATCCCGCCTCCCGCCAGATCGGCGAAGTCCGAAATTTCCGACAGCACCGTCGCCGGGGAGTCCAGCAGCGACTCGTAGCGGACGCGCATCACCGGTACGCCGCAGCGGTGCAGGACCGACAGCGCGGTGTTGTGCGCGTTCCACAGCAGGGCCGACCGGCTGGGCGAGTAGCGGGTCATCTCCTCGGCGCCGTCGGTCTCGGGCCGCCGCACCTTCTTCGTCCAGGAGTACGCGACGCCGCGGCTGTCCCGCACCACGTGCACGACCCGCAGGTCGATGCTCGGCGCGAACCGCAGGCAGTACGCCAGCGCCGCGTGCTTCGAGGAGTCGACGAGCACCTGGGCCCCGGAGACGACCGCCGCCGCCTCGTACAGCCGCGCGTACCAGTCCGCGTACTCCTCGACGAGCAGCCGGTGGGAGGGGCTCATCCGTACACTCGCCAACCGCGGAATGTGCCGGGTCCGCTCCACCGCGTGCCGCAGCGCGAGCACCCGCCACACGTCGACCTGCTGCCAGCCGCCGAACGCCTTCTCCCCGACCGCCTGCCAGAAGTCGCAGGACGAGAAGTGTGCCCCGCAGGCGCAGCGCTCGTCACCGGCGACATCGCGCTCCCACAGGTGGACGACCTCGCCGAGCGGGCACACGCCGGGCAGCTCGCCGAGCAGGCGCTCCAGCAGGGTGGTCCCGCTGCGCCCGAGCCCGCCGAGGAACAGAACGCGTACCAACCGTCCTCCTTGGTCGTTTTGGTAGATATGCCAGCTGTGCTGGCATCTGTTACCTCTAACGACGAATTACGGATGAACGATGCTGCACACCAGAGCACGCTGGCGGCGGGTCCCTCTCGGCGGCCTCTCCGTGGACCCGTTGACCGAGGCCGAGGTCGTCTCGCACGTACGGTCGGCGCTGGCCCGTGGCGAGGGCGGCTGGATCGTCACGCCGAACGTCGACATCCTGCGCCACGTGTCCCGCGACCCGCACCTGCGCGCCCAGCTCCGGGAGGCGGACCTGGTCGTCGCCGACGGCACGCCACTGGTCTGGGCGGCCCGCCTCGCCGGCTGGAACCTCCCCGCCCGCGTCACCGGCTCCGACCTCATCTGGTCGCTGTCCCGCGCGCTCGCCGCCGACGACCACGGCGTCTTCATCCTCGGTGGCACCCCCGGCGACCTCGGCGAGGACGACGGCGCGCACCGGGCCGCCCTGGTCCTCGCCGACACCTTCCCGGGCCTGCGGATCGCCGGCACGCTCTGCCCGCCGTTCGGCTTCGACAAGGACCCGGCCACGCTCGCCGAGGTGTGCGACGCGGTCGTCGCCGCCGACCCGCGGATGGTGTACGTCGGCATCGGCTTCCCCCGCCAGGAGCACCTCATCCGCCGCCTCCGGGCCGCCCTGCCCCGCACGTGGTTCCTGGGCTGCGGCGCGGCCGTCAACTTCGTGGCCGGCGACATCCAGCGCGCGAACCCGGCGATGCAGAAGGCCGGCCTGGAGTGGCTCGACCGCCTGGCCCGCGAGCCCCGCCGCCTGGCCCGCCGCTACCTGCGCGAGGACGCCCCGTTCGCCGCCGCCCTCCTCGCCCGCTCACTGCACCATCGCCTGACCCACCGCCCCGCCCACCGCGCCTGACCTGCCGAACCTCTGATCGAAGGATGCCCCTGGCCGCGTCCACGACCGCTGAACGACTTGGATCACGGTGGCCGTGGTCGGATGTCCTTTGACGCCGGCGCACGACCCAGCGGTGGATGGTGATCCACGGACGGTCCTGGCCGCGGGGGCAACCGCTGGACGACTTGGATCATGTCGCGGTCTGTAGGCGGATGTCGGTCGTTGCCGTGGCCGGGTGGAGTTTGGTGGTCGTGCAGGGTCCGGCGTTGTTGATCGAAGGATGGTCGTAGTCGCGGGCGTGGCCGTTGGGCGACTTGGATCAATGAAGGGTTTGTCCAACGGCGGTGGCGACAGATCCGGCACGATCCGAACGCATTGCCATGACTGTGGGCCAACGACGGCACGCAACGCGCCGGCGTCCGGAGTGTTGGGCACCGGTGATGAAAGCCGGCGGAAGCACCGAATGATGCCCTCGACGGCGCGGGACCAGGTGTGGACGGTGGCCGGGGAGCATCACCGCGACCACGGCACGAACCGTGCCCACGCCGCCCGGGACGCGCAGACGGAGTCTGTGCGTGGCCATCGGCCGAGGCGGGCGCGACCGTTACACCACACGGCACAACGGCACCCGCACGCGGACACCGTAAGCCGGGCGACCAGAGCGAAGCGCACCGCGGGAACGGTTGATCCAAGGACGACCCCGGCCGTCCGGACAGCCACCACGCGACTTGGATCACGAGCATGGGCGGCGGCCGGCGGCCCAGCGGTCGTCGGGTCTGCGGGCGCCGGGGAAGGGGAGGCGGGGAAGGGGAGGCGGTCAGGCGGGGACCGGGTCGCCGAGGACGGTCTTGAGCAGCTCGGCGGCCCAGTCGAGCAGCTGGGTGTCGCGCATGGGCTCGCCGCCGATGCGGCGGGTGGAGGGGCGGGGCAGGGAGACTGTGTCGGCGGCGGACTTGTAGACCGACTCCGGGTAGAGGCGCTTGAGCCGCAGCTGCTTCGAGTCGGCCAGCTGCAGCGGCCCGAAGCGCACGTGCTTGCCCTGCAGCGACACGTCCGTCAGGCCGTAGGTGCGGGCGAGGAACCGGAACCGCGCGACCGCGAGGAGGTTCGCGACCGGCAGCGGCGGCTCGCCATAGCGGTCCTTCATCTCGGCGATGATCTCGTCGAGGGCGGCGCCGTCCTTGGCGCCGGCGATCTTGCGGTAGATCTCCAGGCGGAGGCGCTCGGCGGAGATGTACTCCAGCGGTAGGTGGGCGTCGACCGGCAGGTCGATCTTGACGTCGGGCTCCTCCTCCTCGGGGCGCTCGCCCTTGAACTGCTGGACGGCCTCGCCGACCATCCGCACGTACAGGTCGAAGCCGACGCCCTCGATGTGGCCGGACTGCTCGCCGCCGAGAAGGTTGCCGGCGCCGCGGATCTCGAGGTCCTTCATCGCGACATACATGCCGGCGCCGAGCTCGGTGTGCTGCGCGATGGTGGCGAGCCGCTCGTGGGCGTGCTCGGTCAGCGGCTTCTCCGGCGGATACAGGAAGTACGCGTAGGCGCGCTCGCGGCCACGGCCGACGCGGCCGCGGATCTGGTGCAGCTGGGAGAGGCCGAGCAGGTCGGCGCGCTCGACGATGAGGGTGTTGGCGTTGGGGATGTCGATGCCGCTCTCCACGATCGTGGTGCAGACGAGGACGTCGTACTCCTTCTCCCAGAAGCCGACCATGATCTTCTCGAGGGCTTCCTCGGTCATCTGGCCGTGGGCGACCGCGATCCGCGCCTCGGGGACGAGCTCGCGCAGCTTGCGGGCGGCGCGCTCGATCGACTCGACCCGGTTGTGCAGGTAGAAGACCTGGCCGTCGCGGAGCAGCTCGCGGTGGATGGAGGCGGAGACCTGCTTGTCGTCCTGCGCGCCGACGAACGTGAGGACCGGGTGCCGCTCCTCGGGCGGGGTCGCGATCGTCGACATCTCGCGGATGCCGGTGATCGCCATCTCCAGGGTGCGGGGGATCGGGGTGGCCGACATGGTGAGCACGTCGACGGAGGCCCGCAGCTGCTTCAGGAACTCCTTGTGCTCGACGCCGAAGCGCTGCTCCTCGTCGACGATGACCAGCCCGAGCTGCTTGAACCGGGTCGCGGTCTGCAGCAGCCGGTGGGTGCCGATGACGATGTCGACGGTGCCGTCGGTGACCTTCTCCATGGTCAGCTTGGTCTCGGTCGGGGTCTGGAAGCGCGACAGCTGCCGCACCTCGACCGGGAACTGGGAGACCCGCTCGGAGAACGTGTTGAAGTGCTGCTGCGCGAGCAGCGTCGTCGGCACGAGCACGGCGACCTGCTTGCCGTCCTGCACGGCCTTGAACGCGGCCCGGACCGCGATCTCGGTCTTGCCGTAGCCGACGTCGCCGCAGATGAGCCGGTCCATCGGGGTCGACTTCTCCATGTCGCCCTTGACCTCTTCGATCGCGGCGAGCTGGTCGGGCGTCTCCTGATAGGGGAACGCGTCCTCCAGCTCCCGCTGCCAGGGCGTGTCGGCCCCGAACGCGTGGCCCTGCGAATTCTGCCGGACGGCATACAGCTGGATGAGCTGCGCGGCGATCTCCCGGACCGCCTTGCGGGCCCGTGACTTGGCCTTCTGCCACTCGGAGCCGCCCATCTTGTGCAGGGCGGGCGTCTCACCGCCGACATAGCGCGACAGCTGGTCGAGCTGGTCGGTGGGCACGAAGAGCCGGTCGCCGGGCTGGCCGCGCTTGGTGGCGGCATACTCCAGGACCAGATACTCCCGGTCGGCGCCGTTGACGGTGCGCTGCACCATCTCGATGTAGCGGCCGATGCCGTGCTGCTCGTGCACCACGTAGTCGCCGGTGCGCAGCTCAAGAGGGTCGATCTGGTTGCGCCGCCGCGAAGGCATCTTGCGCATGTCCTTGGTGGACGCGCCCCGGCCGCCGGAGATGTCGGTGCCGGTGATGATCGCCAGCCGGGCGCCCTCGTCCAGGTAGCCGTTGCCCAGCGAGCCGGTGGTGACGGTGACGACGCCCGGGTCGGGCAGCGAAGCGATGCCGTCGACCAGCACCACACCCAGGCCGGCATCGCGCAGCACCTCGACGGCACGCTGGGCGGGGCCGGAGCCTTCGAAGACCAGCGCCAGCCGCCATCCGTCACCGGCGAGCCGCTTCAGGTCGTCGACGACCCGGGCGGTCTCACCGTGATAGAGCGGCGCGGGCTGCGCCGGCAGGGTGATCGAGATGGCGTCGTCGGAGACGACGACAGGAGCGTCCTCGCCGGCCCGCCAAGGCTCATCAACCAGATGATCAGCGGAAGGAGTAAGCGAAAAGGCGCTCAGCGACCACCACGGCAGCCCGAGCGACGCGGCCGCCGCGCGCACCTCCGCCAGGCTCTTGAACGCGGCCGCGCCCAGGTCGATCGGCGCCTTCCCGCCGACCGCGGCGGCGGCCCAGCTCGCCTCCAGGAACTCCTCGCTGGTGCGGACCAGGTCGTGCGCGCGGGTGCGGATGCGCTCGGGGTCGCACAGCAGCACGTGCGTGCCCGCCGGCATGGTGTGCAGGACCAGCTCGAGGGAGTCGGTGTCGCCGAGCAGCGCGGGCGCCAGGGACTCCATGCCCTCGACGGGGATGCCGCCGGCGAGCTTGTCCAGCAGCTCCGCCAGCTGCGGGTGGTCGGTGGACAGTGCCGCGGCCCGGGCCCGGACCTCGTCGGTGAGCAGCAGCTCCCGGCACGGTGGCGCCCACAGCCGGTCGACCGTCGCGATCGTGCGCTGGTCGGCGACCGCGAACGAGCGGATCTCCTCGACCTCGTCACCCCAGAACTCCACCCGCAGCGGGTGCTCCTCCGTCGGGGGGAACACGTCGAGGATCCCGCCGCGGACCGCGAACTCGCCGCGCTTGGTGACCAGGTCGACCCGCGCATACGCCAGGTGCGCCAGCCGCGCCACGAGGTCGTCGAGGTCGGCGGATCCGCCGGGGACCAGCTCGACGGGCTCCAGGTCGCCGAGCCCCTTGAGCTGCGGCTGGAGCACCGAACGGACCGGGGCCACGACGACCCGCGGCAGCCCGGAGGAAGGGGTGGGGTGGGCGAGCCGCCGGAGCACGGCGAGCCGCCGCCCGACCGTGTCGGAGCGGGGGGAGAGGCGCTCGTGCGGCAGGGTCTCCCAGGCCGGGTAGACGACCACGTCGGCGGGGTCGAGCAGGCAGCCGAGCGCGGCGGCCAGGTCCTCGGCCTCCCGGCCGGTGGCGGTGACCGCGAGGACGGGGCGCTCCGCCGCCACGACCGCCGTCACGAAGGTGCGCAGCGCCGGCGGCGCGGTCAGCTCGACCTGGTCGCTGTGGCCGCCCCGGGCCAGGTCACGGGCGCGGGCGAGCGCCGGGTCGGACAGTGCGGCGGAGGTGAGACCGGCCAGTCTTGGCATTGGAGCAACCCATCTGCACGGCAAACAACCCCGGCGCCCAGGAAGGACGGGGGTATGTCGAGCGGTACCCAGCCTATCCCTGGGGTATGACAAAACAGAGTTGAGACCTGACTCACCGGAACGGCACGGTGCGTCGTAGTAGCCGATACGATGCCGGTGAAAACGGACAGCGCCGTCCCAGCCGTCTCGTCCGGAGGGATCCGCCATGTCTGCAGAGGCACCCGCGACCAGCGACGCTGACGCCGCGCTGCGCGCCGACATCCGCCGCCTCGGCTCGCTGCTCGGGCAGAGCCTCGTCCGGCAGGACGGCCAGCAGCTGCTCGACCTCGTCGAAGAGGTCCGCGCGCTCGTCCGGTCCGACCCGGAGGCCGCCGCCGAGCGCCTGAGCGGCCTCGACGTGGTCGCTGGCACGCAGCTGGCCAGGGCGTTCTCCACCTACTTCCACCTGGCCAACATCACCGAGCAGGTGCACCGGGCCCGCGAGCTGCGCCGCATCCGGGTCCGTGAGGGCGGCTGGCTGGAGCGTGCCGCGAAGCTGATCGCCGACCGTGGTGTCGGGGTGAAGGAGATCGGCTCGATCGCCTCGAAGCTCGCGGTGCGGCCGGTCTTCACCGCCCACCCGACCGAGGCGGCCCGGCGCTCGATCCTGACGAAGCTGCGGGCCGTCGGCGACGAGCTGGACGCCGAGGCGGTCGCGACCGCGCTGGACGGCTCGCTGGAGCCGGACAAGACCCGCACCGCCCGCACCGACCGCCGCCTGGCGGAGCTGCTCGACCTGCTGTGGCAGACCGACGAGCTGCGGCTGGAGCGGCCCGAGCCGAGCGACGAGGCCCGTAACGCGGTCTACTACCTCGCCGACCTGGCCGGCGGCGCCGCCCCGCAGGTGCTCGACGACCTCTACGACACGCTGAAGGACCTCGGGGTGCAGCTGCCCCCGACCGCCCGCCCGCTGAGCTTCGGCTCGTGGATCGGCGGCGACCGGGACGGCAACCCGTTCGTCACCCCGGCCGTCACCCGCGATGTCCTGCTGATCCAGCACGAGTACGGCATCCGCGCCGCCGAGGGCGTCATCGACGGCCTCATCGACGAGATCTCGGTCTCCAAGCGCCTGCGCGGGGTGTCGCTCGACCTGTCCGCGAGCCTCGCCGCCGACCTGGACAACCTGCCGGAGCTGCCGGCCCGCTACCGGCGGGTCAACCTGGAGGAGTCCTACCGGCTGAAGCTGCGCTGCATCCGGCTGAAGCTCCAGCACACCCGCGCGCGGCTGGCCACCGGCACGCCGCACAAGCAGGGCCGCGACTACCTCGGCACCGGCGAGCTCATCGCCGACCTGGAGCTGATGCGGGCGTCCCTGGCGCGCAACGGCGGCCAGCTCGCCGCGACCGGCAAGCTCGCCTCGGCGATCCGCACGCTGTCCGCGTTCGGCCTGCAGCTGGCGACGCTCGACGTGCGCGAGCACGCCGACGCCCACCACGAGGTGCTCGCCCAGCTGTACCGGCGGGTCGGCGAGGTCGACTACGCCACGCTCGACCGGGACGCCCGCCGCCAGCTGCTGATCGACGAGCTCAACGGCCGCCGCCCGCTCGCCACCCGCGACACCGGGCTGACCGACACCGCCCGCAAGACGTTCGACGTGTTCGCCGCGATCCGTGAGGTGCAGGAGCGGTTCGGCCCGGAGGTCGTCGAGACGTACATCATCTCGATGACGCAGGGCATCGACGACGTGCTCGCCGCGGTCGTCCTCGCCCGCGAGTGGGGCCTGGTCGAGGTCAGCGCCGGGGCCGGGTTCGGCGGGGCGTCGATGGAGTCGGCCCGGGCCCGGGTCGGCTTCGCGCCGCTGCTGGAGCAGGCCCGCGAGCTGGAGATGGCCGGCGAGCTGCTGGACGATCTGCTGTCAATTCCGGTGTACCGCGCGATCGTGCGCGCCCGGGGTGACGTCCAGGAGGTCATGCTCGGTTACTCCGACTCCAACAAGGACGCGGGCATCACCACGTCCCAGTGGATGATCCACAAGGCGCAGCGGCAGCTGCGTGACGTCGCCGCCCGCCACGGGGTGCGGCTGCGGCTCTTCCACGGCCGTGGCGGCACCGTCGGCCGCGGCGGCGGCCCGACCCACGAGGCGATCCTCGCCCAGCCGTGGGGCACGCTCGACGGCGCGATCAAGGTCACCGAGCAGGGTGAGGTCATCTCCGACAAGTACACGCTGCCGGCCCTCGCCAGGGAGAACCTGGAGCTGACGCTCGCCGCCGTGCTGCAGAGCGCCCTGCTGCACACCGAGCCACGGCAGCCCGCGGAGGCGCTCGCCCGCTGGGACGCGGCGATGGAGACGGTGTCGACGGCCGCGTTCGCCAACTACCGCGGCCTGGTCGAGAACCCGGACCTGCCGGCGTACTTCTGGGCGGCGACGCCGACGGAGCTGCTCGGCGCGCTCAACATCGGCTCCCGCCCGGCGAAGCGGCCGAACGCCGACGCCGGCCTCGGCGGCCTGCGGGCGATCCCGTGGGTGTTCGGCTGGACGCAGTCGCGGCAGATCGTGCCCGGCTGGTTCGGCGTCGGCAGCGGCCTGGAGGCGGCCCGCGTGGCCGGCCTGAGCGACGTGCTGCGCGAGATGCACGAGAAGTGGCACTTCTTCGGCACGTTCCTGTCCAACGTCGAGATGATGCTGGCCAAGACGGACCTGGAGATCGCCTCGCGCTACGTCGACTCGCTGGTGCCCGACCCGCTGAAGCCGGTCTTCGACGTCATCCGCGCGGAGTACGACAAGACCGTCGCCGAGGTCCTCGCGATCACGGGCGAGTCGACGCTGCTGGAGCGGCAGCCGGTGCTGGACCGCACGCTCGGCGTCCGCGACAGCTACCTGCAGCCCCTGCACCACCTGCAGGTGTCGCTCCTGGCGCAGTACCGGGCGAGCAAGGCCGCCGACAGCGGCGTCTGGGGCGGCGGGCGGAAGTCCTCGCCGGACCCGGCCCTGGAGCGCGCCCTGCTCACCACGGTCAACGGCATCGCCGCGGGCATGCGCAACACGGGCTGAGCGCATCGCGGAAAGGGCCCGTCGCATGCGCGACGGGCCCCGCTGGGAGAAAAGCGCGGGAAACTGACAGACTGTCACGCGTGTCTGTGAACGGTTGGCCTGCCGAGGAATGGTCGTTGCCGGACGAGGTCCTCCGGGACGCCCCGACCTACACGCCCAAGCCGTCGGAGATCGCCGACCTCGAGCTGCTGCTGTCGGGCGCGTACAAGCCGCTGACCGGCTTCCTCGGCTCGGCCGACCTGACGTCGCTGCGCCGCAACGGCCGGCTCGCCGACGGGACGGCCTGGCCGGTGCCGGTGACGCTGGAGGTGCCGCCGGGCCTGATCGGCCAGATCGACGTCGCCGACCCGACGCGCCGGGTGCTGATCCTCGCCGACCTCGAGGGCGCCCCGATCGCCGCGATGAACACCGCCGAGGTGTACCCGACGCGGCGGGGCTGGGGCGCCGCCGGCACGGTCAAGCGGCTCGGTGACGGCGGCCACGGGCCGTTCCGCCGTATGCGTAGGACGCCCGCGGAGGTGCGCGGCGTGCTGCCGCAGGGCCGGGTCCTCGGGGTCATCGCGGACCGCCCGCTGCACCGGCCGCAGCTGGCCCAGATCGCGCGCGCCGCCCGTACCCTCGCGGCACACCTGCTCGTGCTGGTGCCGGTCGGCAGCCCCGGCCCCGACGGCCTGGCCCCGGAGGCGCTGGTCCGCTGCGTCCTGGCGGCCCGCGACCGGATGCCCCCGTCCACGATCGTGACGCTGCCGCTGCCGCATCACGACGGCGACGACATCCGCGCGGCCATGCTGCGCACCCGGGTCGCCGCCGCGTACGGCGTGACCCACCTGCTCGCGTCCAGCGACTCGATGCTGTCCGGCGGCGGCCTGCGGGTCCTCGTGCCCCGGGAGCTCGCGTACGACGGCCGCGACGGGCAGTGGCGCTCGCTCGACGACATCCCGCCGAAGCACCGCAGGCTGCCGCTGACCACCGCGGAGATCGACGACCACCTCGACCGGGGCACGATCCTGCCGGAGTGGCACACCCCGCCGGCGGTCGCCCGCGAGCTGACCCGGGACCGCCCGCCGCGCCGGCAGCGGGGCCTGGTCGTGTTCTTCACCGGCCTGTCCGGCTCCGGCAAGTCGACGATGGCGACCGGCGTCGCCGACGCGCTGCAGGAGACGGGGGAGCGCAGCATCACGCTGCTCGACGGCGACATCGTGCGCCGGCACCTGTCGGCCGGCCTCACGTTCTCCGCCGCGGACCGCGACACGAACATCAAGCGGATCGGCTGGGTCGCCGCCGAGGTGGGCCGGCACGGCGGGGTGGCGATCTGCTGCCCGATCGCGCCGTACCACGACGGTCGCGCGGCCGCGCGGGAGTTCGCCCGTAACGCTGGGGCCGGTTTCGTGTTGGTCCATGTGTCGACGCCGCTCGCCGAGTGCGAGCGGCGCGACCGCAAAGGGCTCTACGCGAAGGCGCGGGCCGGCCTGATCAAGGGCATGACGGGTATCGACGACCCGTACGAGACACCGGTCGACGCCGAGTTGACGATCGACACGACCGGTCTGTCGTACGGCGAGGCGGTCACCACCGTCCTGCGCTACCTCGGTAACAACGGCTGGCTGGACCCCCGCCCTATTCCGTAAAAGAGACGGAAAAGACGTAAAGCGGGCACATCAGCCCATTACGCCGAACGTCCCGGAAGCGTTAGCCCCTGGAGAACCTGACGCCGAAGGGGCCGCCGCTTCATGGACGCCAACCGCCAGCTTTCCGCCGAAATCGACTCTCCGGGCGTCGACCTGCTCGGCATGGCCCGGCGCCATTGGTGGCTGGTGCTCCTGCTGGTCGGCGCCGGTCTCCTCGGCGCGGTGCAGTTCACCGGCATGCAGACGAAGGTGTACGAGTCCGCCACGTCCGTCCTCGTCTCGCCGCTCGGCAACGGGCAGGACGCGAACTCCACCAGCGGCCGCACCAAGGGCGACATCAACCTCGACAACGAGGCGCAGCTGGTGACCTCGACGACGGTGGCCGCCGGCGCCCGCGAGCTGATGCGCGCCGCGGAGACGCCGGACGAGCTGGCCCGCAAGGTCCGCGTCGAGGTCCCGCCGAACACCACGTTCCTGGTCATCACCTACTCCTCCAGCGACGCCCGCGTCGCGCAGGCCGGCTCCCACGCGTTCGCCGAGGCGTACCTGCGCAACCGCGAGGAGAGCGCGAAGACCGAGGTCGCCGGCCGGATCGCGATCCTGCAGGACAAGCTCAACCAGCTCAACGCCAACCTGCTGCAGATCAACAACCGGCTCGCCAACCTCCGCCCGACCGACCCCAACCGGCCCAACCTGGAGAGCCAGCGCACCACCGCCACGTCGCAGATCAACACCCTCGCCGGCCAGCTCAACCAGCTGCTGACCACGACCGTCAACGCCGGCAAGATCACCCGCGACGCGGAGCTGCCGTCCCGCCCGGTGAAGCCCAACCGGCTGCTCAACCTCGCCAGCGGCGCCATGCTCGGCCTGCTGCTCGGCGTCGGCGCGGCCCTGCTGCGCGAGCGGCTCGACCAGCGCGTCCGCCGCCCCTCCGACCTGCCCCGCCGGGTCGACGTCACGGTCCTCGCCGCCGTCCCCGGCCGGGTCAAGCCGCGCCTCGACGACGTGTTCGCGCCGTTCGGCGCCGGCGGCCGCATCTTCAACCGGCTCCGCAACGAGGTCCTCGCCAGCATCCCCGCGCCGCTGGGTGCCGACGCCCGGGTCGCCCTCGCCGGGCAGGTCGTCGTCGTGGCCGGGGCCAGCCGCGGCGCCGCGTCGACCGTCGTCGCCGCCAACCTCGCGGCCGCGTTCGCCCGTACGGGCGCCGAAACGGTCCTCGTCTGCGCCCACCTCCCCGACAGCCTCGTCGACACCGCCAGCGTCAACAGGATGCTCGGCGTGCGGTCCGTGCCGGGCCTGTCCGACGTGCTCGCCGGCAGGTTCTCCCTGAGCAGCGCCACCCAGCGCGCGCCACGGCACCCCAACCTCAGCGTCGTCACCACCGGCGGCACCGCCAGCGCCGGCGGGCTGCTGCAGTCGCAGGCGCTGCGCGACACCCTCGCGACGCTGCGGGAGCGGGCCGCCTACGTGGTCGTCGAGGCGCCCTCGACGTCGACCAGCGCCGACGCGCAGAGCCTCGCCAGCCTCGCCGACGCCGCGATCGTCGCGGTCGAGCTGCGGCGCACCCGCAACACCGAGGTCGCCGACGCCGCCGACCAGCTGCGCCGGGTCGGCACGCCGCTGCTCGGCGCGGTCGTCCTGCCGCGCCTGGCCGTCACCCGCGGCGGCGAGGAGCGCGACGCGCAGGAGGTCACCATCGCCGACGACATGACCGCCGTCCTGGAGAAGCTGCCGCCGAAGGAGCCCGAGGAGCCGGTGGCCCCGAAGCGGATCCGCACGGCGCCCGCCGCACCCGCCGCGCCCGCCGGCGGCACCGCCACCGCGACGGCGCCGAAGGTCACGCAGGCGTCGCCGAGCGTGCCGAAGCGGCAGACCCGCACCATCTCGGTGACCCGCGTCAACGCCGACACCGCGGGTGAGAACGGCGCCGACAAGCGCCGATGAGTGAGCTTGCGAGCGAATCATGTAGCAGGTTCAGGGCAGGCCGACGCCGGAGCGAAGCGGAGGTGGCGGGATGACCGCCCTCGCGAACCATCCCTCGCCGCAGGCGGCGGCACCGTCGACCGGCCTGCTGAAACGGGCGCACCGGCTGCCCGCCTGGCCCGTGACCGGCCTGCTCCTGCTGTACCCGCTGTGGTGGGCGCTGGGCCTCGGCACCCTGATCTTCTTCCTGGTCGCCGTGCCGATGCTGGTGTCGCTGCTGCGGCACCGCGCGTCGGGGCAGCTCGTCAAGCTGCCGCCCGGGTTCCTGCTGTGGCTGCTGTTCCTCGCCGTGGTCGCGCTGGGGCTGTTCAGCCTCGGCGCCGATCCGGCCGGCACCGTGCCGGGCACCGCCGCCAGCCGGCTGGTCTCCTACACGTACCGCCTCGGCGGCTACGCGGCGCTGACCGTGATCCTGGTCTACGCCGGCAACGTCGGCCGCCGGGAGCTGCCGCAGCAGCGGTTCGTCCGGCTGCTCGCGTGGCTCTTCGTCATCACCGTCGCCGGCGGGCTGCTCGGCATGGCCGCGCCCACGTTCGAGTTCACCGCGCCGCTGGAGCTGCTGCTGCCGCACCACCTGCGCGAGAACAGCTTCATCCAGTCGCTGGTCCACCCGACCGCCGCGCAGATCATGAACCTGCTCGGCGGGGAGACGCCGCGCCCCGGCGCGCCCTGGGGGTACACCAACACCTGGGGCAACAACGTCTGCCTCCTCATCGGCTGGATGCTCGTCGCCGGCTGGTCGCTGACCAGGAGCAGGAAGGTCAAGACGGGCACCGCCGTCGTCCTCCTCGCGGCGATGGCGCCGATCGTCTACTCGCTCAACCGCGGGCTGTGGATCGGCCTGGGCGTCATGGCGCTGTACGTGTCGGTGCGCCTGGCGCTGCGCGGCCGCCTCGCCGCCCTCGGCCTGGTCGGCGTCGCCGGCATCGCCGTCGTGGTCGCCGTCGCCACCACGCCGCTGGGCGACGTCGTCAGCGCCCGGCTCGAGGACGGCAAGTCCAACGGGGTCCGCATGTACACCACGGAGAAGGCCGTCGGCGGGGTGGCCGAGTCGCCGCTGATCGGCTTCGGATCCACCCGCAACACCATCGGCGGCCGCAACTCGATCGCCGTCGGGGAGAGCGACGGCTGCGAGCGCTGCGGCAACTTCACCATCGGCGGCAACGGCCAGCTGTGGCAGCTCCTCTTCGCGCACGGGCTGCTCGGCACCGGCACCTACCTGGGGTTCTTCGTGGTCGGGCTGTGGCGCTTCCGGCGCGACGCGACCCCCGCCGGCCTCGCCGCGTCCGCCGCGATCGTGTCCAGCTTCGCCGCGATGTTCTGGTACAACGCGCTCGTCACCCCGCTGGCGTTGACCTTCCTCGCGTATGCCGTCCTGTGGCGCAACCGTTTGGAGAGCCGATGAGCCCAGTGAAGACCGCCCCGGCCGCGCTGCAGGTCGACGACGAGCAGCTGCGCGCGCAGTACATCGAGGAGGTCCTCGCCCTGCTGTACCCGGGGCAGGGATCCGGGGTCGTGGAGTACCTGGTCGTGCCGAACGCCCGCAAGCCGCGGCTGCTCGTGCCCGCCGACGACCGCCGCCTCGCCGCCGCCGCCGTGCGCCGCTACGCCGAGCCGCAGTCCCGGATGGCGAAGCTCAAGCGCGACGCGGTCGTCGCCGCCCTGCGCACCGGCGCGTCGTCGGTGCTGCTGCGCGACCGGCTGCGGATCACGCCCGGCGCCGACACCATCGACACGTACCTGCGCCGGGCCCTCGGCACCGACGTGCGGCTCAGCGTCCACATCGGACCGGCGCGGGCCAACCGCAAGCCGGTGCTGCAACTGCTCACCGAGTCCGGCGCCACCATGGCGTTCGCGAAGCTCGGCACGTCGGCGCTGACCCGCACCCTGGTCAAGGCCGAGGGCAACGCCCTGGCCGCCGTGTCGACCGCCGGGCTCAAGGCGCTGCGGGTGCCCGACGCCATCCACATCGGACAGTGGGGCGAGCACGAGGTCCTCGTGCAGTCGGCGCTGCCGGTGTGGCGGCCCAGGGTCCCGCTGACCGCGCCCCGGCTCGCCAAGGCGATGGGCGAGGTCGCCGCCTGCTGCGGCACCCGCCGCGGCCGCCTCGACGACAGCGGCTACTGGACCCGGCTGCGGGCCCGGCTCGACGCGATCAGCGGCCACGCCGAGGGCGGGGCGCTGCGGGCCGCGGCCGAGCGGATCGCCCGCGCCGCCGGCGGCGTCCAGCTCACCTACGGCTCCTGGCACGGCGACTGGTCCCCGTGGAACATGGCCTCCCTCGCCGACACGATCCTGGTCTGGGACTGGGAACGCTTCACCCCCGGCGTCCCGATCGGTTACGACGCGCTGCACCACGCGCTGCAGCTCGACATCGGCCGGTCCCCGTCGCCGGACAGGTGCGTCAACGACCTCATCGACGCCGCGCCCGAGCTGCTGCTGCCGTTCGGCGTGGTGCACCGCCAGGCGGTCGAGGTGACCACTCTGCTCTACCTCATCGACCTGGCCACCCGGTACGTCACCGACCGGCAGGCGGAGGCCGGCGCCCGGCTGGGCGTGCTCGGCAGCTGGCTGCTGCCCGTTCTCGTCGCGCGAGTGGAGGCTCTGTAACCATGCCCGTGCAGGTTCCCGACACGATGAAGCGGATCATCCACTTCGGATCCCGCAACTACGGGCAGCTCACCGCCAACCGGCGGATGCTGCCGCAGTTCCTGATCTGCGGCGGGCAGCGCTGCGGCACCACGTCGCTCTACCGCGCGCTCGCCGCGCACCCGGCCGTCATCAAGGCCGTGCTGCACAAAGGCGTGCACTACTTCGACGTCGGCTACCACCACGGGCTGCGCTGGTACCGCGGGCACTTCCCGCTGCAGCGGCGGTCCGAGCGGATCCGCGACGAGCTCGGCGTGCCGGCGCAGACGTTCGAGTCCAGCCCGTACTACATGTACCACCCGCACGCCCTGGCCCGGATCGCCAAGGACCTGCCCGGCGTGAAGCTCGTCGTGCTGGTCCGCGACCCGGTCGAGCGCGCCTACTCCCAGCACGCGCACGAGGTCGCCCGCGGCTTCGAGCCCGAGGTCGACTTCGGCAAGGCGCTCGCGCTGGAGCCGGCCCGGCTCGCCGGGCAGCGGGAGCTGCTCGTCGGCGACCCGTCCGCCTACAGCTTCGCCCACCAGCACCACGCGTACCGGGCCCGCGGCGAATACATCGAGTACATCGAGCCGATGGCCGCGCTGCTCGGCCGCGACCGGGTGCACGTCGTGGACAGCACCGAGTTCTTCCTGCGCCCGGAGCCCGTGTACGACGCCGTCCTGGACTTCCTCGGCCTGCCGCGGGTCGGCCAGTACCCGGCGTTCGAGCGGCACAACGCCCGCCCCCGCAACCGCCTCGACGACTCGATCGCCCAGGAGCTCGCCGCGCACTACGCGCCCTACGACGAGCGGCTCGCCGCCTGGCTCGGCCACCGCCCCTCCTGGCTGTCCACAGCGGACAGTCCAGCGTGACGGCGACCCTCGACAAGCCCACCACCGGAGCCGGTCTGGAGTCGCCCGGCGGCATGCTGCGCGGCGCCGCCCGGGGCGGTCTTGCCAACCTCGCCGGCACCGTCTGCACCGGCGTCGCCGGGCTCGGCGTCACGTGGCTCGCCGCCCGTGCCCTCGACCCGCGCGGTGCGGGCGCGTTCTTCGCCGCGACCGCCGTCTTCGGCCTCGGCGTCACGGTCGCCAAGCTCGGCGTGCAGACGTCGCTGGTGTACTGGCCGGCGCGGATGCGCGCGGTCGGCGACCTGTCGCGGCTGCGGGAGTGCCTGCGCGCGGCGCTGGTCCCGGTCGTCGTGGCGGCGCTGGTAATCGCCGGCGGCCTGTGGTTCGCCGCGGACCTGCTGCCGGGGCGGCCCGACCTGGTCCGCACGCTCGCCGTGTTCCTGCCGCTCGCCACGGTCAGCGACGCGCTGCTCGCGGCGACCCGCGGGCTGCGCTCGATGCGCCCGACCGTGCTGCTCGACCGGGTCATGCGGCCCGGCGCGCAGCTGGTCCTCCTGGCGCTGGTGTGGGCCACAGGCTGGGGCCCGGACGTGTTCGCCGCGCTGTGGGCGCTGCCCTACCTGCCGGCCGCGCTGTTCGCCGGCGTGGCCCTGACCCGGCTCCGCACCCGCATCACGGAGTCCACAGGGGACTCCACAGGGGACACCGCGGAGCGCTCCGACTTCACCCCGCGGCGGTTCTGGGCGTTCACCGCGCCCCGCGCCGTCGCCAGCTTCGCGCAGATGGCGCTGCAGCGCGTCGACGTGCTGCTCGTCGCGGCCCTCGCCGGCCTGGCACCCGCCGCCATGTACGCCGTCGCCGGCCGCTTCGTCATCCTCGGGCAGTTCGTCAACCAGGGCGTCACCCAGTCCGTCCAGCCGCGCCTCGCCGAGCGCCTCGCCGTGCGGGACAAGGCCGGCGCGAACCTGCTCTACCGCCAGGCGACCGCCTGGGTGGTGCTCGCCTGCTGGCCGTTGTACCTGCTGATGTTCACCTACGCCCACCTGTACCTCGACCTCTTCGGCGAGCACTACGAGGGCGGCGCGCGCATCGTGCGGCTCCTCGCCGCCACGATGATGGTCGCGACCGCGTGCGGGATGGTCGACGTCGTCCTCGCCATGGCCGGCCGCACGTGGTGGAACCTCGCCAACGTCGGCCTCGCCCTGGTCACCATGCTCGGCGTCGACGCGCTGCTGATCCCCCGGCTCGGCGCGTTCGGCGCCGCCGTCGGCCTGTGCGCCGCGGTGCTCGTCAACAACCTGGTCCCGCTCGTGCAGGTCGTGCGGGGCCTCGGCCTGCACCCGTTCGGGCGGGCCACGCTGCTCGCCTGCGGGCTGGCCACATCGTGTTTCGCCGTGCCGCAGTTGGCCGTGCTGCCGGTCCACGGGCTGATGGTGAAGTTCGCCGCCACGGGGGCGGGTGCGGCCGTGTACTGCTACGCGGCCGTGCGTTTGAGGCACATTCTGATGCAGGGGGAGCGATGAGAACCGATTACGCGGAGGTCTTCCAGTCGGATGCGGCGGTCGACAAGTACGAGCGGGTGGTCTACGCGCCGGAGACCTACTCGACGGCGGTGAGCGGCCGGCAGCGCGCGTTCCTGCGCCGCCTGGTCCGCCGGGAGTTCACCGCCCGCCGGCCCGTCCAGCACGACTTCGCGTGCGGCACCGGCCGGGCGATCAAGCTGCTGCACGGTGTCGTACGGGCGGCGCACGGCTACGACGTGTCCGCCCAGATGCTCGCCAAGGCCCAGGAGGCGGGCGTCTACGCGAAGCTGCACCAGGTCGCCGGCGACGGGCCCATCCCGGAGCCGGCCACGGTCGACGGCCCGGCGCTGGTGACCGTGTTCCGGCTGCTGCTCAACGCGCCCAAGGACGTCCGGGACCGGGCGATCGCCTTCGCCGCGAAGATCCTGCCGGAGGCGGATTCAGGCCTGCTCGTCGTGGAGAACCACGGCAACCGCTCGTCGCTGCGGCACCTGCGGTACCGCTCCAACCGCACCAACAGCTGGTTCGCGGAGCTGCACCACGCCGAGGTGGAGCAGCTCCTCGCCCGGCACGGCTTCGAGGTCGTCGAGCGGCGCGGCTTCGCGCTGTGCCCGGCCGGGGCGTACCGGCGCGAATGGCTGCGCCCGGTCGCCCGCCGCACCGACGACATCGCCGCGCGCAGCCGCCGCCTCTCGGGGGTGGCCACCGACGTGCTCTACGTGGCACGGCGGATACCCAAGTAGCTCTAGCGGAGGACCTTCTCGCAGTGAAGCGGATCGGGCTCGTCGCCGCCGTCGTGGTCGCCGTCGTGGCGGGTGCGACGGCGGTGACCCTCAGCGTGATGTCCACGAAGGACACCCCGGCCCCGCGGCCGTCGCCGACCGGCACCCAGGCACCCCCGGGCGCGCCCGGGGCGCCGCCGGCCATCGCCACCTCGACCGGCCCGTTCGCGGCCGGACCCATCGCGCCGCCGAAGCACGGCTCGTACCTCGGCGCGTGGGTCCGGCCGGAGCACCTCACCGAGTCGGGCCGGCTGTCGGCGATGACGGCGTGGGAGAAGACCGTCGGCCGCAAGATGGCGATCGTCAACACGTACCGCCGCTTCGACGAGAACTTCTTCAACGCCTCCGACGAGCAGTTCGCCGCCCGGGGCACGACCCTCATGCTGTCGTGGGCGAGCGGCGACACCAGGCTCATCACCCTGGGTCGTTACGACACGCTCATCCGCGACCGGGCCCGCGAGCTCAAGGCGTTCGGCAAGCCGGTGCTGATGCGCTTCCGGTGGGAGATGGACCGCCCCAACCTGCGGGCCCAGATGTGGTCGGGGGAGGACTACATCGCCGCCTGGCGGCACGTGCGCGCCATCTTCACCGAGGAGGGCGCCACCAACGCGTCCTGGGTCTGGTGCCCGACCGTGGAAGGCTTCCAGGGCGGCTACGCGGCCGATTTCTACCCCGGCGACGACGCCGTCGACTGGAACTGCGTCGACGTCTACGCCGGCTCCAGGTACGGCACGATCGGCGAGCTGATGCGGCAGTTCCTGGAGTTCTGCGCGGCCCACCCGACGAAGCCGGTGATGATCGGCGAGTTCGGGGTGGCCCGCGCGTGGGGCACCGAGCAGCGCGCCGCATGGCTGCGTGACGCGTCCGCGACGTTCAAGGCCAACCCGCAGATCCGGGCCGTGATGTACTTCGAGTCCGACCCGACGGACAACAAGGGCCCCACGCAGCAGTTCCAGGTGTCGGACGACCCCACGGTCCTCGGCGCCTTCCGCCAGTCCCTCGCCCAGGACCCGCACTACACGCCGATGACCACCGCCGTCGCCGGCAAGACGAGGAAGAAGTGACGATGCCCCGGTTCCGTGTGTTCGCGCTGGTCGCGGCCCTCGCGTGCGCGTCCCTCGCCGGCTGCCGGTCCGACCCGGGGGTCGCCGCCTACCTGGGCGGCGGCGCCGTCACCATCGACCAGGTCACCGCCGTCGCCGACGACCTGACCTACGCCCCCGCCCAGCGCGGCAACGTCACCGGATACGTCCTCGGCTCCATGATCATCCGGGACGTCGGCGGCCGGCTCGCCGCCTCGCGCGGCCTCGCGCTGCGCCACGACACCGACCCCGGCCTGGTCGCGCAGTACTACGGCGTCGCCCCGGACGCGCCGATCGTGCCGCTGGTCACCGAGGCCCAGGACATCCTGGTCACCCTCGCCGCCGCCGTCACGCCCGTCGAGCCGGACCTCGCGCAGCAGCGGGCCGCCTTCGACGCGCTGTTCTTCGCCAGCGGCCGCCCGGTCTCCGACTTCTACGCGTTCGAGCAGGTCCAGTACCTGCTGACCCGCGACGCGATCGGCCGGATGATCGCGCTGCGCCGGCAGCTCGACGACGCCGTCGCCGGCTCGGGCATCACCGTCAACCCGCGGTACCAGGGCCTCACGTACGGGCTGCCGGTCACCGTCGACATCGGCCGGGGCGGCGTCGCCCGGGCCAGTATCCTGGTCCATCTGACCTTCGACGGAGGTCTCGCCGAGGAGGTCTGAGGAACTGTGCCGGGCAGCGTGATCCTGCTGGTGACCTCGCCCCGCCTCCCGGCCGGCGTGCTCACCGCCGAGGCGTGGGACGTGGTCCGCGCCCATCCGGTGTACACCGGATCCGACTCCCCGCAGGTCGACGCGCTGCGGGCCGCCGGCGCCACCGTGACCGTCGTGGACCCCGCCGTCGAGGTCCTGCTCGACGCCCTCGCCGAGCACGGCACCATCGTCTGGCTCGCCGCCCCCGACGGCGACGAGGAGCTCGCCCGCTCGCTGGGCCTGCGGCTGGCCCGCGAGCCCGGCCTCGCCGCCCTGGAGCTGCTCTACGGCTCCTGGGACCCGCCCGGCGCCCGCGTCCTGGACGCCGTCACCGTCATGGACCGGCTCATGCACCCCGAGACCGGCGACGCGTGGAAGCGCGCACAGACGCACGAGAGCCTGGCGCCGTTCCTGCTCGAGGAGGCGTACGAGCTCTACGACGCC
Organism: Dactylosporangium sp. NPDC006015; assembly: GCF_040614215.1. Taxonomy (NCBI): domain Bacteria; kingdom Bacillati; phylum Actinomycetota; class Actinomycetes; order Micromonosporales; family Micromonosporaceae; genus Dactylosporangium; species Dactylosporangium sp. NPDC006015. Next base: position 211,183 of record NZ_JBEXUD010000005.1, read on the forward strand.
ATCCGCGACGCCGACCCCGAAGCGGTCCGGGAGGAGCTCGGCGACGTCCTGCTCCAGGTCGTGCTGCACGCCCGCCTCGCCGAGGAGGCGGCGGACACCTCCGACAGGTTCACCCTCGACGACGTCGCCGGCGACCTCGTCGCCAAGCTCATCCGCCGCAACCCCCACGTCTTCGCCGACACCCAGGTCGGCGGCATCGACGACATCATCGCCAACTGGGAGCAGATCAAGCAGGCCGAGAAGTCCCGCGGCTCCGCCGTCGACGGGGTCGCCCTCTCCCAGCCCGCGCTCGCCCTGACCGCGAAGCTCCTGCACCGCGTCGCCCGCGCCGGCCTCACCGTCGACTTCACCCCCGCCGACCCGCTCGGCGCCGCCCTCTTCGCCCTGGTGGTCGAGGCCGACCGGACCGGCCGGGACGCCGAGGCCGCCCTGCGCGCCGCCGCCCTGTCCTACATGGACGCCGTCCGCCGCGCCGAGTAAGGATCCCGCCCCCTTCTACCAGGGGAGAGGGTGGGTGGCGCCCTGGTGGGTGGCGGCCTCGACGACGGCGGGCCAGCGGGACGGGTCGAAGACGTTGCCGCCGATGGCGGACTGGGCGGCCGGGTCCGGCTCGATCAGCGTGCCCGTGGCGGGGGTGTCGCGCTGGAGCATCGGGATGCGCGGGGCGAGGACGACGACGCGGTCGTAGCCGGCGGCCAGGTCGGCGTTGGTGCGGGAGCGGACGCCGCCGTCCATGTACCTGCCGCCGTTGACGGGCATCGGCGGGAACAGGCACGGCACCGCGCAGCTCGCCGCGACGGCCGGCACCAGCGGGACGCCCGACGCCGCGGTCCAGAAGGCCGGCTCGCCGGTGGCGGTGTCGACGGCGGTGACGAGCAGGCGGTCGGGGAAGCGGTCGATCGGCAGGCGGCGGGCGAAGGACGCCAGCCACGGCTCGGGCGGCCCGACCTCGGCTTCGAGGGCGATCGCGCCGATCCGGCGGCGCAGCTCAGCGGGTGGCAGTGACGGGTCCTGCAGCAGCTGGAACGCGACGGCGCCGCGGGTCCAGTCGGCGCGGATCCGCGGGTCGCCGGGGCCGAGCGGGGCCTCCATCGCGGCCGCGGCGGCCGGGTCGTGGCCGGCGGCGACCAGGGCGCCGGTGATCGCGCCGGCGGAGGTGCCGACGATCAGGTCCGCGCGGGTGAGGTCGAGGCCTTGCTGGGCGAGGCCGATGAGGAGACCGAGCTGCCAGGCGACGCCGGTGATGCCGCCGGCGCCGAGGACGAGTGCGGTGCGTTCCATGCATCCTGGTTATCACGGCCGGCGCCGGTGTCCGGGGATCGTGGACCGCCGCGCAGGCCGAGGACCAGGCCGGCGGAGACGGCCGCGACGCCGAGCAGCTGGCGCGGGTCGGGCGTGACCCGGTCCACCACGGCGACCGTGATCAGGGCGAAGACCGGGACCAGGCCGACGAACACGCCGGCGCGTTCGATGCCGAGGTGGGCGACGCCGCTGTACCAGCAGACGAACGCGACCACGGTCAGCACCAGACCCAGGAAGGCCAGGGCGGCGGCCTCGCCGGCGGACGGCAGGCGCGGCACCTCGCCGGTGAAGGGGAGGGCGACGAGGAGGAGCGGGACAGCGAGGGCGGTGCTCCACGCCGACACCCGCACCGGCCCCAGCCGGGGCAGCAGCGGCGCGGCCAGCAGCGAGAACGCCGCCTCGCAGACGAGGACGCCGGTCGCGGCGGCGAGGCCCGCGCCGTCGATACGGCCGCCGCCCTGCACGAGGACCGCGCCGAGGACCACGACCGCGGCGGCGAGGAGCAGGCGCGGGGCGGGGCGGCGGCGCTCCTGCAGGGGACCGAGCAGGGCGAGCAGCAGCGGGCTGGCGCCGACGATCGTGCCGATGGCCGCGGGGTCGGCGTGGCGCAGGGCGTACATGAGCAGGACGTTGAAACCGACCAGCCCGGTCGCCGCGACGCCCACCAGGCGCAGCAGCTCGCGGCCCGTGGGCCGTAGCCAGCTGGTGAGCAGGGCGAGCGCGGCCGCGGCGAGGGTGTAGCGCAGCGCCTGGCCGGTCAGGACGGGAAAGTCGGCCAGCGACCGGCTGACGGTGAACGAGGAGCCCAGGATCGCGCAGGTCAGCACGCAGTAAAAGGTGTGCAGCCGGTTCATGACAGCGAACTTACGATCGCCAGTGGTCCACGCTACAGTGCCACCGAGCCCCGCGTTTGGAGGTCCACTTTGTCGGTCTGGGAGGCGTTGGTCGAGCTTGACCGCACTCGGCCGCGGGTCGGCGACCAGCTCGTCGGTGCGCTCCGCGAGGCGATCACCGGGGGGCGGCTGGCGCCGGGGACGCGGCTGCCGTCGACCAGGGACCTCGCCGCCGACCTCGGTGTCTCGCGAGGCCTTGTCGTCGGGGCATACGAGCAGCTCACGGCCGAGGGGCGCCTGCTGACGCGGCGGGGGTCCGGGACGGTCGTCGCCGCCGTCTCCGCACCGGTGCAGCGCCGTCGCAGCGACCCGCCGGACCGGCCCGTCGCGGTCGCGCCGCTGCGGCCGGGCGTGCCCGACCTGGGGATGTTCCCGCGCACGGCGTGGCGGCGGGCGTACGAGACGGCCCTGACCAGCGCCCTGGACGCCGACTTCGACTACGGCGACGCGACCGGCGCGCCCCGGCTGCGCCAGGAGCTGTCGGGCTACCTCGGGCGGGTCAGGGCCGCGCTGGTGCCGCCGGAAGGGCTGATCGTCACCGCCGGCGTCACCCAGGGCCTGGCCCTGCTGGCGAAGGCGCTGCTGGCGCAGGACGTGCGGCGGATCGCGCTGGAGGATCCGGGCCCGTCGGCGCTGCGGGAGCACCTGCAGCGGCTCGGGCTCGACGTGGTGCCGGTGCCGGTCGACGACGACGGCCTCGACGTGCGGGCGCTCGCGCGCAGCAGGTGCACGGCGGTGGTCGTCACCCCCGCGCACCAGTTCCCGACCGGCGTGGTGCTCGCCCCGCAGCGGCGCACCGACCTGATCGCCTGGGCCCGCCGGGTCGGCGGGCTGATCGTCGAGGACGACTACGACGCCGAGCACCGCTACGACCGCGAGCCCGTCGCCTGCCTGCAGGGGCTCGCGCCGGACCGGGTCGCGCTCGTCGGCTCGGTGAGCAAGGTCCTCGCGCCGGGGCTGCGGCTGGGCTGGCTCGCGCCGCCGCCGGGGCTCCACCAGACGCTGCGCGCGGCGAAGGCGGACGCCGACAACGGCGGCCCGGCGCTGCAGCAGCTCGCGTTCGCCGAGTTCCTCGCCGCCGGCGGCTACGACCGGCACCTGCGCCGGGCCCGGCGGCTGCACCGGGAGCGCCGCGACGCGGTGGTCGCCGCGCTGCGCCGGCACCTGCCGCGGGCCCGCATCGGCGGGATCGCCGCCGGGCTGCACCTGGTCGTGGAGCTGCCGCCGGGCACCGACGACCGGGCCGTGGCGCAGCGCGCGCTCGCGAGCGGGCTCGGGCCCCTCGCCCTGTCGTCGCTGCGGGTCCGCAAGGGACCGCCGGGGCTCGTCCTCGGGTACGCCGCGCACACCCCGCACGAGCTCGCCAGAGCGGTCCGGACCCTCGCCGGTCTCGTCTAGGTTCCTCGTCCTGGTTTCTCGGCCAGGTTCCTCGTTTTGGTTTCTCGGCTAGGTTCGAAGCCATGCCGCATGACTTCGTGCCACTGGCCGAGCACATCGCCGACGCGCTGCTGGAGTCCGACCCCCGGCTCGCGGCGTCGGCCGGCGACCACCGCTTCGACGACCGGCTGCCGGACCTGTCCGCGGAGGCGGTCGCCGGCGACGTCGACATGCTCCGCGACGCCTCCGCCGCGCTGACCCAGGTCGACCTCGACCTGCTGGACCCGCAGGAGCAGGTCGACCACGCGGTGCTCCTGGCGCGGGTCGAGCGGATGCTGTTCGAGCGGACCGAGATCCGCGAGCACGAGTGGAACCCGCTCGCCCACAACCCGGCGACGCTGCTGAACGCGCTGATCGCCCGGCCGTTCGCGCCGGCGGAGGAGCGCCTGGTGTCGATCGCGGCGCGGCTGTCGGCGATCCCCGACGCGCTCGCGACCGCCCGGGACACGCTCACGGACATGCCACGGGTCCACGTGGAGACCGCGGCGGGGCAGTTCCAGGGCACCGCGGCACTGGTACGGGACGAGCTCGGCGATCTGCTGAAGGAGGCGCCCGGGCTGGCCGACGTGGTCCGCCCGCTGCAGGAGCGGGCCGCGGCCGAGCTCGACGGGTTCGCCGCCTGGCTGCGCGAGCGGATCGACACCGCCGACCGGGACCCGCGGCTCGGCCGGCGGCTGTGGGAGGCCCGGCTGTGGCACACCCTGGACACCGAGCTCGGCGCCGCGACGGTCCTGCGGCGCGCCGAGGACAACCTCGCGGAGGTGACCGCCCAGCTGCGGGCGGCGGCCGCCGAGCTGACCGGCGGGCCGGAGTCCGACGAGACGGTCCGCGCCGCGTTCGCGCAGGCCGCCGCCGACGTGCCCGACAACGACACGATCGTGGACCTGGCGAAGGTCGCCCTCGCGGAGGCCACCGCGTTCGTCCGGGAGCACGACCTCGTCACCCTCATCGACGACCCGCTGGTCATCATGGAGATGCCGGAGTTCGCCCGGGGGTTCGCCGTCGCGTACTGCGATCCGCCCGGCCTGCTGGAGTCCGCCGAGCTGCCGACGTTCTACTGCATCTCACCCACCCCGTCGGACTGGAGCGCGGAGCGGGTGGCGTCGTTCTACCGCGAGTACAACAGCCACATGCTGCGCGACCTCACGGTCCACGAGGCGACCCCCGGCCACTTCCTGCAGCTCGCGCACGCCCGACGCTTCCGGGGCCGCACGCGGGCCCGGGTGATCGGCTGGAGCGGGCCGTTCGTCGAGGGCTGGGCGGTGTACGCGGAGCAGCTGCTGGCCGAGCGCGGGTTCGGTGGCCTGCCGGTGCGGCTGCAGCAGCTCAAGATGCAGCTGCGGATGAGCATCAACGCCATCATCGACCAGCGGATCCACTGCGACGGGATGACCGAGCAGGAGGCGATGGAGCTCATGATGGGCCCCGGCTTCCAGGAGGAGGGCGAGGCGGCCGGGAAGTGGCGCCGGGCGCTGCTGTCCTCGACGCAGCTGTCGACGTACTTCGTGGGCTACACCGAGGTCCGCGAGATCGCCGATGAACGACCGGTGAACGTCACGCTGCGCGACTGGCACGACCAGATGCTCGCGCACGGCTCACCCCCGCCCCGTCACCTGCGAACGCTGCTCAACATCTAGGTCCAGGTCGGCAAGATCGGCGCAACCGATAGGCTCAGGGTGCCGCACCGTGGCGGCCGACCAATCTTTGTCTGCAAGGAGTGACAGTGGCCACGATTGAAGCAATCGGCGCGCGGGAGATCCTCGACTCGCGGGGCAACCCGACCGTCGAGGTCGAGGTCGTCCTCGACGACGGCACCCTGGCCCGCGCGGCTGTCCCGTCCGGCGCCTCGACCGGCGCCTTCGAGGCCAACGAGCTGCGCGACGGCGACTCGAAGCGTTACCTCGGCAAGGGCGTCGAGAAGGCCGTCGAGAACGTGAACGAGCGCATCGCCGAGGCCGTCCGCGGCTTCGACGCCACCGAGCAGCGCCTCGTCGACCAGGCCATGCTCGACCTCGACGGCACGCCGGAGAAGGCCAACCTCGGCGCCAACGCGATCCTGGGCGTGTCCCTCGCGGTCGCCAAGGCCGCCGCCGACTCGGCCGGTCTCAGCCTGTTCAAGTACCTCGGCGGCCCCAACGCACACCTGCTGCCGGTGCCGATGCTCAACATCCTCAACGGTGGCTCCCACGCCGACTCCAACGTCGACGTCCAGGAGTTCATGATCGCCCCGATCGGCGCGCCGACCTTCCGCGAGGCGCTGCGCACCGGTGCCGAGGTCTACCACTCGCTCAAGTCGGTCCTGAAGAAGAAGGGCCTGTCGACCGGCCTCGGCGACGAGGGTGGCTTCGCGCCCAACCTGCCGACCAACGCCGCCGCGCTCGACCTGATCGCGGAGGCCGTGGAGAAGGCCGGCTTCTCGCTAGGCAGCGACATCGTCCTCGCCCTCGACGTGGCCGCCACCGAGTTCTACAAGGAGGGCGCGTACACCTTCGAGGGTGGCGGCAAGTCCTCCGACGAGATGATCGCCTACTACACCCAGCTCGTCGACGCCTACCCGATCGTGTCCATCGAGGACCCGCTGTCGGAGGAGGACTGGGACGGCTGGAAGGCGATGACCGACGCGCTCGGCGGCCGCATCCAGATCGTCGGCGACGACCTCTTCGTCACCAACCCGCAGCGCATCGCCCGTGGCATCGCCACCGACACCGCCAACGCGGTGCTCGTCAAGGTCAACCAGATCGGCTCGCTCACCGAGACGCTCGACGCCGTCGACCTGGCGCACCGCGCCGGCTTCCGCACGATGATGAGCCACCGCTCCGGCGAGACCGAGGACACCACGATCGCCGACCTCGCGGTCGCGGTCGGCAGCGGCCAGATCAAGACCGGCGCCCCGGCCCGGTCCGAGCGGGTCGCCAAGTACAACCAGCTCCTGCGCATCGAGGACGAGCTCGACGACGCGGCGCGCTACGCCGGTCGGGGCGCGTTCCCGCGGTACCGTTAGTCCGGTTTCACGCCCGCGGCTCTCTCCTGGGGAGCCGCGGGCGCTTCTCCGGGGGTGGTGGCACAGCCCCCGGCGGCGAACCTAGGGGGAGGGCATGCAGCAGCGCACCAGGCCGGGCGGGCGCGGCACGCCCACCAGGGCCTCGGGTCCTCGGGGCGCTGCCGGGCGGGCCGGAGCGGGCCGGGCACCGGCCAGACCGACCGTGGCCCGCAGGTCCGTGTCGTCCGGCGGCGCCGCGATGCGCACCCGGGCGCCGCAGCCCAAGCGCTTCACCAGCCGAGCCGTGGTCCTCGGCCTCCTCCTGAGCGTCCTGCTGCTCGCCTACGCCTACCCGGTCCGGGTCTACCTGGCCCAGCAGGCGGAGATCGCCGCCCTGGAGCAGAGCCAGGAGCGGCAGACCGTCAAGATCGCCGAGATGGCGGAGCGGGCGGCGAAGTGGAACGACAACGAGTATGTGATCAGCCAGGCCCGCCAGCGGCTCAACATGGTGCTGCCGGGCGAGAAGTCGATCGTCGTGATCGACCCGGCGCGCGGCCAGCAGACCGACCCGGCGGCGATCCCCGGCGCGGAGAAGTCCGCCCGGCCCTGGTACGGCAAACTGTGGTCGAGCGTCGAGGCGGCGGACTGAGGATGACAACGGAATTCGAGCCGACGGCCCCCGGGTCGGCGGCCTCTTCGCCTGTGCCCGCTGACGCGGCTCCCGCTGCCGGGTCGGATGCCGGGTCGGCGCCCGCTGCCGGGACGGAATTCGAGCCGGCCACCGAGGAGGATCTCGCGGTGGTGGCCGCCCAGCTCGGCCGCACCCCGCGCGGCACGCGCGCGGTCGCCCACCGCTGCCCCTGCGGCCTGCCCGACGTGGTCGAGACGACCCCCAGGCTGCCCGACGGCACCCCGTTCCCGACCCTGTTCTACCTGACCTGCCCGCGTGCCGTGCACGAGTGCAGCCGCCTGGAGTCGTCCGGCCTGATGCGCGAGATGGGCGCCCGCCTCGCCGAGGACCCTGAGCTGCGCAAGGCGTACGAAGCGGCCCACGAGGACTACCTCCGCCGCCGCGAACAGGTCGGCCACGTCGACGAGATCGCCGGCGTCTCGGCCGGCGGCATGCCGACCCGGGTGAAGTGCCTGCACGTCCACCTGGGCCACGCCCTCGCGGTCGGCCCGGGCGTCAACCCGTTCGGCGACGAGACCCTCGCCCTCGCCGCCGAGTGGTGGGCCTCCGGCCCCTGCGTCCCGCCCCCCGCCTGACCCGAACACGGGACGCCCGTCCACCATTGGCGACACGCCTGGAGATCCAAGTCGCGAAACGGGCAACTATTCAGGTGGTCGGCGTGTTTGATCGAGCCACCGGCCGTGAACAACTCGACCCCAAGGTCCTGACCGACCTGCACACCTGCTGGCAGGCCGGACTTGCCGACGCAGCACCGCGGGCGCCCAACACTGGTTACACGTCCGCAGCTACATCTCCACCGCCGCCGAACACGGCCAGAACACCCTGGCCGCGCTCCACGACGCCCTCACCGGCAACCCATGGCTCCCACCACTACCTGAATAGTTACAACCACGGCCGCCCGAACAGCCACCACGCGACTTCGATCACCACCCGTGGCCACCCGGCCACTCGGACTCACCGCGGACGCTGACCTCGGCCACGACGGCGGCCGGTCACCGGATGCGGCGCGCATGCGCGATCCCAGCCAGCGCGGCACGCGCGGCTGTGCGTCGCGGAGCGGCGCATTGGGGTGCGGGTGAGAATCCCCGCCGGGCCCCGCCGCGCAAGCGGTGGGGGGAGTTACAGCTAGATGCGGGTGACGACGGAGCGGAGGATCTCCCAGCCTTCGAGGTCGTCGGCGGTGCCGGTGTGGGGGCGGCGGAAGCGGCGGACCTCGACGGCGATGTCGGTCAGGGCCCAGCGCAGCTGGTACAGCATGATGGTCGAGGGGCGGGGCAGGACGCCGGTGGCCGCCGCGTAGGCCGAGAAGATCGAGCCGTCGCCGGGCTCGATGAGCCACAGGTCGCGCTCGGGCGGGGAGATCAGGACGGTGTCCCAGTCGATGAGGCGCCAGCCGGTCGGGGTGAGCATGGTGTTGCCCGAGTGCGGCTCGCCGTGGGTGAGAACCGCGCGGACCGGCTCGCCGTGGCTGTCCAGGACCAGCTCGTCGTAGCGGGCGAGCAGGCCGGCCAGGGCCTCCCGGTGGCCGGCGAGGAGCTCCGCGGCCAGGCGGGCGTAGGGGCCGCAGTCGGGGCCGGGAGCCTTCAGCGCCGCCTCGATCTCGGCGCGGCCGGGGACGGCGAAGTCGTCGACGCGGGCGTGGCGGTGGACGATCGAGGGCGCGGTGTGCAGCTGGATGATCATGTCGAGGGTGGCCTGGCGGTGCTCGGGGCCGCGGAAGGCGTTCCAGTCGAAGCTCTGCCCGTCGACGAACGGGAACAGCGCGACGGCGAAGCGCCCCAGCAGGAACAGCGGCTCGCCGCGGCGGGTCGGCACGGGGGCGACGGCGAAGGTGCGGCCGGTGGCGTGCAGGTCGACGGCGACGCTCAGCGACGCGGTGAGGCGGGCGACGTCGGCGTCCTGGTCGACGGTGACGAACCAGCGGTTGCCGCCGTCGTCGGCGACCTCCCAGTGGTGGCTGCCGAAGCCGACCGCCCGGTAGCCCAGCGACGCGACGGAGAGGCCCCACTCGCGGAGAAGGGCCTCCTTGAGCGCGTCTTCGGGAAGACCAGCGGGCGGCGTCAGCACGGTTCTGCACGTTACGGCAGCCCCGGCGCCTTCGCCGCCCGACAACTACAGAGTAGGACAGGAATGGTTACTTACCAGCGACCGGCGGAGCGGTGCTCTCGACGATCTGGGCGCCCTTCGGGGCGACGAACGCCTGCGCGTCGACCTTGTCGCTGTACTTGCTGAGCTCGACGCCGATGGCCTTGTCGTCGGTGCCCACACCCTTGAACCGGGTGAGCAGGCCGCTCTCGGCGACGCAGACGTGAAACTCCTTGGCCGTGACGTCGTTCGGGCCCGCGTTGGCGTCCTGCGGGATACCGGTGACGTCGAGGCAGTCGCTCTTCTGGCCGGCGATGGTCGCGGTGTTCTCGGCGATCTTGACACCCGGTACAAGAGCCGCCGCCGTCATCAGGCCGAGCGCCATCTCCGTGTTGATGAAGCCACCGCCCGCGACGGCGGAGAGGTAGGCGGCCTGGTCGGCGGAGGACAGCTGGCCGGTCTGCACGGCGCTCTTCTGGCAGACGACCTTCTGGCCGCTCTTGCCGGTGCAGACCAGCAGTGCGTCCTCGGTGAGGATGAAGCGGCCGTCCTTGCCGATGTACGCGGCCTTCGGCGGCTGCTGCACCACGGTCGTCGGGGTGCCGTCGTCGGTCTTGTACTCGGCGGTGAAGGTCAGGCTCCCGGACTTGCCCATCCGGTCGGCGAGGTCGGTGATCGCGGAGACGTTGTCGACGGTCTGCTTGACCTGGTTGATGAGACCGCAGCCGAGCGCGCCGGCGCCGAGGGCGGTAGCGAGCACGACGGTCAGGATTCGGGTACCGGCACGATGCATGCCGCCCAATGTGGGGCCGGTCACCGGGTCTTTCAACGAACTGTCAGCAGGGCGACCCGTTGACGGTGCAGCTGACCGGGTCGGCCGCGGCGCCCTTCGCCTCGAACCCCATCCGGATCGACCCGCCCGGCTCCAGGTAGGTGTTCCACGACTGGGAGCGCAGCGTCAGCCGGTCGGCCTTGTGCTCGGCCGCGGCGCCCCAGGTGGACGTCGGGTCCACGTGCGGCGGCAGCTGCAGTTGCACGACCCAGCCCTGCAGCGGCTGGCTGCCGATGTTGGTGACCGTCACCTCGGCGTTGAAGCCGTCCTTCCACTTGCTGCGCACGGCATAGCCGGCCTTCACGCCACCCTTCGCGACAGGTTTGCCGGCCGAGGCGCTCGGCGTCACGAGCTGGGGCCGCTCCACGGTCACCACCTTCGCGGCGGGTTCCTGCGTCAGGTACAAAACGGTCATGGTGCCCGCGGCCACGGTCGCCACCGCGGCGGTGACGACAAGCACGCGCTCACGTGTCATATGCCACATCCGCGCGCCACTACCCTGACCGTCATGGAGGTAACCGTCCGGCGGGCCCGGACCGCAGACGTGCGGGGCATCCGGCGGCTGGTCGCCATGTACGTGGCGGACCGGCGGCTGCTGTCGAAGCCGATGGTGGCGCTGTACGAGGCCGTGCAGGAGTTCTGGGTCGCCGAGCGCGACGGTGTGATCGTCGGCTGCGGCGCGCTGCACGTCATGTGGGAGGACCTGGCCGAGGTGCGCACCGTCGCGGTCGATCCGACCACGCGCGGGCACAAGATCGGGCACAGGATCGTGTCGGAGCTGCTCACCGCGGCCCGCGAGATCGGCGTCCGGCGGGTGTTCGTGCTCACGTTCGAGACCCGGTTCTTCGGCTCGTTCGGCTTCGTGCCGATCGACGGCACGCCGGTCACCCATCAGGTCTACGAGGAGCTGCTGCGTTCGTACGACGAGGGCGTCGCGGAGTTCCTCGACCTGGAGCGGGTCAAGCCCAACACCCTCGGCAACCACCGGATGCTGCTGCATCTGTAGCTTGATCGCATGACTCGCGTCGCGGCCATCGACTGTGGAACGAACTCCGTCCGCCTGCTGATCGCCGATGCCCAGCCCGACGGGTCGCTCGTCGACGTCACCCGGCAGATGCGCATCGTGCGGCTGGGCGAGGGCGTCGACCGGACGGGGCGGCTGGCGGAGGCGGCGATCGAGCGCACCCGCGTCGCCCTGGTCCACTACGCGGCCGAGATCGCCGCGGCCGGGGTGGACCCTGCGCAAGGGACTGTCCGGATGGTCGCCACCAGCGCGAGCCGCGACGCGTCCAACGCCGACGACTTCCGGGCCATGGTCACCGCCACCCTCGGCTTCGCCCCGGAGGTCGTCAGCGGCGACGAGGAGGCCCGCCTCACGTTCGCCGGCGCGGTCCAGGGGCTGGGGGCCGAGCCGCCGTTCCTGGTCTTCGACATCGGCGGCGGCTCGACCGAGTTCGTGGTGGGCTCCGCCAGCGGCGTCGACGCCGCGATCAGCGTCGACATCGGCTGCGTCCGGCTCACCGAGCGCCACCTGCACGACCACCCGCCGACGGCGGCGCAGGTCGCGGCGGCCGGGAAGGACATCACCGGCGCGGTCGACCGGGCCCTCGCGGCGGTCGACGCCGGCCGGGCCCGCACGTTCGTGGGGCTGGCCGGGTCGGTGACCACCGTCACCGCCCTGGCGCTGGGGCTGACCGAATACGTGCCGGAGCGCATCCACCGGGCCCGGGTCTCCACCGCCGACGTGGCGAAGGTGACCGCGGACCTGCTCGCCGCCACGCCGGAGCAGCGGCTCGCCAACGCCGTCATGCACCCGGGGCGCGCCGACGTGATCGGTGCCGGTGCGCTGATCCTGCGCATCATCCTCGAACGGGCCGGCGCCGACGACGTCATCGCGTCCGAGTCGGACATTCTGGACGGTGTCGCGATGTCGTGTTTGCGTCAGTAAAAGGTCAGCCGGTGCGGCGCACCTCGGCGCGGGACTGCTCGCGCGGGTCGGCGTCGTCGCGGGACCACCACCAGCCGTAGGTCAGGACGCCCTCGGCCGGCATCGTCATGATGATCTTCGCGGGCATGGGTCCCTCGTACGCGTTGAACACCCCGGGCTCGTGCTCCACAAACCGGGTCACACCGGGCAGTTCCAGGCATGTGACGTGGAGTTCGAGCCGCCCGGCCTCACTCGCCGTGAGGATGGTGTGCTCAACGTGTTGCAGGCCCTTGCTGTCACTGACCGCCTCGTAGTCGAGGGTGATCGCGTTGCCGCGCACCACCGACGTCACCTTGATGCGGGCGACGAACGGCCCGGACTCCAGCCCGTCGCCGCGCCCGCGGTAGACACCGGGCGCTGAGGCGAGGCGTTTCAACAGATCGGTCACGGCGCACACCGTAATACGTGCGCGCACCTGACTGTATGCATCTCGCACCTGCGGTTATCGTGGGCCGTCACCCCCGCGCCTAAGGGGCACGTTAGGGTGATATTTGCGGCATATCCGGAAGGAAGCACATGTCTGATCAGTACCCGCCGCCCGGCGGCTATCCGCCGCCCCCCGGCGGCGGTGATCCATACGGGCAGCAGCCACCACAGTACGGCCAGCAGCCGCAGTACGGGCAACAGCCGCAGTACGGGCAGCAGCCCCAGTTCGGCGCCCCGCAGTACGGGGAGCAGCCGCAGTACGGTGGCGCCCCGCAGTACGGCGACCAGCCTCCCTTCGGCGCGCCGCCCGGCCCGCCCTTCGGCGCCCCGCCGCCCCCGCCCCGCCGGGGCAAGGCCGGCAAGGTCATCCTGATCATCGTCGCGGTCCTCGCTGTGCTGTGCGTCGGGTGTGGCGGCGCGATCTGGTACTTCGCCAAGGACAGCTCGACCAACGCCAAGGTCGGCGACTGCCTCGCGGGTGACGAGATCACCGGCTCGAGCACCAAAGAGGTCGACCTCAACATCGTCAAGTGCACCGACGCCAAGGCGAAGTACAAGGTCATCGGCATCGTCGACAAGGTGGCGCGGGCCGACGCGCTGAAGCAGAAGACCACCGTCTGCGACGCGTACATCGAGCAGGGCGCGGAGTCCGTGCTCTGGCAGGGCACCGACCCGGCCAAGGGGCAGGCGCTCTGCCTGGGTCCCGCCAAGTAGTTCCCCCGAAGCACGTCCTGACGGGCGGTCCGCGACACGCGGGCCGCCCGTCCGCTTGTGCACTTGATAGTACTGCGCATTGCGTACTACTCTGCTTCACGTGGACACCACCCAGCTGCTCAAAGGGGTCCTCGACCTGGCCGTGCTCGCCGTCCTGCGGGACGAGGACGGGTATGGCTACGACATCCTGCGCCGCCTTCGGTCGGCCGGGCTCGACGAGGTCGGCGACGCCTCCGTGTATGGCACCCTGCGCCGGCTCTTCCAGGCCGGGATGCTCACCACCTACGTGGTCCCCAGCGAGTCGGGGCCGCACCGCAAGTACTACGCGCTGAACGCCGCCGGCCGGACCCAGCTCGGCGCCTCGGGCAAGGTGTGGCGGGGCTTCGCCACGACCATGGACCAGTTGATCGGGGAGACGTCGTGACCGAGGCAGCCACGATCGAGATCGACTACTACTACGAGCGGGTGGCCGCGGCCCTCGCCGACCTGCCCGCGGAGACCCGCGACGAGCTGCTCGAGGACCTGCCGGCGCACTTCGCCGAGGTGCTCGAGGAGCAGGGCGGCCCGCTCGTCGACCGGCTCGGCCCGCCGGCGACCTACGCCGCCGAGCTGCGCGCCGCCGCCGGTCTCGACGCCGCCGCGGGAGCGGAGGCCCGCCGGGCGCCGGTCGTCGTCTACTACGAGCGGTTCGTCGCGGCCCTGCCGGAGCTCGACCGGCGCGCCGGCCGGGTCATCGGCTACCCGCGGGTGACGGAATTCCTGCGGCTGCTGCGCCCGGCCTGGTGGATCGCCCGCGCGGTGGGGATCGTGGTGCTGATCTTCGCCATGGACGTGGTGCCCGCCGACCGCTTCGACGACCCGATCGGCTGGCTGCTGCTGGCGGTCGCGATCGTCGTGTCGATCCGCGTCGGCGCGACGGGCGTGCCCCGGGCGCCCCGCTGGATCCGGTTCGCCGGGACCGCCGTCGCCGTCGTCGGCGTGCTGTTCGTGATCGCGAACGCGCCGAGCCTGCTGCGGGGGTATGGCAGCAGCCAGGACTACTACCCGACCAGCGGCGGCCGCTTCGACAGCGTGACCAACGTCTTCCCGGTCGACGAGCAGGGCCGCTCGCTGCAGCACATCACCCTGTACGACCAGAACGGCCAGCCGATCCAGGTCGGCGACTACTGGCGCTGCACCACCGGCGACGAGTCCAAGCCGGTGAGCTACCCGCTGTGCCTCGGCACGCCCCGCCCCGGCGAGTCCGAGACGCCGTCGCCGTCCGTGCCGCCGTCGGCGTCGCCCTCCGCCGTTCCATCGGAGTCTCCCGCCGCGCCCGGTTCGCCATCGGCGTCCCCGTCGGCGTCGGCGTCGCTCAGCCCGAGCCCGTCCCGCTAGTTTTGAGGCGTGCCAGACGACCTTGACCTCCTCGACGCGGAGATCTGCGACTGCCGGCTGTGCCCCCGGCTGGTCGAGTGGCGGGAGCAGGTCGCGGCGACGAAACGGGCCGCGTTCCGCGACCAGGAGTACTGGGGCCGTCCCGTCCCCGGCTTCGGCGCCCACGACGCCACGCTCGCCATCCTCGGCCTGGCACCCGCCGCACACGGGGGGAACCGGACCGGTCGCATCTTCACCGGCGACCGGTCCGGTGACGTGCTGTTCGCCGCCATGCACCGGGCCGGCCTCGCCAACCAGCCCACCAGCGTCAGCAGTGACGACGGCCTGTCACTGGAGCGCACAAGGATCTTCTCCGCGGTGCGGTGCGCCCCGCCGGACAACAAGCCGACCCCCGCGGAGCGCGACACCTGCGCGCCCTACCTGCACCGCGAGCTCACCCTCATCCGCCCGACCCTGCGGGTCGTGGTCGCGCTCGGCGGATTCGCCTGGGCCGCCTTCTGGCCCGCGCTGCGCGCCGTCTACGGTGTAGCACCGGCACGAAAGGTACCGTTCGGCCACGGCACCCTGTGGCAGGCCGACGGCGCCCCCGCGTTGCTCGGTTGTTACCACGTGAGCCAGCAGAACACCTTTACCGGCAGGCTCACGCCAGGAATGCTGGACGAGGTTTTCACCCGTGCGAAGGCACTCGCCGGGATCGGATGACGCTGACCGACGGGATGTCATGGACCGCACCTTCAACCGCTGGTTGCCGGTGCTCGCCGTCGTCGCCGTGCTCGGCATCGCCGCCGCGGCCGCGTCCACCTCGTCGCCCGAGATCAGCAAGGTGCCCGTGCCGGAGCTGCTCGCGACGCCGCCCGCGGTGTCCCCGACGCCGGACGTCATGACCTCGGGCGGGCCGCTGGCCTCGGCCGCGCCGGAGGAAGCCCCGTTCACGCTCCCCGACTGGGTGACGTACACCGCCGGCATCCTGTGCCTGCTCGTCGTCGCGGTGCTCGTCGGCTGGCTCGCCTGGTCGCTCCTGCGCAACGCCGGCCCCAAGCGCAAGGCCCGGCTCTTCGTCGAGCCGAAGCAGCCGACCCCGATGACCGACGGCGGCGCCGAGGTGATCGCCGCGGTCGACGCCGGCATCGTCGAGCTCTCCGACACCGACACCGACCCGCGCCGCGCGGTCATCGCCTGCTGGGTCCGCCTGGAGCGGGCCGCCGCGGCCGCCGGCACCCCCCGCGAGACCGGCGACAGCCCCACCGACCTGGTCACCCGGCTCCTCGCCGGCCACCAGGTCAGCCGGTCGACCCTCGAAGGGCTCGCCTTCGTCTACCGCGAGGCGCGGTACGCGACCCGCCCCGTCGACGAGCGGTCCCGCCAGGGCGCGATCGAGGCGCTGCGGCAGCTGCGCTCGGAGCTGTCGCTGCAGGGAGGTGCGGCCCGTGGCGCGTAACCCCGACGAGATGGTCAGCCTCGAAGAGCTCTTCGACGCCGGCCGCACCGCCGTCGCCGCCGACCCGCGGCCGGTGCGCCGCCCGTCCCGGCCGTACGACACCCGCTGGTGGATCCGGCGGCTGTTCATCGCGTTCGCGCTCACCACCGTCGGCTGGGGGCTGCTGTACGTGGTGGGCCTGACCGTGTCGTACCCACTCGTCTTCCTCGGCATCCTGGCGGTCGGCATCATCCAGGAGGCGCTGCGGCAGGTCCATGCCGACGAGCTGCCGGTCACCGTCACCGGCCGCGGCCTCACCCCGGTCCGCCCGCCGACCCTGGCCAAGAAGAAGGCCCTGGCCAGGACGCGGCGCACCGGCGAGGTCCTCGACGGCGTCCCCGTCCTCGACGGCCTGCGCCTCGCCGTCGGCCGGTGGGAGGACCGCCTCGTCTGGGGCGAGCGCGACGCGAAACGTTTCGCCGCGCTCGTCGTGCCCCGCATCTCCGACCTGGTCGACACCAGGCTGCGGCAGAAGCACGGGATCACCCTGGCGGGGTCGCCGAGACAGGCAAGGGCACTGCTGGGGGAGGAGCTGTGGACGCTGCTGCACCAGCCGCCGTCGCGCGTGCCGAGCCCAGGAGACGTAGCATCGATCGTCGCGAAGGTGGAGGGGCTATGAAGACGCTCGCACCGGCCGAGGTTGGCCGGATCGCCAAGGTGGTCCTCGACCAGGTCGGCACGGTGGTCGTCGGCAAGCGCGACTCCCTGGAGCTGGTGCTGGCCGGGATCCTCGCCGGCGGGCACGTGCTGCTGGAGGACCTGCCGGGTCTCGCGAAGACGCTGACCGCGCGCTCGTTCGCGCAGGCGCTCGGCATCAGCTTCCGGCGGCTGCAGTTCACCCCCGACCTGCTGCCCGCCGACGTCACCGGCTCGTTCCTCTACGACCAGCGCTCGCACGAGTTCACCTTCCGTGCCGGCCCGGTCTTCACGAACCTGCTGCTCGCCGACGAGATCAACCGCACCCCGCCGAAGACGCAGTCGGCGCTGCTGGAGGCGATGCAGGAGCGGCAGGTGTCGGTCGAGGGCGCCACGTACCGGCTGGACCCGCCGTTCCACGTCCTCGCCACCGCCAACCCGATCGAGTACGAGGGCACCTACCCGCTTCCCGAGGCGCAGCTGGACCGGTTCCTGCTGCGGGTGTCGTTCGGATACCCGGACGCCGACGAGGAGTGGGAGGTCCTGCGCCGCAGGATGTCCCGCCGGCAGGAGGACGCGATCCTCGAGCCGGTCGTCGACTCCGAGACCCTCCTCGCCATGCAGGGCGCGCTGGAGGACGTCAGCGTCGAGGACTCGATCGGGCGGTACATCGTCACCCTCGCCGCGGCGACCCGCTCCCACCCGCAGGTCCTCGTCGGCGCCTCGCCCCGCGGCTCGCTCGCGCTGCTGCTGCTCGCCCGGGCCGCCGCCGCGCTCAGCGGCCGCGACTACGTCATCCCCGAGGACGTCAAGGCCGTCGCCGTGCCCGCCCTCGCCCACCGCATCACGCTCCTGCCGGAGATGTGGCTCAAGCGCATCGACCCCCGGGCCGTCGTGGGCGAGGTGCTCGCGCAGACCCCGGCACCCGCCAGCGGCGCGCTGCCCACGTACGGCGGAAGGCGTGGCTGAGCGGCGCCCCTCGCCGGGCGTGCGGTCCCATGCGCGGGCCTTCGAACCGACCCGCGCGCTCGGCCGGGCGGTCTTCGTCGCCGGCGTGCTCGTGTTCGTCGCCGTCCTCATCGGCCGCTTCGACCTGGTCCTGCTCGCCACGCCGTTCGCCCTCGGCACCGCCCTGTCGCTGCTGCGCCGGCCCGCCCGCGCGCCGACCCTCGAGGTCACCGCCGCCGAGCCGTTCGTCGTCGAGGGCGCCGACCTCGACGTGAGCGTGGGCGTCGGCAACCCCAACCCGGGCGGCTTCGACCTCGTCGTGGTCCGCATCGCCGTGCCCCGCTGGATCCGCCTGGAGCACAGCGACCGCCCGTACGCCGTCGGCGTTGACCCCGGCACGATCGCCTCCGTCGACCTGCACGGCCGGGTGCTGCGCTGGGGCCGCCATCCGCTCGGCCCCGTCGACGCGCACGGCTTCGCCGCCGACGGCCTGCTCATCAGCCGCGCCGTGCAGGCCCCCGCGCTGCCGATCAAGGCGTACCCGGCGATCGAGCACTTCGACGCCGCCGAGGCCATGCCCCGCGCCGCCGGCCACGTCGGCGGCCACCGCTCCCGCCGCCCCGGCGAAGGCGGCGAGCTCGCCGGCGTCCGCCGCTTCGGCTCCGGCGACCGGCTGCGCCGCATCGACTGGCGCGTCTCCCTGCGCACGCGGGAGCTGCACGTCGTCAGTACCCTCTCCGACCGCGACGCCGAGGTCGTCGTCCTGCTCGACGCCCTGCACGAGGCCGGCCGCTCCGGCGGCATCGACGGCCGCGCGTCCGTCCTGGACACCACCGTCCGCGCCGCCGCCGGCATCGCCGAGCACTACCTGCGCCGCGGCGACCGGGTGGCGCTGCTGCAGTACGGCGGCCAGATCCGCCAGCTGCGCCCCGCCAGCGGCCGCAGGCACTACATGACGACCCTCGAGTGGCTGCTCGACATCAGCCCCGCACAGGTCGCCGACGAACCGCCACCCTCGGTCTTCGGCCCACACATGGTGCAGCACAACGCGCTGGTCATGGTCCTCACCCCGCTCCTGGACCCCCGCTCGGCATCGATGCTCGCCAACCTGGCCCGCGCCGGCCGCTTCGTCGTCGCCGTCGACACCCTCACCGAGCCCTCCGCCGCCCTGCGCGGCACCGGCCCGTGGGGCGCGGTCGCCCACCGCCTCTGGCTCCTCGAACGCGACAGCGTCATCGGCCAGCTCCGCGAGCACGGCGTCCCCGTCGTCCCCTGGGGCGGCGCCGGCAGCCTCGACGAGGTCCTGCGCGGCGTGGCCCGCGTCGCGCTCTCCCGGACGGTCACCAAATGATCGAGGAGCTGCAGGACGCCCTGCTCACCCGCCTGGGCCGCCTCAAGGACATGCTCGAGCGCGCCGCCGCCGGCCCCCTGCTCGTCCGCTTCGCGGTCTTCCTGCTCACCCTGGTCGCGGCCCTGGTCGCCTTCCCGGCCGAGGTGATCCTCAGCCCTCTCGCCCTGCTGATGGCCGCTGTACTGGCCGCGCTGCCCGCCCTCTTCCCCCGCACCCGCCTGGTCGGACTGGCCATCCTGCTGTGTGCCTTCGGCTGGCTCCTGAACACCTACACGTACGGCCAGAAGATCACCATCCCGCGCCTGATCGCCCTGGCGACCGTCCTCTACCTCACCCACTCCCTGTCCGCCCTGGCCGCCGCCCTGCCCTACGACGCCATCGTCTCCCCGGGCATCATCGTCGCCTGGCTCCTGCGCGCCACCGCCATCGTGAGCGCATCAGCCATCGTCAGCGTCATGCTCCTGGCTGTGGTCAAGGCCGTCATCGGCCCGGTCTTCCTCCTCGCCTCCCTGGTAGGCGTCCTGGCCGCCGCCGCCCTGGCCTGGTTGATCACCCGCAAAGCGCCGTAATAACCCCCGCCGCGGCAGCGGTGGGGGGATTTACAGTGAGTGCGGTTACAGCTTGCGTAACGGTCGTTACATGTCTGTGGCCTGACTGAAGATGAGGGGTGTTCGCGGCTAGCGTTGCTGGTGTGGCTGCTAAGCGAATCCTTATCGTCGGTGCGGGGCACGTCGGGCTCTACGCCGCTCTTCGTCTGTCCAAGAAGCTGGGCCGGCACGAGGCCGAGGTGACGGTTGTCGATCCGCAGCCGCACATGACCTACCAGCCGTTCCTGCCGGAGTCGGCGGCCGGCAACATCTCACCGCGGCACGCGGTCGTGCCGCTGCGGCGCGAGCTGAAGCGCTGCCACGTGCTCGCCGGTGAGGTCACCCGGATCGAGCACGCCCGGAAGGTGGCCATCGTCCAGCCGATCGTGGGGCCGCCTCGTGAGGTGCCGTATGACCACATCGTCGTCGCGCCGGGGTCGGTGTCGCGGACGCTGCCGATCCCGGGGCTGCGCGAGCACGCGGTCGGCTTCAAGACGATCGGTGAGGCCATCTTCCTGCGCAACAGCGTGCTGGACCGGCTCGACGTCGCCGCGACCACGATCGACCAGGCGACCCGGCGCCGGGCGCTGACGTTCGTGTTCGTCGGCGGCGGGTATGCGGGCATCGAGGCCCTCGCCGAGATGGAGGACATGGTCCGGGGCGCGCTGCGGTACTACCCGGAGATCCCCCAGGAAGACGTGCGGTTCGTGCTCGTCGAGGCGGCCCAGCGGATCCTGCCCGAGGTCGGGCCGGAGATGGGCGCCTACACGGTGGTGCAGCTCACCCGGCGCGCGATCGACATCCGGCTCGGCACGCGGCTCGAGTCGTGCGTCGACGGGATCGTGAAGCTGTCCGACGGCGACGAGTTCCCGGCGGACACGATCGTGTGGACGGCGGGCGTCAAGCCGCACCCGATGCTGGAGGACACGGACCTGCCGCGGACCCAGCGCGGGGCGATCACCTGCCTGCCGACGCTGCAGGTCGTGGACGCCGACCAGAACGTCGTCGACGGGGCCTGGAGCGCCGGTGACTGCGCCGCGGTGCCGGACCTCACGTCAGCGGTGCCCGGGGCGCTGTGCTCGCCGAGCGCGCAGCACGCGGTCCGCCAGGCGGCGCGGCTCGCCGACAACATCGCCGCCGTGGTGCGTGGGCGCCGCCCGGTGGAGTACAAGCACAAGCACGTCGGCTCGGTCGCCGGGCTCGGCCTGTACAAGGGCGTCGCGCACGTCTACGGGGTCAAGGTCCGCGGGCTGCCGGCGTGGTTCATGCACCGGACGTACCACCTGAGCAGGATCCCCACGCTCAACCGCAAGATCCGGGTCCTGGTCGACTGGACGCTGCAGCTCGTGCTGCGCCGCGAGGTCGTCGCGCTCGGGTCGCTGCACGAGCCGCGCGAGCCGTTCCTGACCGTGGCCCCGCCGATCCCGCTGCACCCGACGGCCAAGTCGGACCAGAAGGCGAAAGCGGCCTAAGGCGCGCGCCACACCCAGACGTCCTCGACCCGCTCGCCGGGGCCGAGCAGGCCGTCCATGGTCTGCTTGAGCGCCCCGGCGTTCGGGTGGCGGGGGTCGAGCACGAAGGACGCCGCCCGCCAGTACGCGACGTCGCGGGCGAGCGCGGTCCGGTCCTGGTCGGTCGGGGAAGCGGCGGACCCGGACTTCGCGACCCGCTGCAGCAGCTGCGACGTCGGCCGCGGGTAGACGCCGACGGCCGCCGCGCCGCCCTTGCCGTACGGCCCGATGAACCAGCCCTGCGGGGTGGCGATCCGCACGTCGGTCGCCGCCGCCCACCGCATCGCGTCGGGGTCCCGCGGATCCGGTAGCGGCACGGGCACGACCACGCCGTCCTCGGGCGTGTACATCCGCCAGTACCCCTCCGTGAAGAACCGCGGCGCGGGGGCACGGTCGGTCACCGGCAGCGGCACCGGGGCGAGCGGCACGAGTGCGGCCGTCACCGCGACCGGCACCAGTAGCCGCAGGGTCTCCGTCTGCGTGATCGCCGCGTGTACGACCCGCGCCACGATCACGGCGAGCAACGGGATCGCGCCGAGGGCGAACCGCGTCGGCAGCGCCGACTCGATCACCGGCAGGCCGGACAGCAGCGCGAACGGCCCACGCTGCTCGGTGGGCGAGTCGTCGACGACGATCCACGGGCCGAGCGCGAAGAGCGACAGCACGACCGTAGTCACGGCCGACGCGAGGACCGCCGGCTGCCGCCACATCCAGACCGTCGCCCCGAGCGCGACCAGCAGCAGCGGCGCGCCGAAGAAGGTGGTGTACTCCGCGGGCCCGCTGACCAGCCGCGCGGCGCTGTCGTCGCCGGCGAGCGACTGCGGCGAGATGGCGGTGAAGCTGGCGAGGTCGGCGGAGAAGAAGGAGGGATGGAACACCCCGCCCGAGGCGCTCTGCGGCCCCTGGAACTGCAGCCACAGCGGGTACGCCAGCAGCGCCGCGGCCAGTCCGGCGCCGATGCCCAGGCCGAGGATGAACGGCGGCACCACCCGCCGCGACGGCCGGGCCGCCGCCGCGAACACCAGCGTGAACACCGCGAGGGTCACGGCCGCGAGGAAGAGCACCTCCTCGCCGACGAAGAACTGCGCGGTGACGAGCGCGCCGAGCAGCACTCCGGTCCGCGCGGTCCGCCACGTCACGTCCGTCTGGTGGGCGAGGCGGACCACGCACCAGACGATCGGCGGCACCAGCCACGCCGCGGTCATGTGCAGGTGCGCGTTGGACTGCGACACCATGCCGGGCGCGAACGCGGCGAACGCGCCCCCGAGCAGCGCGCCGGCCCGGTGCGTCCCGAGGGTGCGGGCGAACAGCAGGTACCAGCCGATCCCCGTCGCGGCGAGGTTGCCGGCGACCAGCAGGCTGAACGTGACGGGCGCGCCGAACGCGAGGGTCACCGGGGCCATCAGCAGCCCCATGCCGATGAGCGAGGCGTTCGCGAGGAGGTTGACGCCCTCGGGCGCGTTGAGCATGCCGGTCACGAGGGTGAAGTCGCCGCGGTACGCTCGGGTGGCGTAGGCGAGGAACCACTCGTCGAGTGCCTGGTCACTGGGGTTGTGCGCGAGCACGCGCCCGGCCGGACCGGGCCACAGCCGGTGCGTCAGCAGCGCGGCGGCGAGGATGAAGAGCAGCCCGGCGCCCACGTCGACCGGCCAGCGTCGCGACGCCTGCAACGGTGGACCCTCATTTGTCAAGGGCTCCGGCGGCGCCATCTCAACCTCGTCGGTCAGTGGGGGGCTGCTCACCCGGATGACAGTAACGGCGGTCCCCTTGTCGGTGTTGACGGTTCGTCGGACGGGCTACCGTGAGACGCGTTTCTAAGCCCGGGTGGTGGAACGGCAGACACGGCCGCCTTAAAAGCGGCTGCCGCGAGGCGTGCGGGTTCGAACCCCGCCCCGGGCACTCCTTCCTGCTGTCCCACCGTGCGCGGTGGGCGCCGCGCGAGGGCGGGCGACGCACTCGCACCGAGCGTTTCGCCGTGTGTTCATGTGCTGGTCGTCCTCGTGGTCGAGGCTCGCGGGAAACACATTTCCCGCGAAGGACCGGCGACATTGCGCACCCCATTCCGTGTGATTCTTGCCCTTTTACCCGCATTATCGGGTGTCGCCATTGCGACCACCTCGGCGGTCGCGGCGGACACCCCTGCCATCCACATCAACGAGGTTGAGTCCAACGGCGGCACGCCCGGCGACTGGATTGAGCTGGTCAACACCGGTGCCACGGCCGTCGACGTGTCGGGCTGGCTGGTGAAGGACAACGACGACACCCACGTGTTCACCATCGCGGCGAACACGACGGTGGCGCCCGGCGGCTACCTGGTCGTCGACGTCGACCCGGCGTTCGGGCTCGGCGCCGCCGACTCCGCCCGGCTGTTCGCGGCCGACGGGACGACGCTGGTCGACTCGTACACCTGGACCGCCCACGCGGCGACGACCTACGGCCGCTGCCCGGACGGCACCGGCACCTTCGTCACCACCTCGTCCTCGACGCGCGGCGCGGCCAACGACTGCGCGCCGGCCGCCGCGAAGGTCCGGATCAACGAGGTCGAGTCCAACGGCGGCACCCCGGGCGACTGGGTCGAGCTGCTCAACACCGGTGCCACGGCCGTCGACCTGTCCGGCTGGCTGGTGAAGGACGACGACGACACGCACGTGTTCACGATCGCGGCAAACACCACCCTCGCCCCCGGCGCGTACACCGTGGTGGACGTCGACCCGGCGTTCGGCCTGGGCGCCGCGGACTCGGCACGGGTCTACGCCGCCGACGGCACGACGCTGATCGACTCGTACTCGTGGACGGCCCACGCGGCGACGACCTACGGGCGCTGCCCGGACGGCACCGGGCAGTTCGCGACGACGTCGTCCTCGACGCGCGGCGCGGCCAACGACTGCACCTCGCCGGCGGCCAAGGTGAAGATCAACGAGGTCGAGTCCAACGGCGGCACGCCCGGCGACTGGGTCGAGCTGGTCAACACCGGCGTCACCGCGGTCGACGTGTCCGGCTGGCTGGTGAAGGACAACGACGACACGCACGTGTTCACGATCGCGGCCAACACCACCCTCGCCCCCGGCGCCTACCTGGTCCTGGACGTGGATGCCGTGTTCGGCCTCGGCGCCGCCGACTCCGCCCGGCTCTTCGCGGCCGACGGGGTGACGCTGGTCGACTCGTACACCTGGACCGCCCACGCGGCGATCACCTACGGCCGCTGCCCGGACGGCACCGGACCGTTCGCCGCCACGACCGCCTCGACGCGGGGCGCGGCCAACGCCTGCGCCGGCCAGACGCCCGCCACGGCCTGGCCGGGCGGCGCCGACGTCACCACCGCCGACCAGTCCGGCGTGTTCGGCGGGAACATGAGCGGCCTGTCGTTCCAGGGCCGCGACGTCCTCTGGGCGGTCAAGAACGGACCGGGCACCCTCTACCGCCTGACCTGGGACGGGTCGGCCTGGACGCCGTCGTCGGCCACCGTGCTGCACTACGCGGACGGCACCGGCGACGTCGACGCGGAGGGCGTGGTGTGGCGGCCGGACGGGATCTACGTGTCGACCGAGCGGAACAACGCCGTCAGCGGCGTGAGCCGGCCCACGATCGAGCGCTACGACGGCGCCAGCGGGACCGCGAACGCCGAGTGGAACCTCACCGCCGACCTGCCGGCCGTCGCCGCGAACAGCGGCCTGGAGGCGATCACCTGGGTGCCGGACGCGTACCTCACCGCGCACGGGTTCGCCGACCAGCGCACCGGCGCCGCGTACGACCCGGCCGTGTACCCGGGCCACGGCGACGGGCTCTTCCTCGTCGGGCTCGAGGCCAACGGCAGCGTCTACGCGTACGCGCTCACGCCGGGCGGCTTCACCCGGATCGCGACGTTCGCCAGCGGGTTCCCGTCGGTGATGGACCTGGAGTTCGAGCCGGAGACCGGCCACCTGTGGGCCGTCTGCGACGACACGTGCAACGGCCGGGTCGCCACCCTCGACGTGACCGCGGGCGCGTTCGCCGTCAGCGGCCTGTTCGAGCGCCCCGCCGGCATGCCGAACCTCAACAACGAGGGCTTCGCGATCGCGCCGCAGCAGGCGTGCGTCGCCGGTCGCAAGCCGGTGGTCTGGTCCGACGACAGCGGCACCGACGGGCACGCGCTGCGCGCCGGCACGATCACCTGCGTCGACCTGGACGCCGACGACGACGGCATCCTCGACGCCGTCGACCCGGCGCCCGCGGACCCGGCCAACGCGACGTTCGCCACGGCGGCAGTCTCCGGCCGGATCGTCGGCACGGGTGGGCGCACCGTCGCGGTGTCCGCCGGGCCGTCGTCGTCGGTCCGGTTCGATGTCGGCGCCGGTACCGCTCCCGCCGAGGTCCAGCTGTCCGGCAGCGACGCGGCGATCCGGTTCGGGGAGGGCTCCTACCTGCTCACCGGACTGGTCGGCGTGTCGACCCTCGCCGGTGACGCCGCGACCGTGGCGGTGACCGTGCGCTCGGTGCCGGTCACGTTCAGCGTCCCGGCCGGCGGCTCGCTCGAGCTCACCGACGCGCTCACCGGCATCCGGCACACCGGCGCCGTCACGGTGCAGGCGGCCGGGCTGACCTGCGGCGCCGTCGACGCGGTCGTGGTCGGCACCACCGGCAACGACCGCCTCGCCGGCACCGCCGGCAACGACCTCATCGTCGGCCGCGGCGGTAACGACACCGTCACCGGCGGTGGCGGGTCCGACTGCGTCGTGACCGGCCCCGGCAACGACGTCATCACGACCGCGGGTGGCGACGACCTGATCGACGCGGGCGGCGGCAACAACGTCGTCGACGCGGGCGCCGGTACCAACACCGTGATCGCCGCCTCGGGCAACGACGTCATCACGACCGGCGCCGGCGACGACCGGATCGAGGCCGGCGGCGGCAACAACGTCATCCGCGCCGGCGACGGCAACAACGTGGTCGTCACCGCCTCGGGCAACGACAGCATCACCACCGGTGCCGGCGACGACCGCGTCGACGCCGGGAACGGCAACAACACCGTCTCGACGGGCGCGGGCGCCGACGTGATCGGCACCGGCAGCGGCAACGACGTGGTGGACTGCGGCGCCGGCACGGACAGCGCCGCCGCAGGTCGCGGCAACAACACCAACGCCGGCGGTCGCTGCGAGTCGTTCGGCGTCTGACACTGCGTGTGCCGGCGAAACTGAGATCCACTCAGCGCCGGCACACGCGGTACGCTGGTCGTACACATGAATGCGACGCCTCTGGAGGCTGATCGTGCAGAGTTCGAACCCGGTGCTCAACCGCCTGGGTCAGGCGGCGAGGCAGGAGCGCTCGCAGCTGTCGCCCCCGGGCTTCGGGTATCCCCAGTCCGGCTATGGGGTGCCGCAGCCCCCGGCCGCAACGCGGGCGATGACCATGGACGACGTCGTCGTCCGCACCGTCGCCCTGCTCGCGATCACCGGCATCTTCGGTGCGGTGTCGTGGGTGCTGCTGCCGGCCGGTGGCGCCATCACCGCGATCGCGACCATCGGCTCGCTCATCGCGGGCCTGGTCCTCGGCCTGGTCATCTCGTTCGCGCAGGTGACCAACCCGGCCGTCATCATGGCCTACGCGGCACTGCAGGGCGTGCTGCTCGGCCTGGTCAGCCGCTGGTATGAGGGTGCCTACAGCGGCATCGTCATCCAGGCGGTCATCGGCACGTTCGGCATCTTCGCGATCATGGCGGTGCTCTACAAGCTGCAGATCGTGCGGGCCACGCCCCGCTTCACGAAGATGGTCATCGGCGCGCTCATCGGCGTCGTGGTGCTGAGCCTGGCCAACTACCTGTTCTACCTCTTCGACATCAACCTGGGCCTGCGCGAGTACAGCCTGGACGGCAAGGTCGGCTGGCTGCCGATCGTCTTCAGCCTCGTGATCATCGTCGTCGGCGCGCTCACGTTCGTCCTCGACTTCGACGCTGTCGAGCAGGGTGTCCGGTATGGCCTGCCGGAGAAGTACGCGTGGTACTGCTCGTTCGGCATCCTGGTCGGCCTGATCTTCCTGTACTGGGAGATCCTGCGCATGCTCAGCTACCTGCGACGCTGATGAGTGCCGACGACCCGCTCACCGCGACGGTGGGCAGGCTGGTCGGCCAGGTCGGACACTGGACGCCGCCCCGGTGGGCGGCGTCCGGCGTGTCCGGGGTCCCGCGCGGCGACGCGGTGCACGAGCTGATCCAGTGGCTCGCCGACCGCTGCGCCGACGCCGAGGGCCGGCCGCGCCTGCCGGTGCCGCGGCTCGACAACGATCTCGCGCTGCCCGACCAGCTGCGGGTGGTGGCGGCGGACCTGGCACGCTTCGGCGGCCCCGCCCTGGTGGACGAGGCCGCCGAGATGGTGAAGGCCGTGCGCGGGCAGCTCTGACGCCTGCGTCTCAGTGAGGCTGTGATGCCCGCGCCCGGCTGACGCGACCCTACCTACGACAGGCGCTCGATGACCATGGCCATGCCCTGGCCGCCGCCGACGCACATCGTCTCCAGGCCGATGGACTTGTCGTGCCAGTTCAGCGAGTTGATCAGCGTGCCGGTGATGCGGGCGCCGGTCATGCCGAACGGGTGGCCGACGGCGATGGCGCCGCCGTTGACGTTGAGCTTCTCGATCGGGATGCCCAGCTGGCGGTACGACGGGATCACCTGCGCGGCGAAGGCCTCGTTGATCTCGACGAGGTCGACGTCGTCGATGGTCATCCCGGCCCGCTTCAGGGCGCTGCGGGAGGCCTCGACCGGGCCGATGCCCATGATCTCCGGCGACATGGCGGTCACGCCGGTCGACAGGATGCGCGCGAGGGGCGTGATGCCCAGCTCGCGGGCCTTGACGTCGCTCATGATGACGACTGCGGCGGCGCCGTCGTTGAGCGGGCAGCAGTTGCCGGCGGTGACCCGGCCGTCGGGGCGGAACACGGGCTTCAGGCCGGCGACGCCCTCCAGGGTCACCCCGGCGCGGGGGCCGTCGTCGGTCGAGACGACCGTGCCGTCGGGGGCGGTCACCGGGGTGATCTCGCGGGCCCAGAAGCCGTTCTTGATCGCTTCCTCGGCCAGGTTCTGCGACCGGACGCCGAACTCGTCCATGTCGGCCCTGGTGACGCCTTCGAGCTCGGCGAGGTTCTCGGCGGTCTGGCCCATCGCGACGTAGATGTCGGGCAGGGCGCCGTCCTCGCGCGGGTCGTGCCACGGCTCGCCGCCGCCCTCGGCGCGCTTGGTGGTGCGCGCGTACGCGTCGGCGAAGGCCGGGTTCTGCCAGGGGCCGCCGACCGCCGCCTGCGCCTCGGTGGGCAGGCCGTCGGAATTGCCGCGGGCGAAGCGCGACACGCACTCCACGCCGGCGGAGATGAACACGTCGCCCTCGCCGGCCTTGATCGCGTGGAACGCCATCCGGGTCGTCTGCAGCGACGACGCGCAGTAGCGGGTGGTGGTGGCGCCCGGCAGGTGGTCGAACCCGAGCAGCGTGCTGACCACGCGGGCCATGTTGAAGCCCTGCTCGCCGCCGGGCAGGCCGCAGCCGAGGTACAGGTCTTCGATGTCCCGCGGGTCGAGCTCGGGCACCTTGGCGAGCGCGGCGCGCACGATGGTCGCGGCGAGGTCGTCGGGGCGGAATTCGCGCAGCGATCCCTTGGCGGCACGGCCGATCGGGGACCGGGCGGTGGCGACGATGACAGCTTCCGGCATACCACCGACGCTACTGCAGGGTAATCAACCCCTGCGAGCACCTGTGAGAAATCTGCAGACTTAGTGCATCTTCAGTGCAGGAAGCCGCGGACCGCGGCGGCCTCCTCGACGGCGGGGAGGAGGGCGTGGGCCCAGACGCGGTAGCCGTCGGCGGACGGGTGGAAGCCGTCGTGGCACAGCGTGCCCGCGTCGGCACGGAAGACGGCGCCGGTGCGGGCCGCCAGGTCGACCACCACCGCGCCGGCCGCGCTCGCGGCTGCGGCCTGCTGCTTCGCCACCCTGCGGCTGCGCCAGCCGAGCAGCTGCCGCAGCGGGGGCGCGAAGGCGCGCAGCGCGCCGAAGTCGGGGCAGGTGCCGACGACGACCGGGATGCCGGCGTCGCGCAGGCGGCGGCAGGCCGAGCCGAGGTACTCGGCGGCGTCGGAGCCGCGGCCGAGGTGGGTCACGTCGTTGGTGCCGACGAGGATGACCGTCACGTCTGGGGCGGGGCCGACCAGCGCCCGTGCCACCTGCGTGGCCAGGTCGGAGGAGCGGGAACCGGCCACGGCGACGCTGGACAGCTCCACCCGCCGGCCCACGGCGCCCTCGCTGGTGCCCTCCGACAGCAGCGCCGCGAGCTGGCCGCCGACGGTGTCGGCGACGCGGTCGACGCCGACGCCGAGCGCGGTCGCGTCGCCGAGCAGGACCAGCCGCATCGGCGGCTTGCCGGCGGCGCCGACGGAGGAGCGCATCGCCAGGCGCATGTCGGGCTTCGCGTAGGGCCGGGCGCGGGCGACCATCGCCTGCGCGGCGAGGACCGCGGCGCCGCCGACCGTGCCGGCGATCACGGTGACCGTGGCCATCCGCGCCAGTCGCTTGATCGTGATCATGCCGACTCCATCGTGGTCATGTGGACTCCTGCGGGGAGCGGTCCGGCACCGCCGAGGCGGTCTCGGGTGCCTGTGCGGGCTCGCGCGCCGCCTGCTGCGGCAGCCTGTGCCAGACCCGGTGGCGCAGCTGCGCCCAGCGGCCCGCCGGGCCGCGCTCCTTGCCGGCCACCTGCGCCGCGCTGACCTCGGTGCCGGGGCGCTGGGCGGCCTCGGCCGCGGCGCGCGGCAGGGACCGCACGCCCTCGCCGGCCCGCAGCGACACGGTCAGCGGCGCCGCCGCCTCGGGCTCGGTCAGCGCCGCGACCACGGTCGGCAGGACCGCCTGCGCCGCCGCGAGGTAACCGGCGCCGGAGGGGTGGAAGCGGTCGAAGCTGAACATCCGGTCCGGCTCCGCGTAGAACAGCTCGCCGAGCAGGTCACCCAGCGACACGGTCCGCCCACCGGCCTCGACCACCGCGATCGTCTGCGCCGTCGCCATCTGCCGGCTCCAGTGCCGCGCCAGCCAGCGCAGCGGCGGCTGGATCGGCCGGATCGTGCCCAGGTCGGGGCAGGTGCCGACGACGACATGGATGCCTGCGGCCCGCAGCCGGCGGACCGCGTCGACCAGGTGCCGCACCGCGAGGGACACGCTGACCCGGTGGGTGACGTCGTTGCCGCCGATGCAGATCACGGCCACGTCGGGGCGGTGCCGCAGCGCCACGTCCACCTGCGGCGGCAGCCCCCGCGACTCGCAGCCGACGACGGCGAGGCAGCGCATCCACACGGGTCGCCGCTGCTGCTCCGCCAGCCCGGCCGCGACCGACGCGGCGAAGGTCTCGCTGGGCACCTCCGCCCCATACCCCGCGGCGGAGGAGTCACCGATCACGACCAGGCGGATCGGCTCGCCGTCGAAGTGGGCGCCGTAGGTGCCGTCGGCGCGCGGGGGAGGGCTCACGACCTGGGGGATGACCCGCCGGGCCAGCAGTGCCTGTCCGACGACCACGCCGTAGAACAGCGCGCCGGCGCCGGCGATGCCGCCGCTGCCGAGCGCCGCCGCCGTGGCGATCCGCCGCACCTGCTCTGACCGAAGCCTCAACGCCCCCATCGCCTTCCCGCCTCTCGCCACTCAACGCCCTGGCGAGGCTAACCCCCGGTCCACAAGTATCCGCTCTCTCAAGTAAAGATCCCGATCGTCTTCATCCCGACCGATCACGACGTGGGCCGCTGCCGTGAGTGATCATCCCTGCCCAGGTGGTCCTCTCCGATTGCCCGCGGGGAACGACCGGCCAAACGTCCGCTCCCGCGCGGGGACCGTCGAGATCCATCCGTCATTCTTACCGCGCGCCGTCCGTGACAGACACCGTTACATTCATAGCCAGACGAGAGAGGGCGGCGATCATGGCGGACAGCGCGCTGCGACGGCGGTTGGCGTGGACGGCCCTGCTGAGGGTCTTCAAGCCCGGCACGCCCGGGCTCGGCAAGCGGCTCAGCGCCATCCCGCGGATGGTGAAGGCGACGGTCAAGGGCGAATACGACGGCGGCACCCGCCTGGCGCTGCTCGCCGCCTCGGCCGTCTACATCGTGTCCCCGATCGACGCCGTGCCGGAGCTGTTCCTGCTGGTGCTCGGCGTCGTCGACGACCTGGCGATGGCGACCTACTTCGCCGGTGCGCTGCTGGACGAGCTGGAGCGCTTCCTGGAGTGGGAGAAGCAGCGCGACAACGTGATTCCGGGGCACGTCGTCAAGTAGCCGATTCCGGCGCTATACGCTGGCCGTGTGCGCTATTACGACAACGTCGTCGAATTGGTGGGCAACACGCCCCTTGTCCGGCTCCGCAACGTGACGGACGGGATCTCCGCCACCGTCCTGGCCAAGGTCGAATACCTCAACCCCGGCGGCAGCGTGAAGGACCGCATCGCGCTGCGCATGGTCGAGGAGGCCGAGAAGGCCGGCCTGCTCAAGGCCGGCGGCACCATCGTCGAGCCGACCAGCGGCAACACCGGGGTCGGGCTCGCCCTCGTCGCGCAGCTGCGCGGGTACCGGTGTGTCTTCGTCTGCCCCGACAAGGTCAGCGAGGACAAGCAGAACGTGCTGCGGGCCTACGGCGCTGAGGTCGTCGTGTGCCCGACCGCCGTCGCGCCCGAGGACCCCCGCTCCTACTACAACGTCTCCGACCGGCTGGCCCGGGAGATCCCCGGCGCGTGGAAGCCCGACCAGTACGCCAACCCGGCCAACCCCCGCTCCCACTACGAGACCACCGGCCCCGAGGTCTGGGAGCAGACAGCCGGCAAGGTGACACACTTCGTCGCCGGCGTCGGCACCGGCGGCACGATCTCCGGCGTCGGCCGCTACCTCAAGGAGGTCTCCGGCGGCACGGTCCGCATCGTCGGCGCCGACCCCGAGGGCTCCGTCTACTCCGGTGGCACCGGGCGGCCGTACCTCGTGGAGGGCGTGGGCGAGGACTTCTGGCCCACCACGTACGACCGCGACGTCTGCGACGAGATCGTCGAGGTGTCCGACAAGGACTCCTTCGACCTGACCCGCCGCCTGGCCCGCGAGGAAGGCCTGCTCGTCGGCGGCTCCTGCGGCATGGCCGTCGCCGCGGCGCTGAAGGTCGCCCGCGAGGCCGGCCCGGACGACGTCGTGGTCGTCCTGCTGCCCGACGGTGGCCGCGGCTACCTCAGCAAGATCTTCAACGACGACTGGATGGCCCGCTACGGCTTCCTCCGTACCGCCGCCGAACTGCCGACCGTCGCCGACGTCCTGGTCGGCAAGGACGGGCACATGCCGCAGATGGTCCACGTGCATCCCAACGAGACCGTCCGCGACGCCATCGACTACATGCGTGAGTACGCCGTCTCCCAGCTCCCCGTCCTCAAGGCCGAGCCCCCGGTCGTGACCGGCGAGGTCGCCGGCTCGATCGCGGAGCGTGACCTGCTGGACGCGCTGTTCACCGGCCAGGCCCACCTCCACGACATCGTCGAGAAGCACATGGGCGACCCGCTGCCGATGATCGGCGGCGGCCAGCCCGTCAGCGAGGCCGTGGCACTGCTGGAGAAGGCCGACGCCGCGGTCGTCCTGATCGACGGCAAACCCGCCGGCGTCATCACCAGGCAGGACCTCCTGGCCCACCTGCGCTGACCCAACCCAACCCCGCACCTGCCGGCAACGCTCAGACGTTGGTCAATGCCCAGATGTACGGCTCTTCGCCCGTAGGCGTTGCGCGACCTACCTGGTTCAAGTCCCCGAACCGAGGTTAGATCGCGCAACGCCTTTGGGCGGTTGGGCTGGAAGCTGTCGCGGTTGATGAGCGTGAGGTCCGCTTCCGCGGGCCTGCGTGGGTGGGTTCGCCTGCGGCGCGGGCCTGCTTGCGCGCGTCTGCGTGGGTGGGCCTGCTTGCGCGGGTCTGCCAAGCGGCGGGGCCGGGGTTGCCTGCTGGCAGCGCGCAGACGTTGGTCAATGCCCGGATGTGCGGCTTTCGTCCCATAGAAGGTGCGCGATCCACCCGCGGATTGATCTCTGAATCTGGGGTAGGTCGCGCAACATCTATGAACGGGTGGGCCGAAAACCGCTGTGGTCGGTGAGCGCGGGTTCGCCTGCGCCGGTTTGCCAAGCGGCGGGACCTCGGGTTGCCCGCCGGTAGCGCAGACGTTGGTCAATGCCTAGGAATGCGGCTTTCGTCCAATAGGCGGTGTGCGTTCCACTCCAGTTCAAGTCGCCCGGTGGATCGAGGGTTGATCGTGCGGCGGCTGTGGATGGGTGGGTCAGAACCCGCCGCGGGGGATGCCCGGGCGGAGGGGTGGAGGCGCGGGGTCAGCGCAGCGGCTCGGGGACGGCCACCACGTCGACCAGGGCGGCCTTGCGCAGGACGGTGATCTGCAGGCGCTGGCCGATGGCGGGGCCCAGCATGAGGCGCTGCACGTCCTGGACGCCGACGATCGGGCGGCCGCCCGCGGAGAGGACCACGTCGCCCACGTAGAGGCCGGCCAGGCCCGCCGGGCTGCCCGGCACGACCTCGACGAGCCGGAGGCCCTTGCGTTGCCCGACCCGGTCGGCGAGCGGCTGGGGGAGCGCGACGGGTGTGCCGGCCACGCCGAGCCAGGCGCGGCGCACCTTCCCCGTGGCCATGAGCTCGGACATGATCAGGCGGGTCGTGCTGTTGACCGGCACCGCCAGGCCGAGCCCGATCCCGGCGACGGCCGTGTTGATGCCGACGACCTTGCCGGAGGCGTCGGCCAGGGCGCCGCCGGAGTTGCCCGGGTTGAGCGCGGCGTCGGTCTGCACGACGTCGTCGATGAGGCGGACGTGCCGGCCGTCGCGGACGGGCAGCGAGCGGCCGAGCGCGCTGACGACGCCGGCGGTGACGGAGCCGGCCAGGCCGAGCGGGTTGCCGACGGCGACGACGAGCTGGCCGATGCGCAGGTCGTCGGCGTTGCCGAGGGTCGCCGGTGGCACGCCCGTCTCGTGGATGCGCAGCACGGCCAGGTCGGCGAGCGGGTCGGCGCCGACGACGTCGAACCTGCTGCTGACCCCGTTGGTGAACTCGGCGAGCCCGCCGTCGGCGCCCGCCACGACGTGGGCGCTGGTCAGCACGAAGCCGTCGGGGGTGTAGACGACCGCCGAGCCGGAGTGGCCGCTGACGCTGAGGCTGGCGACGCTCGGCAGGAGGGCCGCCGCCACGCCGGAGACGACCCTGCTGTACGTGTCGAGCGCGTCGGATTCGGGGTCCATGCCGCACGCAACGCCGCGCGGCACGCGTCCATGCCCGGTTAGGCCGACAGCGAAATACCCCGCCAGGCCGAACGGCGAAAGCCCCGTCAGGTCGACAGCGAGATCGCGGGCAGCTCGAACCAGCGGAGGGCCTCGAAGTTGGCGGAGACGACGCCGTCGGGCTGCTCGACCTGTGAGACCTGGGCGGCCTCGGCGACGATGAGCGCCGCCTCGTCCAGGTAACCGGCCAGCGCCGACTCGGGCGCGCGCTCGTGCCTGGAGGGCCAGCGCAGCTCGCCGTCGGCGTCGTAGTGCAGCTCCGAGAGGCGCAGCGGCGGCTCGACCAGGCCGTCCCTGTGCTTCCAGAGTCCGGTGTACGGGTCGAAGCGGTACTGCGGCAGCAGCGCCCAGCCGTTGGTGGCGACGAAGTGGACGGCGTCGACGATGTAGCGCAGTACGGCGTCGGAGATGAAGTAGTTGAAGGACACCCGGACCCAGCCGGGTTTGATGCCCTCGCAGCCGGCGATGATCTCCTGCTCGAAGCGCTGCGAGCGCTCGATGTCGATGCCGAGGAGGCGGTGGCCGTACGGGCCGGCGCAGGAGCAACCGCCCCGCGACTGGATCCCGAAGAGGTCGTTGAGCAGCGACACCACGAAGTTGTGGTGCAGGTAGCGGCCGCCGGGCCGCTTCACCACGAACGACACGATCGACAGCCGCGACGCGTCCAGGTTGCCGAGGATCTCGATGTTGGGGTTGGTCTTCCACGAGGTGATCGCCTCGCGCAGGAAGCGTTCCTCGAGGTCGCGGATGGTGTCGGTGCCGACGGCCTGCTTGAGCTGGAAGACCAGGCCGGCCCGGATGGACTCGACGATCGCCGGGGTGCCGCCCTCCTCGCGGTGCGCGGCGTCGGCGATGTAGTGGTGGTCGGTCGGGTTGACGTAGTCGACGGTGCCGCCGCCGGGCACGGTGGGCACGCGGTTGCGCAGCACCTTGCGCCGCACGACGAGGACGCCGGGCGTCCCGGGCCCGCCGGCGAACTTGTGCGGCGAGATGAAGGCCGCGTCCTTGTACTGGCCGGGGCCGGGACCGTACATGGCGACGTCCACGTAAGGCGCGGCGGCGGCGAAGTCCCAGAAGGAGAGCGCGCCGTGCTCGTGCAGCAGCGCCGAGATGGCATGGGTGTCGCTGACGATCCCGGTGACGTTGGACGCCGCGGAGAAGGAGCCGATCTTCAGCGGCCGGTCGGCGTGCCGCTCGAGCTCGGCCCGCAGGCGCGACAGGTCGATGTGCCCGTTGTGATCCTCGGGGATGACGACGACGTCCGCGATGGACTCCCGCCACGGCAACTCGTTGGAGTGGTGCTCGAACGGGCCGATGAACACCACGGGCCGGTCGGCGGGCGGGATGTGCGCCGTCAGGTCGTAGCGGTCGTCGAGCCCGGCCGGCACCCGCAGCCCCAGGATGTGCACCATCTTGTCGATCGCGGCGGTCGAGCCGGACCCGGTGAAGATGACCACGGTCTCGGCGTCGCCGCCGACGGCGTCGTTGACGATCTGGCGGGCGTCCTCCCGCAGGCGGGTCGTCTGCAGCCCGGTGCCGGAGGACTCGGTGTGGGTGTTCGCGTACCGCGGCAGCACCTCGTCACGGATGAACCGCTCGATGAAGTCCAGCGCCCGTCCTGACGCGGTGTAGTCGGCGTAGGTCACGCGGCGAGCGCCATACGGCCCCCACATCACCTGGTCGTCACCGATGACGGCGTCGCGGATGCGCTGCAGCAGGGGGCTCTCCATGGGGGCCATTATCCGCTCCGCCACGCCGTCCCCTTTCGAGTGGTCGCACGGGAATCGCACAGGCTGTCCGCCCACGCGTGCAGCCCGATTGTTTAACGTTTCGTCCGGAGGTTCTCAGGGAGCCTCAAGAGTTTGGGGGTAGGGAAGTTGGTCAGTGTTGACCAGTCCGAGCCAACAGACGTCGTCGACCGTCTGCTGTGGCGCGACGCCACGCAGATCCTGAGCCGGCACAACGGGTCGGACGGTGACGGACAGTGCATCTGGTGCGGGCGGGAGTGGCCGTGCGCGCCACGCCGGCTCGCCGAGAACGCCGAGGCCGCCTCGCGGCGGCCGTGGAACGAGGCCTGGACCGCCCGGCACGACCTCTACAGCCTGAGGACGATGCCCGACTGGCGGATCGACCTCGGCGCCCCGCAGCGTTCCAGGGGCGGCTGGCACCGCGCCGGCGGCAACCGGGGAACCTTTCTCTAGCACGATCGTTGATCTGAGCGGTGACTTCGGCGCTCCCGCCATGGCCGTGGTCACCGCGACACAAAGACCCGCTCGGACACGGTTGCCGGCATGCCTCCGCCGGCTCCGAACGCCTCCGGCCAGGCGTCCTCCCCAGGGATCGGGCGGGTCTACCCGGCAGGCGAGGGCACACCTTTCGTGGTTCCCCCGCATATATCGCGATGGTGTGCCCTCGCCTGCCAAAACCCCAGCAAACCGGAACGGCCCGGTCTCCACGATGTGGAGGCCGGGCCGTTGCCGTGCGTCACTCGGCGACGAACGAGAACACCGTGGTCGCGGTGTGGATGTTCGAACCGGCCGGAGCGACGACCTTCACCGGGCACACGCCGGAGAAGTTGCCGGTCCCGAGGCCGGCCGGGTCGTCGGCGAGGCCGGAGGTCGGCGTCTTGACGGTGATCGAGGTGCCGGCCGTGTTCAGCACGAAGTTGGTGCCGGCGACGCCGCAGAAGTTCACGCCGGTGGCGCCGGTGAAGGTGCCGGTGAGCGTCACGCCGGTGGCGATGTTGATCTTGCCGATGTTCGGCGTCATGGCGGTCACCACCGGCACCGTGACGACGCTCGTGCCGAGGTCGGTGGCGCTCCACGTCTTGGTGACGCCGTTGTGGGTGATCGACAGGTTGCCGTTGGTCATGCCGGCGGCGGTCTTGCCGGTGAACCAGTTGCCGTTCTCGGTCGTGCCGGACGGGGCCGTGGTCATCTGCGTGCCGTCGGTCTTCTTCCAGACCTTGACCTCGGTCAGCGGCTTGCCGCCCAGCGTCGCCGACAGGGAGTTGGCCGCGCCGCTGAACGTGAAGTCGTTGTCGGCCTTGACGCGGATGGTCTGGCCGCCGGTCGAGACGAACTGCTGGATCTGGTCCGCGGACTGCAGCGCGCTGCTCAGGTCGGTGATGACCGGGGCGGTGGTGTCGAGCTTCGGGGGCGCGATGAAGACCAGGCCGGACAGCGCCTTGGTGAGGGTGCCGCCGCTGTTGGCGAAGTTGATCGCGATCGTCTCGGAGGCGACGCCGGACGTCGCCGCGCAGCCGCCGGTGGGCGTCTTGGTCGCGATCTGGGTGGTCCCGGTCACTATGTAGAAGTCGAGGCCCTGGCAGTCGGTGTCGGCGCCGAGGTCGACGCTCGCCACCGAGTTCTCGTCGAGGGTCGCGCCGGTCAGGCCGACCACGTTGATGATGACCACCTGCTTGTCGGTGTCCGCGGCGACTTTGCCGCCGGCCGGCGATGCGATGGTGATCGAGGTGGCGGCGGGGGCGGCGTGGGCCGCCATCGGCGTGGCGATCAGCGCCGCCGCGCTGAGCAGCGTTGCCGCGGCCGAGCCTGCGCCGGCGGCTCTGGCAAAGCGGGATTGCACGAATGACATTGAGCAGGGTCCTCTCAGGCGGAACGGCTGGCTGGGGATGCTCACTCAACGTAACAGCAGGAATGCTGTCAGTAGTGAGAATTCTTCAGGAATGCGGCGGCGGCCCGGAGTCGGGATTGCACTCCGGGCCGCCCTTATCGCGTGGTGGGTCAGTTCATCGCCATGAGGTAATCGGCGACGGTGAAGGTGGAACCGCTGGAGATGATCGTCTGCGAGTAGCCGGCGGTGAGCTGCGCGCCCACGGCGCCGTTGCTGACGACCGTCACGGTGTAGGTGCCGTTCGGGATCGGGATGCCGGAGTGCAGCGTCAGGGACGGTGTCGTCGCGGTCGCCGTGGCCGCGTTCGACAGCGTCGGCACGCCGGCGGCGACGCTCACGATCCTGGTGCCGTTCGGGATGCCCGGGCCGCTGATCGCCCGCCCGACGTCGCCGGCGTTGAAGGCGGCGGCCGCCGAGGTGCCGAGCGTGGTGCTGCCGGCCGTGGTCGCGGCGTCGGCGATGACCCGGTTCGTGTTCAACGTCATCGCGGTCACCGCGGACGTGGTGTTCTTCGACAGCGTCACGTGCGTCGCGTCGGTGAACGCCATGATGCTGGTGCCGGTCGGGATGCCCGTGCCGGTCACCGCCATGCCGACGTCCGAGGCCGAGAAGTTGCACGCGGTGGTGGTGGCTGAGCCGACCACGTTGGCGGAGCCCGAGGCGACGGTGCAGCCGCTGACCGCGCGGGTGGAGTTGGCGCCGGCGAAGCCGGTGCCGGCCGTGTAGAGCGTGCAGATGAGCTCGTTGTCGTCCACGACCGTGACGTCGAGGCACTCCGCCACCTGCGGGTTGGTCTTGACCGTCGGGCTGGTGCCCGCCGCCGGGTTGTAGGCGCCCCGGACCAGGTAGACGTGCGCCTTGGCGTTGTCCGGCGTCAGGCCGCCGGAGGAGTTGCCGCTGAAGTCGAGCGCGGAGAAGCCGACGCCGGTGATGTCGAGGTCGGTGCCCTGGTTCCGGGTGTTCGGCGAGTTCTTGGGCGTGACGGTGATGCCGTTGGTGTAGCTGAAGACGGCGGGCTTCGTGACCGTGCCACCGGTGGTGGTCAGTGACAGGGCGAAGGGGCCGCCCGCGGAGTGCGCCGGGACGGTCGCGGTGAAGGACAGGTTGTTGCCGGCGACCACGATGTCGGTCAGCGGTTCGCCGCCGAGCAGCGCCGTCATGCCGACGCCGCCGCTCGGGATGTTCGTGCCCGTGACGGTGATCGTCGTACCGCCCTCGGCGGGGCCGGTGGTCGGCGTCACGGTCGAGATCGTCGGGACCGGGCCGACGGTGTACTGCAGGCCGGAGCCGGCGATCAGCGGGCTGTTCGCGTTACCGGCGGTGTTGCCGCTGTACACGCAGATGTACCAGTTCTCGGTCGTGAAGCCACCCGCGTTGACCACGCCGGCGGGGACGGTGATCGACAGCTTGTTGGTCGGTGGCGTGCCGTTGAGGATCTTCACGCCAGAAGTCGGCACGGCGACGACGGTGCCGCTCACGGCGGAGTAGGTCGAGGTGCACCCGGTGTTGTCCTGGAACTGGACGTACACGGAGCCGGTGTTGAAGACCTTGCCGATGGCCGTGGCGGTGATCGTGTTGCCGCCGGCGGTCGGGCCGGAGGTCGCGCTCGGGACGAGGTTGCCGTTGAGCGTGAACACCTCGTCGGAGGCGTTCTGCAGCGTCGTGCCGGCCGCGTTGTAAGCGCAGACGAAATAGTCGGCGGTGATCTGCGACGGGGTGCCGAGCAGCGTCAGCGTCGTCGGGACGGTCACGTCCAGCACGCTGGAGGAGGTCACCTTGATGTTGGCCGCCGGCACCTCGATGACGCCGCCGGTCTGTG
The DNA here is from genome assembly GCF_040614215.1 of Dactylosporangium sp. NPDC006015. Taxonomy (NCBI): domain Bacteria; kingdom Bacillati; phylum Actinomycetota; class Actinomycetes; order Micromonosporales; family Micromonosporaceae; genus Dactylosporangium; species Dactylosporangium sp. NPDC006015. Next base: position 251,162 of record NZ_JBEXUD010000005.1, read on the forward strand.
TGGTCGGGTCCGAGGCGCTGGGTGGCGTCGGGGTCAGGGCAGTGGCCGAACACGCAGTGTTACCGGTCGACTTCCACTGGAACTGCACGCGCGTCGCGCCGGTGAAGCTCGTGCCGGAGTCGGTCACGGTGATCACCGTGCCGACGGGGCCGGTGCTCGGTGCGAGCGTCGTGGCGGCGAACGCCGGCGTCCCGACCGCGACCAGGCCGGCCGTCGCGAGCGTCAGCACGGCGCCTATGCGTGCCGCAGCGACACCGCGTTGCTTTGTCTTGACTTGCACTTTGGTCGTCTCCTCCGTCAGACCGCGGGATGGGAGCAATCGATAGGCACAGATCACCTGGAACAGGGACACGCATGCCGGATCGTCACTCAAAGTATCAGTACGGTTGCTGAAGGTGACGAGAAACTCGAAGGTTGCTCACACTTCGCGCACAAGGAAACGGGCGCCCCGAAGCCGGGGCGCCCGTTGTCGCGGAAAGGTCAGAGCGTTGGCAGCGAGCCCACGCCGATCGGGCACGTCATGCCGTTCGGCCCGTGGTTGCAGTAGCCGTACGGGTTCTTCACGTCCGACAGGTACTGCTGGTGGTAGTCCTCGGCGTAGTAGAACGGGCCGGCCGGGCCGATCTCGGTGGTGATCTCGTCCTTGCCGGCGGCCCGGACCACCGGGGCGAACGCCTCCCGCGAGGCGGCCGCGGCCGCTTCCTGCGCCGGCGTGGTCGTGTAGATCGTCGAACGGTACTGGGTGCCGACGTCGTTGCCCTGGCGCATGCCCTGGGTCGGGTCGTGGTTCTCCCAGAACGCCTTCAGCAGCGTCTCATAGGAGACCTTCAGCGGGTCGTACACGACCTGGACGGCCTCGGTGTGACCGGTCCGGCCGGAGCACGTCTCCTCGTAGGTCGGGTTGGCGGTGAACCCGCCCTGGTAGCCGACGGCGGTGGAGTGGACGCCGGGGATGCGCCAGAAGATGCGCTCCGCACCCCAGAAACAGCCCATGCCGAAATACGCGACCTCCAGGCCCAGCGGCCAGGGCCCGCGCAGCGGGGTGCCGAGCACGGTGTGGGTCGCCGCGACCGGCATCTCGGTGTCGCGGCCGGCGAGCGCGGTGTCGGCGGTGGGCAGGTCGAGCGGCTTACGGATCCACGGGAACACGATCAGCTCCTTACAAAGCTCGTGGGCTCAAGTTTGCCTCGTGACACGCCCGTCCGCCTTATCAGGTCATTACGGCTGCGACCCGGCGAGCGGATTGTGCCGACCCGTGACTCGGCTCACCCCGTCCCGCACTATGGTCGGTCCATGACGCACGGCTTCGAGACCCTCGCCATCCACGCCGGCCAGGAGCCGGACCCCGCCACAGGAGCGGTGGTCCCGCCGATCTTCCAGACCAGCACGTACGCGCAGGACGCGGTGGGCCACCCCCGACGCGGCTACGAGTACAGCAGGACCCAGAACCCGACCCGCGACGCGCTGCAGGAGTGCCTCGCCGCGATCGAGGGCGGCCGCCGGGCCCTCGCCTTCGCCTCCGGCCTCGCCGCCGAGGACACGCTGCTGCGCACGGTGTGCGTGCCCGGCGACCACGTGGTCATCCCCGACGACGCCTATGGCGGCACCTACCGGCTCTTCTCGAAGGTCGCGCAGCGGTGGGGCCTGGACTACACGCCGGCGTCGATCCACAGCGTCGACGCGGTCCGCGACGCGATCACCGACCGCACGAAGATCGTCTGGCTGGAGACCCCGACCAACCCGCTGCTCGGCATCGCCGACATCGCCGCGCTCGCCCAGGTCGCCCACGACCGCGGCGCGCTGCTGGTGGTGGACAACACGTTCGCCTCGCCGTACCTGCAGCAGCCGCTGCACCTGGGCGCCGACATCGTCGTGCACTCCACCACGAAGTACATCGGCGGGCACTCCGACGTCGTCGGCGGCGCCCTCGTCGGCAGCGACGACGAGCTGCTGGACCGCCTCGCCTTCCACCAGAACGCGATGGGCGCCGTCTGCGGCCCGTTCGACGCGTGGCTGACCATGCGCGGCATCAAGACCCTCGGCGTGCGCATGGACCGGCACTGCGACAACGCGGAGAAGGTCGTCGAGTTCCTGTCCAGGAACAAGGCGGTGCGCCAGGTCCTGTACCCGGGGCTGCCCGACCACCACGGCCACGAGGTCGCGGCCAAGCAGATGCGGCGCTTCGGCGGCATGGTGAGCTTCCGGGCCGCCGGCGGCGAGGAGGCCGCCGTGGAGATCTGCAACCGGGCGAAGCTGTTCGTGCTGGGCGAGTCCCTCGGCGGCGTCGAGTCGCTGATCGAGCACCCCGGCCGCATGACCCACGCCAGCGCGGCCGGCTCGCCGCTGGAGGTCCCCGGCGACCTCGTCCGGCTGTCCGTCGGCATCGAGACGATCGACGATCTTCTCGCGGACCTGGAGCAGGCCCTCGCTCGTTGAGACACTGAACGCCCATCGGCCGGAAGGTGTCTCACCATGCTGCACCGCTCCACCACCTGGGTCGGCATCACCGCGCGGGAGATCGCCCGCGCGGTGCGCCGCGGTGACACGTCAGCGACGGAGGTCGTCGCCGACCACCTCGACTCGATCCGCGCCTACGACCGGATCGTCGGCGCGTTCCGGCAGGTCCGGGCCGGCGAGGCGATCGCCGAGGCGGAGATCGTCGACGACCAGCCGGAGCTGCGCAACCTGCCCCTGGCCGGCGTGCCGATCGCGGTGAAGGAGAACATCGCGGTCACCGGCCTGCCCACGTGGAACGGCTCGGCGGCCGCCCGCGGGCCCGTCGCCGAGCACGACCACGAGGTCGTCCGGCGGCTGCGCGGCGCGGGCGCCGTCGTCGTCGGCGTGACGAAGATGCCGGAGCTCGGCATCTGGGGGGTCACCGACGACGCCGACGGCGTCACCCGCAACCCGTGGCGCACCGACCGGACCCCCGGCGGCTCGTCGGGCGGGTCGGCCGCCGCGGTCGCCGCCGGCCTGGTGCCGATCGCGCACGGCAACGACGGGCTCGGCTCGATCCGGATCCCGGCCGCCTGCTGCGGGCTCGTCGGCCTCAAGCCCGGCCGGGGCGTCGTCCCCGCCGGCATCGGCGCCAACGACTGGCACGGGCTCGCCGAGAACGGCATCCTCGCGACCACTGTCGGCGACGCGTCGCTGGGCTTCTCGGTCATCGCCGGCCGTACCCCCGAAGCGCTGCAGACGCCGGGGAAGCTGCGGATCGCCGTGTCGTCGCGCAGCCCCGCCACCGGCGTGTTCCCCGACGCGGGCGCCCGCAAGGGCCTCAGCGACGCCGTCCGCCTGCTGCTCGGCCTCGGCCATGACGCGGTGCGCGCCGACCCCACCTATCCGCCGGCCCTCGCCGCGAAGGTCCTCGCCACCTGGTTCGCCGGCGCGGCCGGCGACGCCGCCGAGCTGGACGTGTCGCGGCTGCAGCCGCGCACCCGCCGGCACGTGGCGCTCGGCGAGCAGGCCCTGCGCCGCGGCCTGGTCAAGCCCGCCGACCGGGACGAGTGGCGGGAGCGCTGCCGCAACTGGTTCCTGGCCGGCGGCCACGACGTGCTCGTCACCCCGGCCCTCGCGACCGCCCCGCCGCGCGCCGTGCGCTGGTCGGAGCGCTCCTGGTCGGCGAACATGCTGGTCAACACCCGCTACGCGCCCTACAGCGCGCCGTGGAACTTCGCCGGCTTCCCCGCGATCGTGATCCCGGTCGGTGTCCGGGCCGACGGGCTGCCCGCCGCGGTCCAGTTCGTCGGGCCGCCCGGCTCCGAGCTGCTGCTGCTCGCCCTCGCCGGCCAGGTCGAGCAGGCCGCTCCGTGGCGGCGGCACGCGCCGGGCTGGCCCCGCGTCGCGGCGCGGCGTTAGGGCGGGCGATGCGGCGGATCAGGGCGATCTCCGGCTGGGCGACCGCGGCGATGCTCGCGGTCGCCGGGGCGGCCCTCACCCACCTGTGCGTGGCGTTCCTGCCCCTCGTCGACATCTGGGCCGCGCACCGCCCCGGCACCGACGCCGCGGCGGTGCGCCTCGGCGGCTGGGCCGCCCTCGCCGTCGCGGTGCTGACCGCCTGGGTCGCGTTCGCCGGCTGGGCCGGCCGGGCCCGGTCGAACCTGGCGGCGTTCGGCATCCGTGCCACGTCCGCGGTGCCGCTCATGGACGTCGCCGTCGGCAGCGTGGGCCGGTCACCGCTGCTGCGCCGCAGGATGACGGTGCTCACCTGGTTGTGGTGGCTCGGCCTGCTGCTCACGGTGACCGCCGTCGGGGTCGCCGTCCTGGCCGGCCTCGACAACCTGCGGGAGATCGACGACGTCCGGGAGCGGGTCGCCGCCGGCGGGACCGTCGACCGGGCGCTCGTGTCGCACCTGTTCGGCCGGCAGCTGCTGCTGCGCCTGCCCGGCGCGGCGCTCGGCATCGCCGCCGCGGTCGTCGCGCTGATCCTCATCGCCCGCGTGACCAGCGCGCAGTACGGCCGCGTCGCCCGCCTCCGTGGATCCCTCGTGCCGCCGGCGACCCTGCGGGCGCTGCGCTCCACGAACGAGGACTGGACGGTGGTGCTGCCGGTCGCGGTCGGTGGCACGATCAGGGAATGACGGAACCTTCCTCGGGGCTCGTGACGCTCGCCGACATCGAGGCGGCACGCGACCTGCTGTCCGGCGTGATCCGCCGGACCCCGGTCGAGCCCAGCCGGCCGCTCACCGCGAAGCTCGGCGGCCCTGCCTGGCTCAAGTGCGAGAACCTGCAACGGGCCGGATCGTTCAAGGTCCGCGGCGCGTACGTGCGGATCGCCCGCCTCAGCGCGGACGAACGCCGCCGCGGGGTGGTCGCCGCCAGCGCCGGCAACCACGCGCAGGGCGTCGCCCTCGCGGCCGGCCTGCTCGGCACCACCAGCACCGTCTTCATGCCCGTCGGCGCGCCGCTGCCGAAGATCGCCGCCACCAAGAACTACGGTGCCGCGGTCCAGTTCGCGGGCGGCACCGTCGACGAGGCGCTCGTCGCCGCGCAGGAGTTCGCGGACCGCACCGGCGCGGTGCTGATTCACCCCTTCGACCACCCCGACATCATCGCCGGGCAGGGCACCCTCGGCCTGGAGCTGCTCGAGCAGCTGCCCGACGTACGGACGATCGTCACCGGCATCGGCGGCGGCGGCCTCATCTCCGGCCTCGCCGTCGCGGTCAAGGCGCTGCGCCCCGACGTGCGCATCATCGGCGTGCAGGCGGCGGGCGCGGCGGCCTTCCCCGAGTCGCTGCGTGCCGGCCGCCCGGTCCGCCTGGCCGCGCTCGGCACGATCGCCGACGGCATCGCGGTCGGCCGCCCCGGCGACCTCACGTTCGCCCACGTCAGCAAGCTCGTCGACGAGGTCGTCACGGTCACCGACGAGGACATCTCCCGGGCGCTGCTCATGCTGCTGGAACGCGGCAAGACCGTCGTCGAGCCCGCCGGCAGCGTCGGCGTCGCGGCCCTGCTCGCCGGCGCCGTCGAGGTCGAGACCCCCACCGCCGCGGTCCTCTCCGGCGGCAACATCGACCCGATGCTCATGCTCCGGGTGATCGAGCACGGCCTCGCCGCCGCCGGCCGCTACCTGACCTTCACCGTCCGCTGCGGCGACCGCCCCGGCCACCTGGCGAAGATCCTCTCCCAGATCGCCGAGCACGGCGCCAACGTCGTCGACGTCGCCCACCGCCGCCAGGACCCGCGCCTGCAGCTCGGCGAGGTCGAGATCCACCTGTCGGTCGAGACCCGCGGCTCAGAACACTCCGACCGGCTGGTCAACGCCCTCCGTTCGGCCGGATACACGGTGACCTTCGGCGCGTAGAAGATCCTTTGTGACCTTCGGCAAGCGGCTCGCGCACCGCCACACCTTCGCCACCTTCGACGCCTTCAGCCGTGGGGCCGACCGCACCACGACGGTCGGCTCCGGTGTGCTCCTGGTGTCGTCGCTGCTGCTGTACGGGGTGGTCCTGGGCCTGCTCGCCACCGGGATCTGGCTGTGCACCGTCTCGACCCCCGGCATCCTCGTAGGGCTGGTGGTGATCGCCCTCGCGGTCCTCCTGCGGCCCCGCATGGGCCGGGTGCCGAAGTATGCGACCGAGGTCACCGCGGCGGAGGCGCCGCAGCTGCACGCGCTGGTCCGCGAGGCGGCCGCCGCGGTCGGTGCGCCGGTCCCGCGGGTCTACGTCGAGGGCGACCTGTTCGACGCGGCGGCCTACACGGTCGGTCTGCGGCGCCACCCGACCCTGGTGCTGGGCCTGCCGCTGTGGAACGCGCTGCCGCGGCAGTCCCGGATGGCGTTGCTGGGCCACGAGCTCGGCCACTTCGTCAACGGCGACCCGCGGCGCGGGCTGCTGGTCCAGCCGTCGTGGACGACCCTGGCCGAGCTCGACACGCTGCTCCAGCCGGAGACCAGGCGGGAGGGTGACGTCTGGACGAGCGAGGGGTTCCTGGTCGTCTGGGTCGTCAGGCCGCTGCTGAACCTGGTCAAGCTGGTCGTGCGCGGCCTGCTGTGGGTGCCCAGGACCGCCCTCGCCGTCCAGGTGCTGCGGGAGGGGCAGCGGGCCGAATACCGCGCCGACCGGGTCGCGGCCCGGCTGGCCGGCCGCGCGGCCACCGTCGACCTGCTCGACACCCTGGTCGTGCTCGAGAGCCTCGGGATGCTGATCATGCGGGACGCCCGGGCCGGGCGGCCGGTCGCCGAGTGGCCGCAGACCACCCGGCAGCTGCTCGACGAGCTGCGGCCGCAGCTGGCGTCGCGGCGTGACGCGGAGACGGAGCGCGAGATCTCGCTCTTCGCCACCCACCCACCGTCGGGGCTGCGGGCCCGGCTGATCGAGGCGACCGCGCCCGAGTCGGCGGCGGTCGTGCTCGACAGCGCGCGCAACGAGCGGATCGACGCCGAGCTGGCACGACACAGCGCCAGCTCGGCGCGGACCCTCAAAGCGTTGTGATGCTCAGCCGGCGAACGGCTCGAACGAGATGACCTTCACGGCGATCTGCGCGCCGCTCGGGGCGGTGTACTTCACCTGGTCACCCTTGCCGGCGCCCAGGATCGCCTTGCCCAGCGCGGACTCGGGGCTGTAGACGGTCAGGTCCGTCGTCGCCGCGATCTCCCGGGAGCCCAGCAGGAATGTCTCGGTGTCGTCCTCGTCGTCGTCGAACTGGATCGTGACGACGGTGCCGGGCGCGACCTTGTTGCTGGTCGGCGCCTCGCCGACGACCGCCTTGCGCAGGAACTCCTTCAGGTACAGGATGCGGCCCTCGGCCTTGCCCTGCTCCTCGCGGGCGGCGTGATAGCCGCCGTTCTCGCGCAGGTCACCCTCTTCGCGGCGAGCGTTGATCTCCGCGGCGAGCGCCGGCCGGTTGGCGATGTGCTCGTCCAGCTCGGCCTGCAGCCGGTCAAATGCTTCCTGCGACAGCCAGGTTGTCCCCTGGTCGCCGTCGGTCGTCGACACTGAAGATCTCCTTACGGGCACGCTCGGTCAAACCACCAAAGTACCAGTGAGCCGCATCACCGTCGGCATGGAAAATGCTGGGTGCTCAGCGGGTGCGGCGCGGGCCGCAGGCCGGGACCTCCACGGTGACCGGCCGGGCGCTCGTCGCCAGCCGGTAGGTGACCGGTGCCTCGGCACCCTTCGGGACGTCGACCTCGGCCAGGCCGACCTCCTCGCCGCTGGCGGAGCGGGCCCGGACGCGGCAGGTCGCCTCCTTCGACGCGTCCTTGCGGACCACGAAGTCCACCGTGATGCCGTCGTCGCTGACCGCGTAGAAGCGCTGGACCTGAGGCTCGTACTCCTGCGGCCCGTACTGCTGGAAGAGCTTCACCGCGATGAGCACGCCGGCGACCCCCGCCACGGCGGCGAGGAGCACGACCAGCCAGGTGCGGCGCGGCCGGGGCTCCCGGCGGCGGCCGTAGCGGCCGGGCGGGTACTTGGCTGTGGCGTGCGTCTCGGTCACGGGATGACGGTCCTCGTCGTTTCGTCGGAGGTACCGACCACAATAGGGTCGTAACCCGGGGCGCCCCCACCGCGGGGTTGACGGACACCTTGAGGAGAGCTTGTGAGCGGTCAGCGGAGCGGCTCGGACCGCTCACCGGCGTTGCAGTATTTCGCTCAGGCCGGCACCGGAGCGTCAGCGGAGGTGGCGGCGTGAGCGAGCAACTGCGATTGATGGCGGTGCACGCGCATCCCGACGACGAGTCGAGCAAGGGCGCGGCCGCGATGGCGCGCTACGCCGCCGAGGGCGTCGAGGTGCTGGTCGTCACGTGCACCGGCGGCGAGCGGGGCAGCGTGCTCAACCCGAAGCTCGACCGGCCCGAGGTCTGGGAGAACATCGCCACCATCCGCCGCGCGGAGATGGACCGTGCCCGGGAGATCCTCGGCGTCGACCAGGCGTGGCTGGGCTTCGTCGACTCGGGCTTCCCGGAGGGCGACCCGCTGCCGCCGCTGCCCGAGGGCTGCTTCGGCCTGATGGACCCCGAGGAGGCGGCGGCGCCGCTGGTCGAGCTGATCCGCAGGTTCCGCCCGCACGTGATCACCACGTATGACGAGGAGGGCGGCTATCCGCACCCCGACCACGTCATGACGCACAAGGTGAGCATGGTGGCGTTCGACGCCGCCGGCGACGCGGCCCGCTATCCCGGCACCGGCGAGCCGTGGCAGCCGCTGAAGCTGTACTACAACATGGGCTGGTCCCGGGTCCGCATGCACGCGCTGCACGAGGCGATGCTGGAGACGACCGGTGAGTCGCCCTACACCGAGTGGATGAAGCAGTGGGAGGAGCGCCCCGACAAGGGCGACCGGGTCACCACCCGCGTGCCGTGCGGTGAATACTTCGAGGCCCGCGACGACGCGCTGCGCGCGCACGCCACGCAGGTCGATCCCGACGGCTTCTGGTTCGCCGTCCCGCTCGACATCCAGCAGAAGATCTGGCCCACCGAGGACTACGAGCTGGTGAAGTCGCACGTCGACACCCGCACGCCGGAAGACGATCTTTTCGCAGGCGTAAGGTAGGCAGTATGCAAGCGTGGCAGTTCCTCGCCGAGAACAACTTCGGCGACACCCGCTCGGGCGGTCTGGCCGGCCCCATGGGGCTGCTCATCATCGTCCTGCTCGCGATCGCGACGGTGTTGTTGATCCGCAACATGACCGCGCGGATTCGCCGCCTTCCCGCGGAGTTCCCGGATCCCGACAAACCCGCCACCTCGTCCGACGACGACCGCAGTGACGAGGGCTCCGACCTAGAATCGCGGCACTGACCACTGTTGTGCCTTTCTTCCGTGCTTTAGCCTTCACGGGGTGCGCGTTCCTTTCGCCGGACGCGTCTCCCTGTGGGGCAGGGAAGGGGGGCAGATGGTGGACACCCCGTTTGCCCACGGATCTGCTCACGCTGCGCATGCGGGTCGCCGCTTAGCGTCATTGTTGTCGGTCGATGCGGTGCATCGATGACACCCCTTCCGGCGCGCCTCACCGCCGCCGTGGCGTCCGTCGCCTTCGCCGGCGTGGCCGTCGCGACGGTGCTGACCGCCACGAGGCAGCCCGGCCTCTCGGGCCTGTCAGGAGCGATCGCGGCGAGCTTCGGCGTGGTGATCCTCGCCCAGCTCGCCCGCCTGAGAGTGCGGGCCGGCGCCGGTCAGGCCGCCTTCGCCTGGGGCGAGGCCGCGATCGTGATCCTGTGCGTCAACCTGCCGGCCCCGCTGATCCCGCTCGTCGTCCTGCCGGGCGCCGCCGTGTCGCACAGCATCCTGCGCACCGTCGACGCCCGCGCCGGCCGCGTCCGCACCGGGCGTGACCTGCTCTACACCGTCTCCGCGCTCACCCTGGCCGGCACGCTCGCCGCGGCCACCGCCACCCTCGTCGCGCCGGTCCATGACGCGCCCCTCACGCCGCACGGCATCCTCGCCCTGAGTGCCGGCGCGCTCGTGTACTGCGTCGTGTCGATCACCGCCACCGCCGCGCACGTCGCCACCACCCGGGGCGGCCGGACCGCCACCGTCGCCGCCGAGCTGCTGCGCGGCAAGCTGCTCATGGTCGTCGGCAACGTCGTCATCGGCCTGGTCGTCGTCTGGGCCTGCCTCACCGACGCGCTCCTGCTGCTGCTCCTGCCGCCGGTCCTGCTGCTGCTCCAGCAGCTCTACGCGAGCCGCATCGGCGACCGCGAGGAGCGCCGCACCTGGCACGAGTTCGCCGAGGCGACCCGCGACCTCAACCGGCTCGACGTGCGGGGCACCGCCGAGGCCGGCATCGAGGGCGCCCGGCGGCTCTTCGGCGCTTCGGGCGCGCAGGTCGTGCTGGCGGACGGCACCGTCTTCGGCGCGAGTCCCGGCGAGAGCCCGGCGGCCCACCACCTGGTTGTCGGCGCGGTCGCCGTCGGCGAGCTGCGGCTGTCCGGCCTCGGCCGGCTCAGGCCCCGCAACCAGCGCATGCTCGACGCGTACGGGGACGCCCTCGCCGCCGCCCTGCACGACGCGATCAGCCAGGACGAGCTGCGCTCGATGAGCGAGCGCACCACGTACGACGCCGTCCACGACCCCCTGACCGGCCTGTTCAACCGGGCGGCGCTGCTGTCGCGCGGCAACGCGCTGCTCCGCCGCCGCGGGCCGCACGACCCCGTCGCCATGCTGCTGCTGGACGTCAACGACTTCAAAGAGGTCAACAACGCCCTCGGCCACGCGGCCGGCGACGAGGTGCTGCGCGTGATCGCCGGCCGGGTCACCGAGGCCGGCGGCGCCGGCGACCTGCTCGCCCGCCTCGGCGGCGACGAGTTCGCGCTGCTCATCACCGACCTCGACACCGGCGGCGCCGACCTCGCCCTCGCCGCCGCCGTCGAGCGGGCCCGCAAGCTCAGCGCGCAGATCGCCGTGCCGATGCGGATCGACGGGGTGCTCCTGTCGAAGGAGCCGTCCATCGGTGTGGTCGTCGCCGCCGCCGGCGAGGTCGACCTCACGGAGCTGCTGCGCCGCGCCGACATCGCCATGTACCAGGCGAAGCGCGCCGTCCAGCCCGTCGCCTGGTACGACGCCGGGCGCGACGACGCCAGCACCGACCGCCTCGCCCTGCTCGCCGAGCTGCGGGAGGCGCTGAACGCCGGCGAGCAGCTCAGCGTCGAACTGCAGCCGGCCGTCTCGCTGGCGCCCGGCGCGCAGCAGATCACCGGCGTCGAGGCGCTCGTGCGGTGGAAGCACCCGCGCCGAGGGCCGCTCACCCCCGGCCAGTTCCTGCCCGTCGTGGAGGCCAGCGAGCTGATGGGCCCGCTCACCCGGTGGGTCCTCGACCGGGCGATCGGCCTCGCGTCCAGCTGGCGGCGCGCCGGCCTCGCCGTCCCCGTGTCGGTCAACATCTCCGCCCGCAGCCTCCTGGAGCGGCAGCTGCCCGAGGCGATCGGCGACCTGCTCGCCCGCCACCGCCTCCCGGCCGAGCTGCTCGTCCTGGAGATCACCGAGACCGTGATGCTGTCGCAGTCGCCCGTCATCGACGACGTCCTCGCCCGCATCCGGCGGCTCGGCGTCCAGCTCGCGGTCGACGACTTCGGCACCGGGTTCTCCTCGTTCACCGTGCTCACGCGGCTGCCCGTACAAGAGGTGAAGATCGACCGGGAGTTCGTCGCGCAGATGATCGACTCCCCGAAGGCCGAGGCGATCGTCCGGGCCACGGTCGAGCTCGGGCTGCGGCTCAAGCTGCGCGTCGTCGCCGAAGGCGTGGAGAACCCCGACCAGCGCGCAGCCCTGGCCGCGCTGGGCTGCACCTCCGCGCAGGGCTTCCTGTTCCACCCGCCGCTGGCCGCCGAACGCCTGGCGGCCGTCCTGCGCGAGCGCCGCCAGGTGCAGCGCCGTCACCTGCGCGCCGAGGGCGCCGGGTAGTCCGTCCGTCACCGTGCGCATCGACGGTCCTCGGGGGTCGCGGACCGGTGCTAGGGTCTGCCCCAGCAATTCTTGAGCGGGGGCCCGGGATGGCGATCATCGATGTGTCCGACCTGCGGCGGACGTTCCGGTCCCGCAGCGGCCTGCGCCGCACCGAGAAGGTCGTCGAGGCCGTGCGGGGCATCTCCTTCCAGGTGGAGCGCGGCGAGCTGTATGGCCTGCTCGGGCCCAACGGCGCCGGCAAGACCACCACGATCAAGATGCTCATCACGCTGCTGCTGCCGACCGGCGGGCGGATCGAGGTGCTCGGCCACGACGTGGTCGCCAGCCCGCGCGAGGTGCGCCGCCGCGTCGGTTACGTCTTCGGCGGCGACCGCGGGCTGTATGAGCGCCTGTCCGGCCTGGACAACCTGCGGTATTTCGCCGAGCTGTACGCGGTGCCGGCCCGCGAGCAGCGCGCCCGCATCGGCGAGCTGCTCGACCTCGTCGGCCTGACCGGCCGCGAAAAGGAGCGGGTCGAGGGCTACTCCCGCGGGATGCGCCAGCGGCTGCACATCGCCCGCGGCCTGCTGCACCGCCCCGAGGTCCTCTTCCTCGACGAGCCCAGCATCGGCATCGACCCCGTCGGCGCCCGCGAGCTGCGGCAGACGGTGAAGGCCCTCATCGCGCAGGGCACCACGGTGCTGCTCACCACGCACTACATGTTCGAGGCAGACGAGCTGTGCGACCGCATCGCCGTGCTCGCCGGCGGCCGCATCGTCGCCGAGGGCACGCCCGAGCAGCTCAAGCAGAAGGTCAGTGTCGGCAACGTGGTGGAGGTCGAGGTCTTCGGCCTGCCCGACGGCGCCGGCGACCGGGTCCGCGCGCTGCCCGGCGTCCGCTCGCTGGTCATCGACGAGCGCGGCCCGGCCCAGGTCCTGCTCGTGCACGCCGAGCCCGGCGCCGAGGTGGCCCAGCCGGTCCTCGGCGCGCTCGCCGGCGCCAGGGTCGGCCGGGTGGCGACCCGGCAGCCGACCCTGGAGGACGCGTATGTCGAGCTGGTCGGTGCCGCGTGACCTACGTCCGCGTCATCGGGCTCGCTTGGTGGTTGCAGCTGAAGATGCGCAGCCGCTCCGCCTTCGACGGGCTGCTCGGCGTCCTCTACCCGCTGTTCTTCTCCACCGTCGTCTTCATGATGTTCCGCCACGGCGACGCGTCGGGTGCCGCGCTGCTCAGCGCCGCCGTGGGCGCCAGCGTCATGGGCGTGTGGTCCTCGACCAGCACCACCGCCTCGGCCGCGCTGCAGCAGGAGCGCCGGCAGGGCACCCTCGAGCTGCTCGTCGCCGCGCCGACGCCGCTGCCCGTGGTGATCCTGCCGGTCACGCTGTCGATGGCGACGATCGGCGCGTACAGCCTCGTCGTCACCCTCGTGTGGGGCCGCTTCGCCTTCGGTGTCGACCTCGCCATCCAGCGGCCCGTCCAGTTCGTGCTCGCCGCGGCGGTCACCGTCGTGTCGATCGGCGTCCTGGGGTTCCTGCTCGCGGTCTCGTCCGTGCGGTATCGCACCGCGTGGGCCCTCGGCACCGCCCTGGAGATGCCCGTCTGGCTGATCAGCGGCTTCCTTGTGCCCCTGGACCTGCTGCCCGCGTGGATCCGCCCGATCTCGTGGCTGCTCGCGCCGACCTGGGGCATCGACGCGATCCGTGCCGCCGCCGAGGGGCGCGACGCCTTGCCCGCGCTGGCCGCCTGTCTGGGTCTTGCCGTGGTGTACGGCCTGGTCGGCTCCCTCCTGGCGGTCCGCCTCGTCGACGCCGCCCGCCGCCACGCCACCCTGGCGCTGACATGAGCGGCTGCTTCGCGGAGCGCCGCGGCGCCGCCGGGGTGCGGTCATGAGCGCGCTGCGGCTGTTCTTCCTGGGCGGGCTCACCAGCTACCGGGCGCTGTTCTCGTGGCTGAGCCCGTGGATCCTGATCCCGACGTTCGTCGTCGGGCCGATCGCGCAGATCCTCTTCTTCGCCTATGTCGGCCGCACCGCGGGCGTCGGCGACGACGCGTACTACGTCATCGGCAACGCCGTGCAGAATGCCGCCATCCCCTGCATCTTCGCGATGAGCATCACCGTCGGCGACGAGCGCCGCCAGGGGACCCTCGGCCTGCTGCTCGTCTCGCCGGCGCGGCGCATCCCGCTCTTCCTCGGCCGCGCACTGCCCGTCGTGGTCAACGGGCTCGCCGTCGCGCTCGTCGCGCTGCTCGCCGGGTCGCTGCTGCTGGACGTGCCGATCAGGGCGTCGTCGCTGCTGCCGCTCACCGGCGTGGTGGCGGTGTCGGCGTTCGCGTGCACCGGGCTCGGCCTCGCCAACGCGGCGCTGTCGCTGCGGGTCCGCGAGGTGGCCGTCCTGTCCAACCTGGTCGTCGGCGTCCTGCTCGTCTTCGCCGGCGTCAACGTCCCGCTGTCGGAGCTGCCGGACTGGATGGCCGCCGTCGCCGGCTGGCTGCCGCTGACCCACGGCATCGCGGCGGCCCGCGAGGTCGCGGCCGGCGCGGGGCTGGCGTCGGTGCGCGACGACGTGCTCGCCGAGGCGGGTCTCGGCGTGCTGTACGTGGTGGTCGGCCTGGCCCTGCTCGCCTGGTTCGAGCGCGAGAGCCGCCGCAAGGCCACGCTCGACGTCGCCTGAAGTGCTTCGCCGGCTCCTCCACTTCGCTTCGGTCTCGTAGTGGAATGGAGCATTCCGTTCTGATAGACTGGTCGCAGTCACCGAGTTGAGGGAGTGTCTGATGAGCTCGAACACCTGGACCGTCCTGGACGAGTCGCACGCGGCGCTGCGGGCGGTGCTCGCCGGGCTGCGCCCGTCGGACCTGCTGCTGCCGACGCCGTGCGAGCTGTGGAACGTCACCCAGGTCCTCCAGCACGCCGCGGGCGACCAGCTCGGCTACGCCGCCGCGATCACCGGCGAAGGCTGGCCGACGTTCGACCCGTTCGCGCCGTCGGGCGAGCTGGACGGCGACCTCGACGCGTTCAAGGACTTCGTCGAGCGCACGATGCAGGCCTCCACCGCCGCCTGGGCGACCGTCGCCGCCGACGCGACCGACGCGCCCACGCCGCTGCCGCAGGGCAAGATGGCCGGCTGGCTCGGCGCCGGGGCGGCCGGCCTGGACGCCGCCGTCCACGCGTGGGACGTCGCGGTCGCGACCGGACAGCCGTCGCCGCTGTCCGACGGCCTCGCCGAGCGGCTGCTGCCGGTGGCGCGCGAGATCGTCGAGCCGCTGCGGGCCTACGGCGCCTACGCCGCGGCCCTGCCGGCCGACGACGCCGGCCCGGCGGTGACCCTGCTGCGCTACCTCGGCCGCGCGGCCTGACCCGCTCCGCAGTTGGGGGCCACCCACTCGGGCGGCCCCCTGCGTGGCTCCCCGACCGTGGGTGACCGCTCCGGTACCGTCTGCGGCATGCGCGGGGAGCGGACGATCGTCGCCGGCTTCGTCATCGGTGCGGTCGCGGTCGGGGCGTTCGTGGTCCTCGACCGGTATGAGAAATCCACCCAGTTCACGGACCTGCCCGGCGACGCGGACGTGCGCCTCGTCGGCAGGTTCACGCCGAAGCAGGTCGACCGCATCGCGTCCCTGCCCCAGGCCGCCGCCGTCGAGTGCGGCACCACCCTCTACGGCGTCACCGTCGTCACCTCCCGCGGCCTGCTCAACGGCGCGACGGTGCTGACCGCCGCCAGCCGGCCGGGCCTGCGCTGGTCGGCGGTGCGCTCGGGCACCTACCCGGCCTCCGACGCGCAGGTCCTCATCGACGAGCGCACCGCCGCCGCCCACGACATCCGCCTCGGCGAACGGACAACCTTGTCCCGCGGCCAGGCCGTCGTCAACGCCACCGTCGTCGGCATCGCGGGCCGCCCCGCGGACACCGCCGTCGGCCCGACCGCCCCGGTGTTCCTGCTCCCGTCAGGCGCGGTCGCCGCCCTGGACGGCGAGGCGTCCTGCGAGTCGGTGACGGTGGAGCTCCGCCGCCGCCGCGACGCGAGCACGTTCAGCAAGGCCGCCCACGACCTGCTGAATCCACCCCCCACCGTCATCTACGACGAGTCCCTCCGCGGCCACGTCTGACTCCCCGGCACCGCCCCTGCCGACCTCCGGCGTCGTGAACTTCTCAGCCCGCGGGACCGCATCTTCGCTGACCGGCCTCCGCAACCGGCCGCTGCTGCTCGGCCTCTGCAACGGGCTGCTGGTCGGCCTCCGCGAGGGCCGCTGGTCGGTCTCAGTGACCCGGCCGCTGCTGGTCTCCCGCGACAGGCCGCTGCTGGCCGAGCTCAGATGCGCTGCAACGCCGACCGATGCGGGACGTGTACTTGCCGCTCGTCCGCCGGCGCCGGGCCGTGGCTCGCCATCACCGGCTCTGCATCAGTCCGTGTCAGCCGGGACGAGCTTGACGGCGTCGGCGCTGCACCACGCGGCCTGTCGCTGTGCGTGTTCCGTTCCGGTCGCTACGGCTGCCGGCGGGGGACCACCTCGGCGGCCACGTCCGACCAGGTCAGGGACAGGCCGGACGCGGCTCGGGTGGCCCGGATCTCCATCATCTCGCCGAGGATCACGGCGCGGTCGGCGACGACGGGGGTGTCGTCCAGCGAGTAGGTGATCCGCTCGCTGACGAACACCGGCGTGCCCACCTCGGCGTGCAGGTGCCCGGCCAGCTCCTCCTCCAGCACCGCGGGCCGGATCGTCTCGCTTGCCCTGGCGACGGCCACCCCGGCGTCGGCCAGCGTCAGGTACAGCGACGCCGTGGCGAAGTCGGCCGCCCGGATCCGGTTGCCGAACGGCTTGCGAACCCACGACACCTGGTGCACGGCCGGCCGCCCGGCGAACGCCCTGACCCGCTCGAGCCGCAGCGCCGGCGCCCCCAGTAAGACCGCGACCGGCGACGGAGGCCGGCGCAGCGCCTGGTCCAGCACCCGGGTCTGCACCTCGAGGCCCTGCTCGCGCAGGTCGTCCGCGAGGTTGCGCAGCGGGCCCAGCCGGTACGCCAGGTGCGGCGGCGCCACATACGTGCCCTTCCCCGCCCGCTGCACGATCAGCCCCTCGTCGCTGAGGTGCCGCAGTGCCTGCCGGAGCGTCATCAGGGTCACGCCGTAGCTGTGGCTGAGGTCGCGCTGCCCGGGCAGCGCCGCACCAGGCGCATACTCCCCGGCGCGGATCTTCTCGGCCAGGTCGGCAGCGATGCTGCGATACCGCGGCTCGGCGTTGATGGCTCACCCTTCGTCCATGGCCTCCCGGATCGACCGGACATAGGCCCCGATCTCGGCCGGCGTGGCGCCGTCAAGCACCCGGCGCATGATCGCCGCGCCGATGACGACACCGTCGGCGAGGCGGGCTGCCTCGGCCGCCTGGGCCGGGGTGGAGATGCCGAATCCTAGCAACACCGGCAGGTCGCAGCGGCCGGCGAGCCGGCGCGCCAAGTCGCCGGCGGACGCGGCGAGGGTCTCGCGCTCGCCGGTCGTGCCCATCACCGTGACCGCATACACGAAGCCCCGGCTGCGCCGCGCGATCTCGCCGAGGCGCTCGTCCGGGGTGGCGGGCGACGCCAGCAGCACCAGATCCAGGTCATGCTCTTCTGCCTTGGCACTCGCCTTGGCGCACTCCTCCAGCGGCAGGTCGGGGACGATCAGCCCGTCGAAACCGGCGTCGCGGAGGCCGCGGCAGAACGCGTCGTCGCGGACGAGGAGGTTGGCATACGTGCTGGCGACGAGCGGCACGGCCCCGGCGACCTCCGGGATGCGGGCCAGGATGCCGCGCAGCGTCGCGCCCCGGGTGAGGGCCGCGTGGGTCGCCTCCTGGATCGTGGCACCGTCGAGCGTCGGGTCGGAGAACGGCAGGCCGACCTCGATCGCGTCGGCACCGTTGTCGACGAGCGCCCGGAGGTGGTCGGTCCACTCGGCGACGGCGCCGCCGGTGAGATACGGCATCAGGACCTTGCGGTCGGTCGGCAGCTTCACAGCAGCTCCTTCAGTGCGGAGATGTCCTTGTCGCCGCGGCCGGACAGGGTCAGCAGGACGGTCGAGCCGGCGGGCAGCGTGCCGTCGGCGGCGGCGCGGATCACCCACGCGACCGCGTGCGCGGACTCGAGCGCCGCCACGATCCCCTCGGTGCGGGCGAGCCGGACGACGGCGTCGACCACCTCGGCGTCGCTGACCGTCACATACCGGGCGCGGCCGAGGTCCCGCAGGTGCACGTGCTCGGGGCCGATGCCCGGATAGTCGAGCCCCGCGGCGATCGAGTGGGCCTCCAGGACCTGGCCGTCGTCGTCCTGCAGGAACATCGACCGCACCCCGTGCAGCACGCCGAGGCTGCCGCGGGTCGCGCCGGCACCGCCCTCGGCCTCGACCCCGACCAGCTTCGCCGTGGTGTCGACGAACCCGGCGAAGGTCCCGGCCGCGTTGGACCCGCCGCCGACGCACGCCACGACGTGGTCGGGCACCGCCGCGGGCAGCGCGGTGGCGCACTGCTGGCGCGCCTCGTCGCCGATGACCCGCTGGAACTCGCGCACCATCCACGGATAGGGCATCGGGCCGAGCACGGATCCCATGCAGTAGTAGCTGTCGGCGGTCGAGCCGACCCAGTGCCGCATCGCCTCGCTGGTGGCGTCCTTCAACGTCCTCGCGCCGGTGCGGACGGGCACGACCTCGGCACCGAGCATCCGCATCCGGAACACGTTGAGCGCCTGCCGCTCGATGTCGCGCTCGCCCATGAACACGGTCGCCGCCATGCCGAACATCGCCGCCGCGGTCGCCGTCGCCACCCCGTGCTGCCCGGCGCCCGTCTCGGCGATCAGCCGCTTGTGCCCCATCCTGCTCGCGAGCAGCGCCTGGCCGATCACGTTATTGATTTTGTGTGAGCCCGTGTGGGTGAGGTCCTCCCGCTTGAGCAGCAGCGTCACGCCGAGCTCGGCGGACAGCCGCACCGCGGGGGTCAGCGGCGTCGGCCGCCCGGCGTGCGTGGCGAGCAGGCCGGCCAATTGGTGCCGGAACGCGGGGTCGGCCCACGCCTCCCGGAACGCCTCCTCGACCCGCCGGCAGGCGGGGATCAGGGACTCGGGGACGTAACGCCCGCCATAGTCCCCGAACCTGCCCAGCGGTCCCGGGTCGTCCATCAGCCGGACGCGCGACGGCGTGCGGCTCGGCCGGATCAGCAGATCGCCCATGCCCACTCCCAGAGTTCTAGAACAGTTGCGACAGTTCTAGAACAGTGACAGACTCCGTGACGGAAGTCAACGCGGCCGGGGTCGCGGGGCGGACGCCACATGGCGTAGCGTCCTGCGTCGATCGACCAGGACGGGGGAAACCATGGACGCATCGACCGTCAGCGTGCCGCCACGCGTGGCCGCGCTCGCGGAGCGGCAGCAGCTCGGCGCGCACGTCGCCATGCACAAGGGCGACCACCCGGTGGTGGAGTGCGCCACCGGCCTCGTCATCTCGGCGATCCTGTTCGGTGCCGCCGCCCTCGTCAGCTGGATCGTCTCGTCCATCGAGTTCCTCCAGGTGAAGGCGCTCGCCCTGATCGTCGTGCTGCTGGCGATCGCCGGCCTGGCCGCGGCGGGCTATGCCTTCTACCGGCTCTTCGGCGCCTACGTCGTCGTCCACCACTACGAGCACGGCCTGGTGTGGAGCCGCAACCGCAGCGTCGACGCCGCCCCGTTCTCGTGGATCGACGAGATGCACGTCACCCGCAAGGACGACAAGATCACCGCAGCCGGCCTGGTCACGCTCGACGGCCGCGCGGTGGACATCACCGGCGCCGACAAGACGGACTACAAGGCGTTCGTCGAGCGGCTCGAGGCGGAGCTCGTCGCCCGCCGGTGCCAGATCCGGCCGGCACGACGGGAAGTCGGCCGCGGCCCGGCCGGCGTCGGCCTCAGCGACCGCGCCATCGCGGTCCTCGCCGTCATCGTCGGCGGTCTTCTCGTCGCCGCCATCGCCGTCCCGCTGTCCCGGGCCGGGCTGCCCGGTGCGATGGCGGCGGTCATCGGCTTCCTCGTCATCGGCGTCACCGTCGGCCTGCTCGGGACCCGCTTCGACGGCCGGATCGCCGTCGTCGGCGCGATCTTCGCCGCCATCGGCGGTCTCGTCACGATGATCGCCGTAGCCGCCCTGATCCCGCAGGTCAACAAGTACGTGACGGCGACCGTGGTCCTCGCCCTGGAGATGGGCGTCCTGTCGGTGGTGCTCAATGCGTATCGGCGCCTGCCGGCACTGCGCCCGACCCGCGCCCGGCAGCGGCTGGCCTCCCAGCGCGGCTGGGAGTTCCTGCCCTCGCTCGCCGTGCCCGTCCCCGGCCCGCAGACCGGCCGCGCCGTCATCGGCGTCCAGGAGCACGCCCAGTCCGTCGACCTGTATGACGTGCTCAGGGGCGCCGTCGACGGCGTGCCGGTGCTCGTCGGCGACCGGTACCGGCGCAAACCCCGCCGCTCCGACCCGGTGCAGACCATCTGGATGGTGCCGCTGCCCACCCCGGTGCCGTATCTGTCGCACACCGCCTTCGACCAGGCCGGCCAGGTCGCCCCCGGCGCGCCGGACCCCGCCCTCGCGGGCCTCTTCGCCGGCCGCGTCCCGGTCCCCGAGCTGTTCATGGCCGTCCCGCCGTGGTGGATCGAGGGGCAGCACCTGCTGTGCGAGGGCTCCGGCGACCTGGACGTCGTCGTCGCCTGGTCCACCCGCCTGACCCGCGCCGTCGCCGCCATGCCCTGGGACGCCGTCCGCGCAGCCATCCCCAACGGCCACCGCGCCTGAGCCCCGCCCGCATTGCACGGCCTGCCGTCGTCCGGACCGGGTCGACGACCCGGTGGAGGGGCCTGCGCGCAGCGTCTTGTCGGTGATCTCGCCGGTGGGAGCCCCGCGCGCTGGCTGACCGTCATCCAATGGGCGCGGCACAGTGCCATTGGTGAGCCATGCGGCGGCGGCCTCGGCCCTGGCCACCCCGATGGGGGTTGTCCGGCGCTGCGCGCGGTTGCGTGGTCGCTCGCGTGCTCTGGATCGGGTGCGGGTCGGGGCTGCTGATGGAGGCGGGCGAGGTCGGCGCCGTCGTCCCCGGCCGCATCGGGGAAGCCCGCGTCGCCGTGCACGGCGAGCACGGTGTCCTCGGTCAGGTTCGACCGTCCACTGTGGCGGAACGACTCCGTCCCGGCCGCCGCGGCAGCCGCGAAGTGCGGCCCTCCAGCGGCCTCGTTGAGTGCTTGCGGCAGGAAGTGCCAAGTGTCTTTCGAAAACTATGGTGGATTCTGTTTGATTAGTGGGCACATGTGAGCTGTTCCGTTCGGGAATGTTTCATGTTACGTTCCCGGAACCTGGGCCCTACCCAAGCCCGTCGATGCCCGCCACAACGCTCGCTGCCAGCGCGCGGCCGATCGCCAACCGGCCGCGGGCCGGTTCCGCGTGCTCTTTCCCGCCAGAAGGAGTTCGATGCGCCATCTCCTCGCCCGCACACTGGCCGTCCTGACCGTCGTCGCCGGGGGGCTGGTGGCGTCGGGTGCGCCGGCCTCGGCCGTCGTGCCGAAGACGCCGCCGCTGACGACGCCGTGGACCAGCCAGGTGTCCACGACGAACCCGCTGCCCGAGTACCCGCGGCCGCAGATGACCCGCAACGAGTGGCAGCCGCTCAACGGGGAGTGGGAGTTCCTGAACCCCGCCACCGACGGCGCCGGCAACGTGAACCGCTACGCGGCGCCGCCGCTGGGGCAGACGCTGCCGGAGCGGATCCTGGTGCCGTTCCCGGTCGAGTCGGCGCTGTCCGGCATCATGCGCAACGACAACCGTGACCTGATGTTCTACCGGCGGACGTTCACCGTGCCGGCCGGGTGGAACGGGCGGCGCGTCCAGCTGCACTTCGGCGCCGTGGACTACGAGGCCACCGTGTGGGTCAACGGGGTGCAGGTCACCACCCACAAGGGCGGCTACGACCGCTTCGAGGTCGACATCACGCCGCAGCTCAACGGCGGTAACAACGAGATCGTCGTGCGGGTGTACGACCCGACCGACGGCCGCGGCGAGAAGCAGCCGATCGGCAAGCAGACCAACAGCCCGAGCGGCATCTTCTACACGCCGACGTCCGGGATCTGGCAGACGGTGTGGCTGGAGCCGACGCCGGTGTCGTCGATCTACTCCGTCGACATCTACGCCAACCTGGCCAACAACACCGCGCGGGTCAGGGTCTTCACCCGCGGCAACGTCACGGGGCACACCGTCTTCGCCGAGGCGATGAACGGCACGACCGTCGTCGGCAGCGCGACCGGCGGGTTCACCGAGTTCAGCGTGCCGGTGCCGAACGCGCGCCGGTGGTCGCCGGACGACCCGTTCCTGTACAACCTGCGGGTCTCGCTGCGCAACAGCGCCGGCGCGACCGTGGACCAGGTCGTGAGCTACTTCGGGATGCGGGAGATCGGCAAGAAGCTGGTCAACGGCGTGCTCCGCCCGACCCTCAACGGCGAGTTCATCTTCCAGGCCGGCACGCTCGACCAGGGCTTCTGGCCCGACGGGCTCTACACCGCGCCGACCGACGCCGCGCTCGCCTCCGACCTGCAGAAGCACAAGGACCTCGGGTTCAACATGGTCCGCAAGCACATCAAGGTCGAGCCCGCGCGCTGGTACTACCATGCCGACCGCCTGGGCCTGCTGGTGTGGCAGGACATCTCGTCGACGCAGGCGTTCGACGCGAACCGGACGCCGGCGCAGATCGCCGAGCTGGAGTCCGAGGCGCGCGAGATCATCGACGAGCACCGGTTCTCGCCGGCGGTCGTCACCTATGTACCGTTCAACGAGGGCTGGGGCGAGTGGAACCTCGCCGACACCCAGCGGATCACCACGGACCTGAAGAACTACGACCCGACCCGCCTGGTGAACCCGCACAGTGGCTACAACTGCTGCGCGTCCAAGGGCGACCCCGGTACCGGCGACATCATCGACTGGCACATCTACACCGGTCCTGACGCCCCGCTGCCGTCATCGACCCGCGTCTCGGTCCTCGGCGAGTTCGGCGGGATCGGCCTGCGCACGCCCGGGCACGAGTGGAGCCCGGACGGGCAGTTCTTCGCGTACGAGCAGGTGTTCAGCAACGCGCAGCTCAACGACCGGTTCACCGGCATGATCCGCGACACGCAGGCGCTCATGACGACGCGGGGCCTGTCGGCGTACGTGTACACCGAGATCACCGACGTCGAGGGCGAGTACAACGGGCTGCTCACCTACGACCGGCGGATCCAGAAGGTCGACACCAACCTGGTCCGCGCCGCGAACACCAACCTCATCAACGCGTCGAAGAACCTGAACGCGGCCGTGCCGATGACCCTCGGGCACGTCAGGTCGTTCCAGGTGACCACGGCCGGGCTGACGAACCGCTACCTGAGGCACTCGAACAGCTTCGCCCGCACCGACGTGCTCAGCTCGGCGAGCGCCGACGGGGCGCGGCAGGACGCGTCGTTCCGCACGGTGGCCGGCCTGGCCGACCCGCGGTGCTACTCGTTCGAGTCCGTGAACTTCCCCGGCCAGTACCTGCGGCACGCCAACCTCCGCGTCCGCATCGACCCCAACACGGGCGGCAGCTTCGCCGCGGACGCGACCTGGTGCAGCCGGCCCGGGCTGGCGGCGGGCGGCACGTCGTTCGAGTCGTACAACTTCCCCGGCTCGTACATGCGCCACTACGCCGACAACGTCTACCTGGCGCGCAGCGGCGGCGCCAACGCGTGGGACACCGCGTCCGGCTTCGCCGCCGACGCGACCTGGAACACGGCGAACCCGGCGCTGTGGCGCAGCTCGGTGCAGCTGCAGACCGACGTGCGCAAGTCGCTGCAGGTCACCACGTGGGGCTTCACCGACCGCTACCTGCGGCACTCGGACAGCCTCGCCTACACCGAGATCGTGAACGGCGGCAGCAGCGCACTGCTGAAGGCCGACGCCACGTACACGGTGCGGCGCGGGCTGGCCGACTCGTCGTGCTACTCGTTCGAGTCGGTGAACTTCCCCGGCCAGTTCCTGCGGCACGCCGACAGCCGGGTCCGCAACTCGGTGAACGACGGCTCGGCGCTGTTCCTCGCCGACGCCACGTTCTGCGCCCGCCCGGGCATCGGCGGCACCGGCGTCACGTTCGAGTCGATCAACATCCCCGGCTCGTACCTGCGGCACTTCGAGTCGCAGGTGTACATCTCCGCCGGCAACGGCACCGGGTTCCAGCGGCCGCAGGCGCTCAGCGCCGACAGCAGCTGGAACCTGGCCGCACCGTGGGCCCCGTGACGCCCTAGGCGTTGAGGCCCGCGATGGTGGCGGAGAGGGCGGCGTCCTTCTCCGCCACCATCGCGCGCAGCGACTCCTGGAAGTCACGGACCTTCGCCAGCAGCTCGGGATCGCCGACGGCGAGGATGCGGGCGGCCATCAGCCCGGCGTTGCGGGCGCCGCCGATCGCCATGGTGGCGACGGGGATGCCGGCCGGCATCTGCACGATCGACATCAACGAGTCCATGCCGTCGAGGTATTTCAGCGGTACCGGCACCCCGATGACCGGCAGGGGAGTGGCGGAGGCGACCATGCCCGGCAGGTGCGCCGCGCCGCCGGCCCCCGCGATGATGACCTTCAGCCCGCGGGCGACGGCCTCGCCGGCGTAGTCGAGCATCAGGTGCGGCGTGCGGTGGGCGGAGACGACCCGTACCTCATAGGACACGCCGAACTCGTCCAGCGCCTCGGCGGCGAGCCGCATCACGGGCCAGTCGGAGTCGCTGCCCATGATGATGCCGACGTCGGTCAATGCACATACCCTTCTTCGAGGATCCGGGCGGCCCGGGCGGCGCGCCGGCGGCAGTCTTCCATGTCGTCGCCGAGGACCGTCACGTGGCCGATCTTGCGCCCGGGCCGGACCTGCTTGCCGTACAGGTGGACCTTGGCGCCGGGCTCCTCGGCGAACAGGTGGTGCAGCCGCTCGTCGATCGGCATCCCGCCGGGCGCGCCGCCGAGCACGTTGGCCATCACGACCGCGGGGGCGGTGAGCCTGGTGTCACCCATCGGGTAGTCGAGCACGGCCCGCAGGTGCTGCTCGAACTGCGAGGTCCTGGCGCCCTCGATCGTCCAGTGCGCGGAGTTGTGCGGGCGCATCGCCAGCTCGTTGACCAGGATCTTCCCGGTCGTCGTCTCGAACAACTCCACGGCGAGCACGCCGACCACCCCGAGCCGGGTGGCGATGTCGATGGCGAGCCGCTGCGCCTCGACCGCCACGTCCTCGTCGAGCCCGGGCGCCGGCGCGAGCACCTCGACGCAGATGCCGTCCTGCTGCACGGTCTCGACCACCGGGTAGGCGGCCACCTGGCCGAGCGGCGACCTGGCGACGACGGCGGCGAGCTCCCGCTTGAGCTGGACGCGTTCCTCGCCGATCAGCCCCTCCACGTCCGGGATGTCGGCGACCGAGTGGGCGACGAAGACGCCGCGGCCGTCGTAGCCACCCGTGGCGGTCTTGACGATGATCGGCCAGCCGACCTCGTCGCCGAACTGCTGGAGGTCGCCGTCCGTCCAGCGGGGCACGGGGAAGCCGAGCTCCGCGAGGTGGGCGCGCATGTCGCGCTTGTTCTGGGCGTACCGGAGGGCGTCGGCCCCCGGCAGCAGCGTGACACCCTCCGCGGCGAGCGTGCGGATCAGGTCGCCGGGCACGTGCTCGTGGTCGAAGGTGACCACGTCGCACCCCTTCGCGAACGCCCGCACCGCGTCGATGTCATCGTGCCGGCCGATGACGACGTCGGCGGCGACGAGCGCGGCCCCGTCGTCGGCGGAGACGGCGAGCACCCGGAGCGACTGTCCGAGGGCGATGGCGGCCTGGTGGGTCATGCGGGCCAGCTGGCCGCCGCCCACCATGCCCACGACGGGGAGTCCGGTTCGCGAGTCCATAGGCTGGTGAGCCTAGCGTTTTCCGGTCGCGGCACCCGAGTCCCGGGCGCCGCGACCGGCACGGATCACACCGGCGGGCACTCCCGGCGGTGCCCGGCGCGGATCACACCGACGGGCCCTGCTTGCGGAGCTCGTCGACCTGGGTCATGGCCTGGCGGAGCTCGGCCAGCCACGACTCGGCGTGCTGGCCGACGAGGGCGACGCACCAGGCCAGCGCCTCCGAGCGGGACCGGGCCACGCCGGAGTCCACAAGGGTGTCCAGGACCTGCCGCTCGGCCTGCCGCAGCCGGGTCATGACCGGCGCGGAGAACGTGGTGAACAGCTCCCGATTCTCGCCGACCCGCACGCCCCACGCGACCTTGCGCTGGTAGCGCCGCTCCAGCTGCTGGGCGATGCCGATCCGCTGGTCGCGGGTGGTCTCCCGGAACCCGGCGATGCGGCCCTGCTCGGCGGCGGACCGGTCGGCGTCGGTCGCGTCGTCGGGGAGGGGCGGGTCGCTGAGCCGGCCGACGATGGTGATCTCGTCGCGGTCGATGGTGATCTCGGCGGGTCCGGTGAACCAGCCGTCGGGCAGCGCGCCGCCGATCCAGGCGGGCGCGTCGGTGGCGGGCGGGGGCTCGCTGCGCGGACCGCCGCCGCGGCCCCATTCTCCTCGTCGCATCTGCTTACTCCCTTACTCACTTGCTCTTGCAACGCTGATTACATGATTACACCGTTACAAGAGCATGCCAAAGGAGGGCGTGTTCGCCCTGAGGGGAACGGCGCTCCTAGCCGAGGCCTGAGACCAGGTCCTCCAGCTCGGTGACCGGCGCGTCGCAGACGAAGCCGCGGCAGATGTACGCCGTGGGCCGGCCGTCCCGCAGCATCCGGCTCTCCAGCAGCGGCACCCCCGGCGTGTCCGGCGGGCCGGCGACGACCACCGCGCCGGGCGGGGCGTGCCACCAGGCGGCGGTGACGAGCGGGTCGTGGCGGTCCTGGGTGGCGATCGCGATCTCGTACGGGCCGGACAGCAGCGCCTCGCCGACCGCGCACGCGTAACCGGTGAACCGGCCGTGGGTGGCCGCCACCATCGCGACCGTGGCCAGGGCGCGCTCCGCCGCCTCCCGCTTCGCGACGTCCGCCGTCAGCGCCGAGTAGGCGACGAGCGCCGCCGCGATCGCCGACAGGCCGGACGGCGTCGCGTTGTCGGTCACGTCGGCGGGGCGGCTGACCAGCTGCTCCGCGTCGTCGGCAGTGTCGAAGAAGCCGCCGGCCGGGTCGGCGAACCGCTCCAGGGCCACGTCGAGGAGCCGGCCCGCGAGGGTCAGCCACTCGCCGTCGCCGGTCGCCTGGTGCACCGCGCAGAACGCCTCCGCGACGGCGCCGTAGTCCTCCAGGACGCCGGCCGGAGCGCCGGCGACGCCGTCGCGCGACACCCGCCGCAGGCGGCCGTCGACGAGGTGGGTCTCCGCCAGATACCGCGCGGTGTCCACGGCGAGCTGGACGGCCTGCTGGTCGCCGTACACCTGGCCGAACTCGATCAGCGCGGTGATGGCCAGCCCGTTCCACGCCGCGACGATCTTGCCGTCGCGGCTGGGCTGCGGCCGGGTGTCCCTGGCCTCCAGCAGGCGCCGCTTGATGTCGAGCCAGCGCTCCAGGTTGATCGGGTCCTCCGGCAGCTGCAGCACCGACGCGCCGTGCTCGAACGTGCCGTCGGCGGTCACCTCCAGCAGGTAGCGCGCCCACGCGCCGTCGATCTCGCCGAGCACCTCGTCGATCTGCTTCGGTGTCCACACATACGTGAGGCCCTCGACGCCGTCGGTGTCGGCGTCCAGCGCCGAGATGAACCCGTGGCCGTCGTGCAGGTCGCGGCGCAGGAAGTCGGCGACCTCCCCGGCCACCCGCCGCGCGGTGCCGCCGCCGGCGATGCGGTCGAGCTGCACATACGTCCGCAGCAGCAGCGCGTTGTCGTAGAGCATCTTCTCGAAGTGCGGCACCGTCCACGTCTCGTCCACCGAGTACCGCGCGAAGCCGCCGGCGAGCTGGTCATACATCCCGCCCCGGGCCATCCGCTCGGCCGTGTACCGCACGATGCCCAGCACCTCGTCGTCGTGGGTGCGCTGGTAGTGCCGCAGCAGGAACAGCAGGTTCATGTGCGGGGGGAACTTGGGCGCCCCGCCGAACCCGCCGTGCTCCTTGTCGTAGGCCTTCACGAGGCTCTGCGCGGCCGCGTCGAGGACGCCCTCGTGCATCGGGCCGGCGGGTGGCTTCGCGGCGACCTGCCTGATCGCGTCGACCACCGCCGCGCTCTGTTGGAGCACCGCGTCGCGCTGGGTCCGCCAGGCGTCCGACACGGCGTGGACGAGCCGCTGGAACGCGTCCCGCGGGAAGTAGGTGCCGCAGTAGAACGGCTCCCCGTCGGGCGTGGCGAACACCGTCATCGGCCAGCCGCCCTGCCCGGTCATCGCCTGCGTCGCCGTCATGTACACCGCGTCGACGTCCGGCCGCTCCTCCCGGTCCACCTTCACCGGCACCGTCAGCTCGTTGACCAGCGCAGCGACGCCCTCGTGCTCGAACGACTCGTGCGCCATCACATGACACCAGTGGCACGCCGCGTAGCCGACGGAGATGAGCACAGGAACGTCCCGGCGTCGTGCCTCCTCGAACGCCTCCGGCGACCACTGCCACCAGTCGACCGGGTTGTCCTTGTGCTGCTGCAGATACGGCGAGGTCGCGTCGGCGAGACGGTTGGCCATGCCTCAACCCTACGATCCGACCGCGGAGCCGCGGCCGCGCCGGGTGTACGGTGAGCCTGGAAGGTCCGGCCACGCTCATCCCCAGGCGCCGAGCCCACCGACGAAAGGTGGACGCGCGGTGACCACGTCCTTCGGGCTGCTCAGCACGTATCCGCCGACCCAGAGCGGCGTTGCCGCGTTCGCCGGTGCGCTCAGCACCGCGCTGGCCGCCACGCCCGGCGTCGAGCGGGTCGAGGTCGTCCGGGCCGTCGACTCGCCGACCTTCACCGACCGGCCCGAGGTGATCGCGCACCTCCTCACGGGCGCCGACGGCGCGGCCGAGGTGGCCGCCGCCGCGCTCGACCGGCACGACGCCGTCGTCGTCAACCACGACTACGGCATCTTCGGCGGCAGCGACGGCGACACGGTGCTCGAGGTGCTGCGCCGGCTCCGGGCGCCCAGCATCGTCGTGCTGCACACAGTGCTGCGCCGGCCGAGCCAGCACCAGCGGTGGGTACTGGAGACGGTGGCGTCCCTCGCCGGCGCCGTCGTCGTGACCACCGAGGCGGCCCGGGCCCGCCTGCACGAGACCTGCACCGTCGACCCGGCGAAGGTCCACCTGGTGCCGCACGGCGCCCTGGTGCGGCCGGCGATCCGCACGGTCAGCTCGTCGGGTGAGCCGATGGTGCTCACGTGGGGGCTGCTCGCGCCGGGCAAGGGCGTCGAGTGGGCGATCGCCGGGATGCGGGAGGTGCGGCACCTGTCGCCGCGCCCCCGGCTCGTGATCTCCGGCCAGACCCACCCCAAGGTCCTCGCGGAGGAGGGCGAGTCCTACCGGCTGGGCCTCTACAAGAAGGTCCGTGCCTTCGGTGTGGCGGAGCTCGTCCGGTTCGAGCGCTCGTACGCCGACCCGGCGGTGCTCGCCCGCCTGGTCGACCGCGCCGACGTCGTCGTCCTGCCCTACGACTCGACCGAGCAGGTGTCCTCCGGGGTGCTGCACGAGGCGGTCGCGGCCGGCAAGCCCGTCGTCGCGACCCCGTTCCCGCACGCCGTGGATCTGCTCGGCTCCGGCGCGGGCCTGCTCGTGCCGCACCGCGACGGCGCCGCCGTCGGTGCCGCGCTCAAGCGCGTCCTCACCGACCCCGACCTGGCCGCCGGCATGCGGGCCGAAGGGCTGCGCCGCACCGCCGGCGCCGACTGGGCCACCGTCGCCACCCGCTACACCGCGCTGGCCGCCGACCTGATCGTCAGCTCTCGTCGATGACGCCACGGCGCCGGGCTCGGCTGTGACGCCGCGCACGTCGGCCGGGGTCCTGCCGTGGTCGGTCGCGAACAGGAACGGCCGCCCTGATCGTCAGCTCTCGTTGATGACCGTCACGGCGCCGGGCTCGACCGTGACGCCGCGCACGTCGGCCGGGGTCCTGCCGTGGTCGGTCGCGAACAGGAACGGCCGCCCTGATCGTCAGCTCTCGTTGATGACCGTCACGGC
>NZ_JBEXUD010000005.1:281188-413945 GCF_040614215.1 Dactylosporangium sp. NPDC006015
CGCCGGGCTCGACTGTGACGCCGCGCACGTCGGCCGGGGCGCCGCCGTGGTTGATCGCGAACAGGAACGGCGGCCGACGCACCACCTCGACGGTGTCCGGGAGATCCGGCGGGGGTCGCAGCCCCGCGCCCTCATACACCCGCCGCAGGAGCGGGCCGAGGTCGGCCGGGCGCGTGGAGACGTACCAGGCGACGCCGCTGCCGTGCCGGTGGCGGGTGACGGCCGGGCCGCCCGGCGCCGGTCCGTCCACATAGGACAGCACGGTCTCCGCGCCCGCGAGGACCAAGTGCTCGGCCCAGACGTCGGCGGTGGATCCGTCGCTGAGGGTGACCCGCTCGCCGGCGCGCAGGGGCAGGAACTCCTCGACGGTGAGGCCGAGCAGGTCGCGCAGCGCGCCCGGGTAGGGGCCGTCGGGCACGGTGTCGTTGGTGTCGACGATGCCGGAGAAGTACGACACGACGAGCGTCCCGCCGCCGGACACGTACCGGTCGAGGTTCGCCGCGGCGGCCGGGGTCGTCAGGTACAGCGACGGCACCACGACCAGCGGATACCGCTCCAGGTCGGCCGACGGGTGCACGAAGTCGACGGTCAGGTGGTCGCGCCACAGCCGCCCGTAGTAGGCCTCGACCCGCTCACGGAACGCGAGGTCCACCGACGGCCGCCACTCCAGCTCGAGCGCCCACCACGACTCCCAGTCCCAGACGACGGCGACGTCCGCCGCGACCCGGGTGCCGCGCACCGCGCCCAGGCCGGCGAGCCGCTCGCCGAGCTCGGTGACCTCGCGCCAGATCCTGGTGCCGGTGCCGCCCTGCGGCAGCATCGCGGAGTGGAACTTCTCGGCGCCGGACCGCGACGCCCGCCACTGGAAGAACAGCACCCCGTCGGCGCCGCGGGCGACGTGCGCCAGGCTGTTGCGGGCCAGCTCGCCGGGGCGCTTCGCGATGTTGCGCGGCTGCCAGTTGACGGCGCCGGTCGAGTGCTCCATGAGCAGCCACGGCGCGCCGCCGGCGAGCCCGCGGGTGAGGTCCGCACACATGGCCAGCTCGACGTGCCGGTCGTCCCGCTCGGCGGTCAGGTAGTGGTCGTTGGCGACGACGTCGACCTCACGCGCCCACTTCCAGTAGTCCAGCCACTTGCAGTTGGCGATCATGAAGTTGGTGGTGACCGGGACGCCGGGGGAGTGCTGCTTCAGCGCGTCGCGCTCCCGCCGGTAGTTGGCGAGGTGCGTGTCGGAGCAGAACCGCAGGAAGTCCAGCTGCTGGGCGGGATTGACGGCGGTCGGCGCGAGCCGCGGCAGGTCGATCTCCTCCCAGTCGCCATACCGCTGACCCCAGAAGGCGGTGCCCCACGCGGCGTTCAACGCGGGCAGGTCGCCGTGCCGGTCGCGCAGCCACCCGCGGAACGCCGCCGCGCACGTGTCGCAGTAGCAGTGGGCGTTGACCCCGGCA
Source organism: Dactylosporangium sp. NPDC006015 (assembly GCF_040614215.1). Taxonomy (NCBI): domain Bacteria; kingdom Bacillati; phylum Actinomycetota; class Actinomycetes; order Micromonosporales; family Micromonosporaceae; genus Dactylosporangium; species Dactylosporangium sp. NPDC006015. Next base: position 282,637 of record NZ_JBEXUD010000005.1, read on the forward strand.
TACTCGTTGTGGACGTGCCACAGCGCAAGCGCCGGATGCCCGCCATAGCGCCGGGCGAGCTGCTCGGCGATCGCCCGCGACGCCCGCGCGTAGTCGGGGGAGCTGGGGCAGAAGCTCTGCCGGCCGCCCTGCCCCAACACGTGCCCGGCCCGGTCGACGAGCCGCGCGCCCGGGTGCCGCCGGATGAACCACGGCGGTGGCACGGCGGTCGGCGTCCCCAGGTCGACCCGGATCCCGGCGCCGTGCAGCAGGTCCAGCACCCGGTCGAGCCACTCGAACGTGTGCCGCCCCTCGGCCGGCTCGACCAGCGCCCAGCTGAACATGCCGACGCTGACGAGGTTGACCCCGGCGGCCCGCATCAGCTCGACGTCCTGCGCCCAGACCTCCTCGGGCCACTGCTCAGGCGTGTAGTCGCCCCCGTACGCGAGCATCTAACTTTCCAGGATCCTCGCCAGGGCGTCGAGGTCGGCCTGGACCGCCGCGCAGTCCCGGTCGAACTCCTCGTCCGTCATGCCCGGCTGCCGGCGCACGCTGAACACGACCTCGCTGCCCGCCCCGTTGGCGGTGACCCGCATCGGGTTGTAGAACGTCTCGCCGGACGGCACCGTCACGTGGTGGTCCATGACGCCGAACGGGTTGTCCGGCGCCCAGTCCAGCAGGATCCGCCCCATGTCCGAGTCGGCGACCCACTGCCCGTCGACCCACTCGACGGACTTCAGCAGACCCGGCGCCCAGGCGGGCAGGTTCGCCGGGTTCGCCGCGTATGCGTAGACGTCCCCTGCCGATCGGTTGATGCTGCGGCTGACGTGTCGGGACTCCATCATGGGTCTGATTCTGCCCGGCGGGTACGACAATTTCGGCCCCGCCGGGCAGATGTCAGCGGCGGCTGCGCTGCCCCGGGGTGATGTAGTCGACCCAGACGACGTCGCCGCTGTCCAGCCGCAGGGTCACCGCCGCGTCGTCGGGCACCGGCACCGGGATCGTGACCGTCGCCCACGCGGTGGCGCTGCCCTGGTTCGGCAGCCGCAGCGTGCACCTGGCGGCGCCGTTGACGAGCACCGTCAGCTGCACGTTGCCGGTGACGGTGGCGTACCGCAGGTCGATGGACGGGCCGCGACCGACGTGGTCGAAGGCGATCGACGCGCCGTTGGCGTACACCAGGGCGGTCCTGTCGTTGGAGGCGGTCGGGTCGGCGACGGCGATGCCGGTCGACCCGCCCTGCGGCAGGTCCGCGTACTCGCCCTCGGTGCGGCCGGGGCCGGAGAAGTCCGGTGGCTCGAAGCCGCGGACGCGGTCCGGGCCGTGGACGTAGAGGCGCTTGGCGATCTCGGCCCGGAAACGGCGCAGGATCAGCGGGTTCGCCTGGATCCTGCTGTCTCCCCAGTACCCGTTGGCGCAGGCGCCGGGCTGGCAGTTCCACATCGACTGGCTCGCCCAGTCGGTGTTGATGTACGCGACGCCGCGGACGATGTCGCGGTTACGCTCGATGAACCGGAAGTACGGCGCGTACCAGGTGTCCCAGATCTGCTCGGCGGTGACCGGCACGGTCGCCCGCGGCCCGCCGGTGGCAGGGTCGACGAAGATGCAGCCGGCGGTCAGGTTGCCGAGGTCGAACCCCTGCGGCGCGGACTCGGCGACGAACACCGGCTTGCGATGCTTGCGGGCGAAGTTCAGCAGCGACTCCTGCACCGCGAGCGGTGTCGCGGCCACGTTGCCCGGCGTCTCGCAGGCCCACTGGTAGCGGTCGAAGCGCTCGCCGTAGAAGTGCGACAGCCCGGCCCAGTCGACGTACTCGTCGCCCGGGTACCACTGCTCCCAGTGCCCGGCGGCGGTCGGCGCGTAGGGCGCCTGCTCGACCCGCGGCCACGCCGCCGACTGCCACACCGTCGCGATCCGCCGCGCCCCGAGCCGGTCGATGCGCCGCGCGATGTACCGGAACGCCTCCTTGTACAGCTCCGGGTCGTAGGCGTTCCACGCGCCGTCGAACTCGTAGCCGATCCGCAGGAACACGTCCCGTCCGGTCCGGTCGAAGTACGTGATGAACTCGTCGAGCCACTTGCGGTACCGCGCGACGGTCGCCTGGTCGGCGGTGCCGGCGAGCGCCTTCAGCGGCGTCTGCGACGGGTCCGACAGGAACAACCCGACCGCGATCCCGCCGCCGTACGTGTTGAGCGTGGCCGGGAAGTCGTTGTCGCCGGCGCCGTAGTTGGTCGGCTGGAACATCCCGCTCATCGGCGCCCCGACGAGGTTCGTGTACAGCGTGACGCCCGCGGGCACCGGGAACCCGCGGTCGGTGTCCAGCACCGCCGTGTCGAAGTCCGCCAGGGTGCTGCTGTCCTGCCCGAGGTAGAACAGCACCCTGTCGCCGGACGGCAGGTTCACCGCCGACAGCGGCCGGCGCCGGTCCCCGCCGCCGTCGGTCGCCTGCGCGGTCCCGGCGGAGCTGAGCACGACGGCCACCGCCGCCAGCGTCGCGGCCAAACGGCCCAGTCTTCTGTGCAAGGGAGTCCTCCCAGGGTGGGGTGTGGCCGCGACCGTAGGTCGCACCCCCGGGGAAACCCCAGGCCTTTCGAGAGGTTTACGGCAGGTCGGCGGAGAGCGTCTTGAAGTACCGCTGCGCCGACCACGCCTCGCGGTCGCCGATGACGTACAGGCGGCGCTTGGCCCTGCTGACGGCGACATTGAGCAGGTTGGGGCGGCTCGCGGCCCACCGGCGGGCGCCGGGGCGGGCGGGGTTGCCGCCGAGCACGAGGATCACCACGTCGGCCTGCTTGCCCTGGGCGGTGTGCACGGTGCCCGCGGTCAGCCCCGGGAACCGCCGGGCCCGGGCGGCGACCTGCCGGGCGATGTCCCGGAACGGGGCGATGACCATCACCTCGGACATGTCGACGCCGACCTCGTCGAGCACGCCGAGGACCAGGTCCAGCCGGCGGCCCTCGTCCGGGATCCAGTGGCCTTGCGCGTCGGCACCGGCGACGTCGATCCACTTGGATTCGGGCAGGGTCGGGAACTCGGCGGCGAACCGGTCGCGGGCCGCGGTCCCGGTACCGTCGATCATCAGCCCGTCGTACGCGATGGCGTTGACGATGTCGAACATCGGCCGGTCGCAGCGGCGGTGCACGGTGAGCGGGACGCCGACCCAGATCTCGTCGTCGCCGTCGGCGGGCAGGCTGGTGCCCAGCGGCGTGAGACGGTCGGCCAACCGCTGCACGGACGTGCGGCTGGTCAGCCACTCCTCGTCGACGCCGAGCTCCGCCCGGATGGCCTGCTCGGCGCGGAACGGCAGCATGGTGACGGGCTCCAGCTGCAGCGGGTCGCCGACCACCACGGCGCGGCGGGACCGCCACAGCGCCCCGGCGGCGTTCTGCGGGGTCGCCTGGCCGGCCTCGTCGATGAGCAGCCAGCCCAGCGACTCCCTGCCCAGGTGGCCGAAGAGCCGGGCGAACGAGGCGAACGTCGTGGACACCACGGGCACGACGAAGAACAGGCTCTGCCACGCGGCGAGCGCGGCGTCCCGGGCGAGGTCGCGTGGCGCCTCACCGCTGACGACGTCCATGGCCGCCTGCAGGTTCCGGCGTACGTCGGTGGCCGCGTGCCGCAGAAACGCCCGGTGCAGCGCGAGCGCGGCCAGGAACAGCTCGCTGCGCGCCGTGTTCCACTCCGGATCCGTCCACAGCGCGGCCGGCTCGCGGCGCTCGCGGTCGGTCCACCAGGCGTCGTCCGGGAAGTGCCGGCCGAGCGCGGCCGCGATGCCGGCGAGCCGGTCGACGGCGGCGGCGCGCCGGCCCCGGGCGGCGTGCCAGGCGGTCTCCGTCGCCGCCAGGGCCCGGCTGGCCGCGGTGACCTCCTCGTCGGCCCGGGCGAGCTCCCGGCGCGCGGCCACCAGCGGCTCGTGGGTGACGTCCGGGGCGGGCACCGCCGTCGCCGTGGCCGCCTCGCGGCTCGCGACCTCGTGGGCCCGCCACGCCGCGTCCGCGTCCCGCTGCGCCGCGGCCAGCGTGGCCTGCCGCACCTCCAGCTCGCGCCGGGCGGCCCCCATCTCGGCGTCGAGCCACCGGTCGTGCGCCGCCCAGCGCCCGTTCGCCGCGCCGAGCGTCCGCAGCCACTCCCACCAGCCCGGCCGGGCCTGCTGGTGCGCGGCCCGGACCTGCCACTGCCGGCCCACCTCGGCCTCCCACGCGCGCAGCGAGCGCTCGGCGTTGGCCACCCGTCCGGCGACGATCCGCTCGGCCTCGGCCCGGCGCTCGCCGGCGGCCCGCGCGGCCTCCTCCCGGCGCCGCAGGGCGGCCCGCTCGGCCTCCAGCCGGCGCTCCCGCGCGATCCGCTCCGCCTCCGCGGCCCGCTCGCGCTCCACCCGCACCGCCGTCTCGCGCCGCTGCCTGGCGCCCTCGACCCTGGCGGCCGCGACCGGCGTTGCCGCGGCCAGGCGGGCGATCTCGCGGTCGAGCTCGATCCGCTCGACGACGGCGCCGTACGCCTTGGACCGCTCGGCGCGGATCGCCTCCACCCGCGCCTCGGCGGCCCGGAAGCCGGCCACGGCCTCCTTCCACGACTGCTCCGGCGCGTCCTGCTCGTAGCCCTTGAGCACGGCCAGCAGCCCGGACCACGCCTCGTCGGGCGGATCGTCGTCCGGCGTGTGGTACCAGAACGCGTTGACGAACCGCCCGCGGTTGCTCTTGTTCCCGAGCCGGGCCGCCACCAGCGCCCACGCCGCGCCCGGCGCCGGCGCCTCACCCTCCGCCGCCAGCAGCGCCCCGGCGACCTGCGGGAAGTAGTCCACCGCGGCCGCCCGCTCCCGCCAGCACCCGGCGATCGCGCCGGCGGCCGGGATCTCGTCCGTGACGTTCTGCACCGCGCCGTTGTTGGCCGAGGCCACCACCATCTCGAAGCCGACCAGGTCCGCCCGCCAGGCGCTCACGACGCGGTGGTAGTTGCCCGTCTTCCACCGCAGCTGCCGCCCGCTGAACGCCTGCCGCGGGTCGGGCAGGGCGGCCAGCCGCCGGGCCCGCTCGACCACGAGCGCCGCGATCAGATCCCGCAGCATCGTCGTCTTGCCCGTCCCCGGAGGCCCGTTGACCCCCACGATTCCGGCGTCTGCGTCGGTACCGCCCAGCGCCAGCGCACTGTTGACCGCCAGCTGCTGGCTCAACGCCAACGCGTGCCCCGGGTCGCTCGGCCACCGCCCGGCCGGCACCGTCTCCGGTGCGGTCGCCGCGAACACGTGCTCGATCCGCTCCCGTACGTCCACCCGCCCGGCGACGGCGATCTCGCTCCCCGGCCGCAGATACTCCCGCAGCGCGACCCCGTCGTCGCCCTTCGCCACCTGCCCGGCGACCAGCGCCAGGTCGCTCACGATGAAGCTGTTGAGGAACTCGTGCCCGCTCACGTTGTCAGCGCTCCGCCGGGCCACGATCTGACTGCTGACGCGGATCTCCACCCCCGACAGCGCGTCACCGGTGCCCGCCACCGCGACCGCCAGCTCCAGGCAGGCGCCGAGCTCCTCGACCCCGAGCACCCGCGCCGGCCGGTCGTCCCCTGCATTTTCATGGTTCTCAGCGTTCTCTGGCCCGGCGGGCTCGTGGGTGACCACCTCCCGCCACAGCTCGCCGAACGCCCTCGACGCCTGCTCGAACCGCGCCACCCAGTCCGCCGCCGGCCCCTCGCCCAGCACCCGCCCGGTCGCCCAGGCACAACTGGACAACACCTCCGAACCGGGCACCGCCCGCCCGTCCTCACCCACCACGAACGCGGCGAACGCACTCTCCCCACCCGGCCGCTCGTCGTAACTGTCAGGGTCCGGCTCCAACACCCGCGCCAGCACCTCGAACACCTCGTCGAGCCGGTAGACCCCCAGGTACACCACATGCCGCCAGGCCTGGTTCGCCCGCAACCTCCGCCGCGCCAGCTCATGCCCCGGCTCCCACGGCAACGCCTGCCCCGCCCGCACCCCGAACACAAGCTGCTCGCGGTCGACCTTTTCCACCCTCTGCGGGCTGAACATCTCAACCGTCTGCCAGAACTCCACCACCCGCGCCCGCCGCGCCTCCACCCCAACCCCCATCCAAACCCATCGCTCCCTCAACGCCCCCAGATCCTAGCCACCCCCACCAATCCACCCGCCCCGACAAGCCCCTCCGCCGGCCCACAGAAACTGTCGTACCCCCAATGGATACTGCGCATGGGACCAGTCAGCAACGGGGGTGGACTGGATGCAAACGGTGCTGAACCAGCCGCCAACAGAGCGCTCCTACGGCGCGCCGAAGGAGCCACTGACCCAGCTGCGATCTGTCCATCGCCGGCGTCGCGGCGGACATGGAGCGCAACGAAGGCCGCGGTGCCGCCGCAGTGCCACGAGACGTCGAAGGAGCCGTCCACCACCGGCCTGGACGCCGTTGCCGGCGGCAGGACTGGAAGCCAACCGTCAGCCCACCCCGATGTACAGAAGGCGCAGACGGAGCGGAGCCCCACTGTGAGGAGCGACTTCCGTTCGACCGTGCTGCCCACAAGCGGCGCCGGTCGGAGTTGCGGGGCATGCAGGGGTCGAAGTCCCCCTGCAGACCGCAAGCGAAGCGGCGCGGCAAGTCCGTCGACGTGCCCGACGTGTCCGCAAGTGGTGCAACCACCGACGGTGTTGAGGGGGCGAGGGTGGGGCGAAGCTCCACTGTGGCAGCGAGTTCCGTCCGGCCGTGCTGTCCACAGCCGGTGCAAATTGGCGCCGGTCGGGGGGTGCGGGGGATGCACGGGTTGCAGGGGCGAAGCTCCCTCGCAGTCCGCAAGCGAAGCGACGCGGCAAGCCGTCGACGTGCCCGACGTGTCTGCGAGCGGACCAGCCACCGACGGCTTTTGCGGGTGAGAGTGGGGCGAGCTCCACTGTGGGGAGCGATTTCCGTTCGGCCGTGCTGTCCACACCCAGTGCAAGCGGCGCCGGTGTGGGGTTGCAGGGGGGGCGAAGCTCCCTCACAGTCCGCAAGCGAAGCGACGCGGCAAAGCCGTCGACGTGCCCGACGTGTCCGCAAGTAGTGCAACCACCGACGGCGTTGAGGGGGCGACGGTGGAGCGAAGCTCCCCCTGTGGGGAGCGAGCTCCGCTCGCGCGGGGGATGCGGAAACCTGAACGGCAAGCGGCCCCCGCCGCGAAGCAGGGGCCGCCAAGGTTGTAGCGGGGACAGGATTTGAACCTGCGACCTCTGGGTTATGAGCCCAGCGAGCTACCGAGCTGCTCCACCCCGCGTCGGTTTCTCAACCTTACCTGAGGGGTGCGACGGGATTTTCAGCGGGGCGGCTCAACCTTCCGGGGGGGTCGTCTTGACCGCGACGAAAGGAGAGCCTGTGTCCTGGAGACGCGGCTTCGACGGACTGGACGCCCTCGTCGCGGAGCGTGGCGGTGCCTTGCTCGCCACGGCGGTGCTGCTCACGGGCAGCAAGGTGGCGGGGGAAGACCTGCTGCAGGGGGCGCTGGAGCGGTTGATGCGCTCGTGGGGACGGGTGCGTGAGGACCCCGAACGGTATCTACGGCGCACGATGTACCACTTGGCCGTCGACCAGTGGCGGGTGCGGCGGCGGTCGGAGGTGGCGCTGCTGGCGGAGCCGCCGGGGGAGCCGGACGGTGCGGACGCCGTGGCGCTGCGGCAGGCGTTGATGCAGGCGCTCGCCCAGTTGCCGCCGCGGCAGCGGGCCGTGCTGGTGCTGCGGTACTGGGAGCAGCTCAGCGAGGCCGAGGCCGCCGACGTGCTCGGCTGTTCGGTCGGCACGGTCAAGTCCACCGCCTCGCGGGGTCTGTCCCGCCTGCGCAGCTCGCGGCCGGTATGCGGGCGCAGGTCGCCGGGATCACCGGCGGCGGCGACGTCCTGGCGCGGGCGACGAGAAGGCACCGGCGGCGCGCCGCGGTGATCCGCACGGGGTACGCGCTGGGCGTCGCCGGGCTCGCCGGTGCGCTGGCCGTGGGCCTGACGACCGGCGCGGGCGGCGGCAAGGAGGAGCAGCGGCAGCCGCCGGTCGTGCAGGCGGAGCCGCCGGCGTCCCTCAAGCTGCAGAAGGCGGCCGCGGCCAGCGACAACATCAGCTACCGGATGAAGCTGACGATGCGCAGCGCGGACGGGCGCACGGTCATCGAGTCGGAGGGGGCGTTCGACCCGATGACCGCCACCGGCTACGTCCGCCGCCTGCAGGACGACTCGGTGACGGTGGAGCTGCTCATCGACGGGGTGCGGTACATGGGCGCCGAGCCGCCCCTCGGGCCGCTGCCGCCGGACAAGACACCGGGCGGCGAGGTGTACGGGCGCTACGGCCAGTATCCGGGCAGGTTCGACCGCCTGTCCCTGGCCGGCAACGGCATGGGGGCTCTCGGCTCGACCGGGCCGGACCCGGCGACGCTGTTCAAGGCGCTGCAACAGGTGAACGCGACGGTCACGCAGTACCCCGACGGGACGCTGCACTTCGAGTACTCGACCCACGGCATCCCGGCCGATCCGACCCTGGAGACGAGGGTCTCCGGCGACGTCATCCTCAACGCCGACGGGCGGATCGCGAAGGTGACGATGCAGGACTGGTGGCAGTCGACGATCAAGAGGACTGTCGCGTCCGGCCAGTTCTTCGCCACGCTGGAGCTGTCCGACTACGGCGTCCCCATCCACGTGGACCGCCCCAAGGACGTCGTCCCGGCGAACTGACCATGCCCGGTGGTGCTCCCCGCATGGGAGCACCACCGTTCACCGAACGGACCCCGGAGACGGGCCGGGCTTTATCCGACCAGGGCCTGGCCGCTGGAGAAGACGTTCGTCGGGTCGTAGGAGCGCTTGATGCGCAGCAGCCGGTCCCGGTCGGCGGTCGCCCAGTTGGCCAGGAGCGCCTCCGGGGCGGCGTGGCCGGAGAAGTTCATGAGGCCGCCCGGCATCGTCTCCACGGCGAGCAGCCGGTCGGTGACCTCGTCGACGACCGGCGCCAGCTCGGGCAGCCCGGGCCCGATGGCGAACAGCGAGTACTGCGCGCCACGGCCGCTCACGGCGTTGGGGGTGGCGGGCGTCCGCGCGAACGCGCCGCCGAGGTGCCGGATCTCCACCATCATCAGCGGTACGTCCACCTGGGGCCCGGCGACCTCCAGCACATGGTCGACGGTCTGCGCAGTCAGCTCACCCAGCAGTACGCCGCGATCGCGGGACGGGAGCGGGTCGACCGGGTCCTGGTGCACGGAGTCGACGGCCGAGTACGGCCGCCATGACACGTCGTCGACGAGCGCGGGCGCCGCGGCGCGCATCGGGGCGAGGAGCGCCTCGCCGTCCTCGGCCGTGCCGAGGTACGCCACCCGCAGGTGCGCCACGTACGCGCCGCGCAGCGGCTCGGGCAGCAGCGGCAGCGGAGGCAGCCGCAGCAGGGCAACCGACGTGCTCATCTCCTCCGGCAGCCCGGCCACCCACGCCCGGTAGGCGTGCAGGACCTCGGCGGCGTGGCTGCCCGGGAAGTGGATGCCGCCGCCGAAGAACCCGGCGACCTCGAACAGCCCGAACTCGATCTCGGTCACGATGCCGAAGTTGCCCTTGCCGCCGCGGACCGCCCAGAACAGATCGGCCTCGTGGTCGGCGTCGACGGTACGCAGCGCGCCGTCGGCGGTGACGATCTCGATGGAGCGGACGTGGTCGGCGGCGAAGCCGTACCGGCGGCCGAGGGGGCCGGCGCCGCCGCCGAGCGTGTAGCCGACGACACCGACGTGCGTCGACGAGCCGTTCAGCGGTGCGAGGCCGTGTGCCGCGGCCGCCTCGACGACCTGCGACCAGCGCGCGCCGGCGGCGGCGCGGGCGGTGCGCGCCACCGGGTCGACGGAGACGGCGGTCATCCGGCCGGTGGTGACGAGCAGGCCGCCGGTCACCGGGCGCACCGCGCCGTGCCCGGTCGCCTGGACCGCGACCGGCATGCCGTGGGTGCCGGCCCAGCGCACCGCCGCCGCGACGTCCTGCGCGCCGGTGGCGCCGACGACGACGTGCGGCTCGTGGTGGATGGCGACGTTCCAGGACGCGACCTCGGCCGCGTAGCCCTCGTCGCCGGGAACAAAGACGGGCCCGGCCGTGACCGGGAGATCAGTCAGTGCGATGGTCATGCCGGTACGGTGCCGGAGGCCGCTTGGCCGGTGCTTGGGTGCCGCTAGGGCTTCGCCAGGGTCGCCAGCTGCGCGTCGCTGGCCGCGACCAGGTGCGCCGCGCCGAGCCGAGCGTGCGCGGCGCGGGCCGATCGGGCGTGGTCCAGCGCCGCGTCGCGGTCGCCGAGCCGGGCCGCCAGTTCGGCGAGGACGAAGTGCATCGAGCCCCAGGTGGCGCATCCGCTGCCGACGGTGCAGAACCGGTCGGCGAAGGGGGCGATCTCGTCGTACAACTCGCGCGGGTCGGGCGTGCCCAGGCGGGCCGAGATCAGGCCCCACTGAAACGCCACGAACTCCCAGCCCCACAGCTGCTCGCGCGCCGTGCCCCAACGCTCGACCAGCGCCCGGGCCAGGCCCTCGTCGCCGGATTCGCAGGCGGCCAGCACGGCCGTCGGGCGCAGCAGCGAGTACGGCGGCTCGTCGGCGCAGCGCACCAGCTCGTCGCGCAGCTCGCTCTGGCGGCCCTGGAAGCGGCGGATGGTGTACAGCAACGCCAGCCGGATCCACTGCGCACCCCACAGGCTGGTGTGCTCCTGCAGCGCGAACGCCTCACCCACCAGGCGCTCGCCCTCCGTCCAGCGGCCGGCCAGCATCGCGCGACCGGACTGCGCATACCGCACCTGCGCCGGCAGCACCGGCGTGCGGATCCCCTCGACCAGCCGCACGCAGCGGGCCAGGTCGGCGTCGAATCCCGCGATGTCGCCCGCGATCACCTCGGTCATCATCCGGTGCAGCCGCGCGGTCGCCTCGACGGTCGGTGGCAGCGGCGTGATCGTCAGCAGCTCGTCGACCGCGGCGCGGCGCTCCGCCTCGCGGTGCGGCACCCACGCGGCGTTCCAGTAGTTGTTCAGCGTGCGCACCAGCAGCTCGGGGTCGCCGAGCTCGCGCGCCAGCCGCACCGCCTCCGCGGCGTGCGCCTCGCCGACCTCACGGTCGGGGCTGTGGTACAGCTCGACGGCGAGCGTGCCGAGCAGCACCGCGCGACGGTAGCGGTCGTCCGGGTCCAGCCGGTCCAGCTGTTCGCGCAGGATGCCGGTCATGCGCTCGTCGACGGTCAGGTACGGCCGCCACAACCACAGGGTCACCCCGCCGAACAGTGTCGCGGCGTCCATCGCCAGCTCGTCGTCGCCGAGCTGCCGGGCCAGGGTCAGCGCCTCGTCGAGCACGGTGCGGGTGCCTGCCACGTCGCCCGCGGCCCGCCGCGCGACGCCGAGGTCCACCAGCAGGCGGCACCGCTGCGTGGCGGCGCCCGGGCGGGTCGGGTCCAGCGCGCCGAGGGCGGACTCCAGGTACCGGGCGGCCTGGTCGTAGGCCAGCTGCGCCATCGCCACCTCGGCGGCCCGGGTCGCGTACCGCACCGCGCGCTCCGCGACGCCCAGCCGCGCGGCCATCGTGAAGTGGTGCACCAGCCGCCCGAGCAGGTCCGGGTCGTCCGGGCGGTCGAATGCCTCCAGCGCCTCGCCGACCTGCCGGTGCAGCCGCGCCCGCCGCAGGCGGCTCAGCCCGCCGTAGACCGTGTCGCGCACGAGGGCGTGGGAGAACCGGTAGTCCCAGCCGTCCGGCACCTCCAGGAGCACGCTGGCTTCGACCGCCGGCTCGAGGTCCGCCATGACGTCCTCGCCCCGGTCCTCGGTGGCCGCCTCCAGCAGGAGCGGGTCCACGTCCCGCCCGATGACCGCGGCGGTCTCCAGCAGCGCGCGGGTGCGCTCGGGCAGCCGGGACAGGCGCCGGGTGATGACGTCGCGCACCTTCTCCGGCACGCCGGTCCCGGCCACCGCCTGCGCGCTGCCCCACCCGCCGGGGTGCTCGCTCTCCAGCAGCCGCAGCAGCTCCTTGAGGTAGAACGGGTTGCCGCCGGTGCGCTCCAGCAGCGCGGCGGCGACCGCGCCGCCGGGCCGGTCCCGGTACCCGGGCGCGAAGCCAGCCGTGTACTCGGCGATGTCGTCGGCGGTCAGCGCGCCCAGCCGCAGCCGCTCGGCGCCGCGCTCGTTGGCCAGCAGCGCCAGCGTCTCGCGCAGCGCCGGGCCGGCGTCGGCCGACTCCGGGCGCAGCGTGGCGAGCACCAGGATCGGCAGCCGGTGCAGCGCCGGCGCGAGGTGCGCCAGCAGCTGCAGCGACGAGGCGTCGGCGACGTGCAGGTCGTCGACGACGACGAGCAGCGCTCGCGCGGCGGCGTGCGCGCGCAGGATGTCGCCCACCGCCTCGTGCAGGTGAAACAGGGCGGTGTCCGGGTCCTCGGCGCGCCAGCGGTTCTCGCCCCGCCCGGTGAGCACGTCGAGCAGGTCCCGCACGGCGTCGGTCTCCGGCAGGGCGCGCAGCACCTGCGTCCACGGCCAGAAGGCCGGCGTGGCGCTCGTTTCGACGCACCGGCTCCACGCCACGTCGAGCCCGGACTGGCCGGCGAGCTCGGCCGCGCGCTCGGCCAGGCGGGTCTTGCCCAGGCCTGCCTCGCCCGCGACGAGCAGCACGCCACCGGCCCCGCCGCGGGCCAGCTCGATGCGCTCGGCGACGCGGCGGACCTCGCCGCCGCGCCCCACGAGCGGCTCGGCTGCCTGGTGCCCTGCCGGTGCCGCGGCCTGCTGTTCCGCCTCCGGTGTGGCGGCCTCGGCCGGATGCCGGGCCGGTGCGGCGGCGGTCCCGGCGACGGTCAGGGCCTCCCGGGCAGGCGGCGGTGTCAGGGACGGGTCGTGGCGCAGGATCGTCGCCTCCAGCGCGCGCAGCTCCGGCCCGGGCGGCAGCCCCAGCTCCTCGTCGAGCAGCGCGCGGGCACGGCGGAACGCGGCCAGCGCGTCGGCCTGCCGGCCCTCGCGGTACAGCGCGAGCATGAGCTGACCCCACGACCGCTCGCGGAACGGCCGGCGGTCCAGCAGCGCCTGCGCCTCCGCGATCGCCGCCCCGTTGCGGCCGGTGCCGAGCCGGACGTCGACCAGGTCCTCGTGCGCGGCGTCGCGCAGCTCGTGCAGGTGCGCCACGGCCGCGGCGGCGAACGCCTCGTCGGCGAGGTCGGCCAGCACCTCGCCGCGCCACTCGCCCAGCGCCTCGCCCAGCAGCCGCTCGGCCGCGGGCAGGTCGCCGCGGCCGAGGGCCTGGCGGGCGGCCTCGGCGCGGGCGGCGAAGCGCACCGCGTCGATCTGCTCGCCGTCGACCGCCAGCAGGTATCCCGGATCCCGGGTGAGCAGCACCGCCGGCGGCGTGCGCGGCGGCCGGTCCGGCTCCAGGACGCGGCGCAGCTGCGAGACGTACGCCTGCATCGTGCCGGTCGCGCTCGCCGGTGCCGCGCCGGCCCACAGCCCCTCGACGATCCGGTCGACCGAGACCACCCGGCGGGGCTCGAGCAGGAGCATCGCCAGCACCGCGCGCTGTTTGCGGGCGCCGAGGTCGATCGGCTCGTCGCCCGGCGTCCGCGCCTCGAGCGGGCCCAGGATCCGGAAGTCGAGCCGCGCCACCGGGCCACGATAAGCCGTCCCGCCGAGCCGGCAGATCGGCCGAGCGATCCCCGAACCGGCTCCGGACGGACGACGCGTCGCCCCCGATGAACTGACGGCCACTCAGCATTTCGAGAGATGGCCTATTGCCTGATATCAGTTGTGACCTTCGAAACAATGCTGTGCGGCGCGGTAACCCGGGCGTTTCTTTATCGGCGAGCTCCTGGAACAGGTCATTCGTATTTTCCATTTCGCGCTGAAGCTTTCAGTGCGAAATAGGGAGAGTCGCATATGGTCCGTTTCGCACCCCTTCGGGGTCGAGTCCGGCTTCCGTCCGCAATACTCGCCGGCTGCATCGCCGCAGCAGGCCTTTTCGTATCTTCCGCCGCCGCGGACCCCGGCGACGAGCCGATCGGCTCCAATGGCTTCACCGTCGACGCCTTACCCGACGGCGGCGCGCGGGTGACGCTGCGGCTCGACGAGCCGCTGCCGGTCCGCGACGCCGTGCCGGAGCTCGCCGTCGACGGGCGCGTCATCGGGGCGGCGAAGGAATCGGCCGACGGGCTGAGTCTCATCGTGGAGACCACCGACGCCACCGTCGCCACCGCACAGCGCGTCGACGTCGCCTGGAACGGGGTGGTGCCCGGATCCAAGGCGGCGCCGCCGCGGTCCGCCGCCGCCCCCACCACGCCCAAGGGCCTGCTCAAGAAGCAGCTGTACACGGACCCGGCGCAGCCCGGTCCGTTCCAGGTGGAGCGGATCGACTACGACCTCGGCGACACGGCGACGACGCTGCCCGGGCTGAGCGACCTGCCGGCCGAGATCCGGGCCGCGGTCTACGCACCGGCCGGCGCGAAAGGCGCCCGCCCGGTCGTGATTTTCCTGCACGGCCGCCATTCGGCCTGTTACAACCCGGTCAGCCGGGCGACGAACAACACCAATTGGCCGTGCGCGGCCGGGTTCATTCCGATCGACAGCTATCTCGGGTACACCGAAACCGCGCAGGCCCTGGCCACCCACGGCTACGTGGTCGTGTCGATCAGCGCCAACGGCATCAACGCCAAGGACGCCAGTTTCACCGACGACAACGGGGCCGTGGCTCGCGGGCAGCTGGTCATGGACCACCTGGACCTGCTGGCGAAGTGGTCCACGACCGCGGGGCACCCCCTCGCCGGCCGGCTGGACCTGTCGAACGTCGGGTTGATGGGGCACTCGCGCGGCGGCGAGGGCGTGGTCGAGGCCGCGCTGCTCAACGCCGAACGGCAGCACCCGTACGGCATCAGGGCGGTCCTGCCGCTCGCCCCGGTCGACTTCGGCCGGCCGACGCTGCCGGACGTACCGATGGCGGTCCTGCTGCCGTACTGCGACGGCGACGTCTCCAACCAGCAGGGCCAGCACTTCTACGACGACACCCGGTACTCGGTGCGGGACAACGTGCTGCGGTCGTCCCTCATGATCATGGGAGCCGACCACAACTTCTTCAACACCGAGTGGACGCCCGGCGTGTCCGTCGCGCCGTCCAGCGACGACTGGTCGCCGGCCAACGACGAGGTGTGCGGCAGCGCCAGCCCGGCCCGGTTGACCGCCGCCGAGCAGCGGGCCGTCGGCACCGCGTACATGGCCGGCTTCTTCCGGCTCGTGCAGGGCGGCGAGACGGTGTTCCTCCCGCTGTTCGACGGCACGAACGGCACGGTGCCGTCGGCGGGCCGGGCCGTCGTCCACGCGCAGGCCCAGCAGCCCGGCTCGCGCCGGCTGGACCTCGCGCCGCTGGAGCGCCCGGCCGGCAACGTCTCGGTCTCCGGCTTCGACCTGGGCGCGTACTGCTACAGCGTGGCCGCGCGGGTGCTCCCCGGGGACACCCCGTGCTCGGCGACCACCGCGACCTCGAAGATCCCGCACTGGACGCCGGCGACGTTCGCCCCGTCGGTGCCGGTCAGCCCGGTCCTGCGGCTGCAGTGGAGCGCGGCGTCGGTGTCGCCCGAGGTACGGGTGGCGCTCGGCCCGGGCGAGTGGAACGTCACGAAGTACGACGCGCTCACCTTCCGGGTGGCCCGGGACGAGGCGGCGGCCGGCGACGTCGACCTCGCGGTCACGCTCGTCGACAAGGCGGGCGGCACCGCGACCGTACGGGTCGGCGACGTCAGCCCGGCGCTCACCCCGTTCCCGGCGTCGACGAACACGGCCAACGGGATCAGCCGGCTCGGCAAGACCTGGCTGCGCACGGTCCGGCTGCCGATCGCCTCGCTGTCCGGGGTGGACCTGACCAGCGTCCGCTCCGTGATCGTCCGGCCGGCCACCCCGTCCGGCGGCGCCTACCTGTCCGACGTCGCGTTCGACACCCCGGGTGTCGGCGGCGGCGTCGCCACCCCGGCGGTGCTGGTCAGCATCGCCGACACGACGGTCTCCGAAGGCAACGGCCCCGGCACCGCGACGATGCGGCTGTCACTGAGCGGCAAGCTCAAGGAGGCGGCGACCGTGCAGGTGCAGACGGCCGCGAGCGGGTCCTCCTCCTCCGGCCAGGTGCCACTGCTGTCGTTCCCGGTCACCATCCCCAAGGGCGCCACCGAGGCGACGATCCAGATCCCCCTCACCGGCAACACGGTCACCAACACCGCGTCGCTCCGCTACAAGATCACCATCTCGGCCCCCACCGGCGCCGCGATCGGCGACGGCTTCGCCTGGCTGACGGTCCTCGACGACGACGCAGCCTGACGCGAACCCACGCGGTGGGGCCGACGCGACCCGTCGTCCCCACCGCACCACCCGGCGAGGTCGGCCGGGCCTAGCCGTTGAGCTTGCACGTACGTGCTGGGTCAGGATCAGGACCTACTCGTCCTGCGCGTCACTCCCGGTCCTCGATGAGAGATTCCAGCTTGCCTGCGGCCCAGAGCGCGACGAGGGCACCGGCCAGCCGGCCGGCGCCACCGGCAGGGTGCCCCAGGCCGGTCGTCACCGTGACCGCAAGGTCACCGGCCGCGACGCCGAGTGCGGAAGCGAGGGTGAGAACCACGGTCGACCGCAGCGACAGCGGTTTACGGGACATGGGCACTCCTTGAGTCGATCCGATCGGCGTTTCTCGCCGTCGCCATCGATCTCATCGCCGGCGTGGGGGTTCGCCGCCGTCCGGGCGAACCGTTTTTACAGCGAACCATCGGGAGCTGCGCCAACTCGATGTGCCGCACGATCGCGGCGAACATCGCGCCGGTAATCTGCCTGGATGGACTCACTGCAGTCCGTCGCGCCCGGCCCGTCGGCGTCCGCCGAAGACCTGCTGAAGCTGCTGCGGCAGCTGCGCGAGGCGGCCGGTTCGCCGTCGCTGGACGTCATCGCCGGCCGGGTCCGGCCGAACCGGGGCAGAGCCACCTCGAAGGGCTACCTGAGTCAGATCTTTCGGGGCGAGCGGACGCCCAGCGCGGACCGGGCCGAAGCGATCGCGTGTGCGCTTGGCGCCGAAGGGGGTACACGGGACCAGGCGCGATGGCTGGCGGACCGGGCGGCCGACGAGAACGCGCCGGGGTGGGCCGCCATGCCGAGCGCCGCTCCGATGTGGTGGACGCGGTCGGCCTACATCGAACAGGTCCGCGACTTCGCCCCTGCCGGTGGACTGCGCGACCGTGCCGACGAGCTGGCCGAACTGCACCGGTTCTGCGACCGTGACCAGACGTATCTCTGGTGGCAGGCCGGGCCCTGGGCGGGCAAGTCGGCGCTGCTCGCGACGTTCGTGCTCGAACCGCCCCCGAATCGGGACGTGATCTGCTTCTTCGTCACCGCGCGGCTGGCCACCCAGGCCGATGCGGCCGCCTGCGTCGAGGCGCTGGTGGACCAGCTCTCGGCGCTGCTGGGCGAGCGGGAGCCGGCGCCACCGGCCGGGCCCGCGCGGGACGGGCACTGGCGCAAACTGCTGCGCACCGCCGCCGGGCGGGCGGAACGGCAGGGCCGGCGGCTGGTGCTGGTGGTGGACGGGCTGGACGAGGACCGCGGGGTCCGGCCCGGATCCGGGCTGTCCAGTGTCGCGGCGTTGCTGCCCGCCGAGCCGATGCCCGGGCTGCGGGTCGTGGTGGCGAGCCGGCCGTCACCCGAGCTGCCTGACGACGTCCCGACACACCATCCCCTGCGGTTGTGCCGTCCGCACCACCTGACAGTGTCCCCGTACGCCCGTGACCTGGGCCGGCTGGCCCGGCAGGAATTGCACGAACAGCTCGCCTCCGACGGTGCCGGACGGGGCGTGCTGGGTCTCCTCACCGCGTCCGGGGGTGGGCTGACCGTTGCTGACCTGGCCGAGCTGAGTGGTCACCCGCCGTATGAGCTGGAGCCCTTGCTGGCTGGGGTCCTCGGCCGGACAGTAGGCGTGCGCTCCGGGCGTGAGGCGGGCGCCTTGCTGTTCGCGCACGAGACGCTCGCGGTCGAAGCGGTGCAGCGGTTCGGGGCGGCGCGGGACACGTACCGGCAACGGATCCACGACTGGGCGCAGTCCTACCAGGACCGGGGGTGGCCTGCTGGAACGCCCTACTACCTGCTGCACGGCTACGAGTCGATGCTGGCGGCGACTCCGGATCTCACCCGCCTCGTGGAACTGGTCACCGACGAGGCCCGGCACGACCGTCTGCTCGACGTGACCGGCGGCGACGCGTTCGCCGTGGCCGAGGTGACCGCCGCCCAGGCCGCGCTGGCCGGCCGTAGCGGCGACGAGCTCCTGCCGCTCGTCCGCGTGGCCGCGCGGCGTGACGACCTGGCCGCACAGAACGAGGACCTGCCCGCGAAGTTGCTGGCCGTGTGGGTGGGGCTCGGGCAGCCGGCCCGCGCGGAGGCGCTGGCGCGCGGAGGCGCCAGCTCCGAAGGGCGAGGCGCGTCGCTGCACAACCTCGTCGCCGCGCTGATCGAAGCGGGAGAACACGAACGGGCCGAACGCATCGCGCTCGGCATCGACTTCCCGGACTGGCGACGTTCCGCGATCATCCTGCTCGCGGAACGAGCCGTCGAACTCGACGACCGGGACTGGGCAACCCGTCTCCTCGCGACCGGTGCCGTCGCCCAGGAGGATCTGTGTGAGGGCAGCCGCGGTCGGATTCTCGCCCGGTACGCCACCGTGCACCATGCGATCGGCGACGTCGCCACGGCGGCTGCTCTGCTGGAAGCGGCCGTCGCAGACGCGGAGAGGGTGGCTGGTTGGGAAGAGGCGTCATACCGCGACGTGTCCGATGTCGCGGAGACTCTCGTCGGGATGGGCCACGCCGATCGCGCGGAGCAGATGGTCCGCGATTTCCTCCAGCCGAATGAGGCGTCGCTCGGGTACGCGGCGCTCTCCGCTGTGGCGTTCGCTTCGGAGCAGCGAGACCTCGCCGATCGGATGATCGGGCTCGCCGTCGCGACCGCGCGGGCGTTGGCGGATCCCTATGAGCGTGGGACCGCCCTGGCAGCGTCAGCTCGTGCCGTTGTCGCCCGACCGGATCCGGCGTGGGCTCGTCGATTGCTGGACGAGGCGCTGAGGGTCGCCGCTGAGGTTGACGGCGAACTGCACGAGCATGACTGGTTACTCCTGGATCTGATCAAACTCGCCGGGCAGTTGGGAGCGGTGGAGACGGCCGTGGAGATCGCCGATCAGGTTCTCGGCGAGGAACATGAGAGCGCATGGGTCGAGGTGGCCCGGGCCTGGGCCGTCGCGGGACGCCTGGATCTCGCCGAGGAGATCGTATTGTCGTTGTCGCATCCCTACACTCGCGCCGGAGCGCTCGCGGCGATGGCCGCCTCCGTGCTGCCCGGTGCGCCAGCGGACGCCGAGCGACTTGCCCTGCAGTCCGAGCACATCACACGAGCGGAGTCTTACGGTCGTTGGACCCTGCTGGGTGCGCTCGCGGCAGCAGCCGCTCCGTTGGGTGGCGAAGAACTCGCCGGCGCCGTCATCGGACGGATCACCTCTGCCCGGCTGCGGGTCTCCGCATGGATCAAGGTGAGCGCCAGGATGATGGAAGTCGGCGGATGGGCTCAGGCTCAGCAGACCGCGGTGCTCGCGGAGGCGGCACTATCTGCCGTCAAAGACAGGTGGGACCGGGAGAAGGAGGCTGCTGACCTGGTGGCGACGGTTCTCGCCGCCGGGGAGCTCACCTGGGCGGAGCGACTTGCGAGGACTCTCGACGAGCCGCAGTGGCGGGTGAAGACGCTTTGCGCCGTCGCGGCGGCGGTCGGTCGTGGGCCGGCGGCTGCCGTCATCGTCGAAGAGGCGGACATTGCTGCCGGCACCATCTATGGACAGGACGCGCGCGAAGGGGCTTTCGTCGATGTCGCGGGCGGGTATGCCCATGCCGGGGAACAGGACAAGGCATGGTCCGTCCTGGCCCGCATCGGAGACAAGATCTACCGCGATCGGGCGATGTTCAGTATTGCCGAGGCTGCGGTAGCCGTCGGGGATTATGGCACTGCCGAAGAGGTCACCCAGATGATCGTCGACGAGTACGTCCGAGACGACAGCGTGGCGATGACTGCCGAACATCTGGCCAGGACCGGTGACCGGGAATCGGCGGCCGGTCTACTGCGGCAACTGGCCGACGACAGCTGCCGGGCGCGCGTGATCATGGTGCTCGGGGTCGCGGCCGCCGAGCAGGCCGACTGGGCGACCGCCGATCGGTATCTGACCGAGGTGGACGAAACGTGCCGGTCCGAGGTGGTCGTCGCCCTCGCCGCCACGGCCGCCCGGGCCGGCGATACGGCCCGGGCCCGGAACTACCTGCGGCGGATCCTTCCGGACACGAAGCTGGCAGTGTGCCTTCCGGCGATCGCCGCCAACGAGCCGACCGCGGTCCTCTGGCTCGCCCGGCGGATCACCGGCGCGACGTCGGGCTACGGAGGGCTGGGATCGACGGACTCAAGGAGTAAGAGCGACCGGCAGTAGGTGTTACCTGAGTCGGCGGATTGAGTCGACCGATTGGTGCCGCTGTGCAGGCGACTTCCCGGCGGCTCAGCCGTTTCATCGGCCCGGCCACGAATTGTCGACTTGGGCTTGTGCGACCTAGGTGACCTGCTCGGGATCCCACCGTCCGACGGCCACGCCGGACAGCGCTGGGCCGAGCATTGCCTTCACCAGCAAGGCGCGCAACATGACGCTCGGTCGTCGCCGACGAAGGTAGTGGTGTGTCACCTGACGTAAGTCGCAGGGAATGACCGACGACGGGGTCGACCGACCGCGTCGACGGTCGCCAGTGACGGCGGAGCACCGCCGCTGTCCGCCCTTCATTCCAATCGAGCGGCATTGCCCACGAACGCCGCGCTATCGATGCATTCGCATCCCCGTGCGCCCAGGCCAGGATTTGCCCAGGATGCCAATCTTCGAACCTGTCAACGCAATTGTGGCCATATGTGTCCTGGGGTGCGGAAACGTGGGGCATAGTCCTCGCTTGAGCGGCGCTTGCAGATCGCTGTCATTCAGCGCCGCCTGGTTCGCGAATGTCGATGTTTATGAATTGATGTATGGGACTTGAACTGCGAAAACGCGACCCATCAGCCTTGCAGAAGCTGGCGGGCCATGACGATGCGCTGGACCTGGTTGGTGCCCTCGTAGATCTGGGTGATCTTGGCGTCGCGCATCATGCGCTCGAGGGGGAAGTCCTTGGTGTAGCCGTAGCCGCCGAGGAGCTGGACGGCGTCGGTGGTGATCTGCATGGCGGCGTCGGAGGCGAAGCACTTCGCGGCGGCGCCGAAGTACGTGAGGTCCTTGTCGCCGCGTTCGGACTTCGCGGCGGCGGCGTAGGTGAGCTGGCGGGCGGCCTCCAGCTTCATGCCCATGTCGGCGAGCATGAACTGGATGCCCTGGAAGTCGGCGATGGGCTTGCCGAACTGCTTGCGCTCCTGGACGTAGCCGAGGGCGAAGTCCAGGGCGCCCTGGGCGATGCCGAGGGCCTGGGCGGCGATGGTGACCCGGGTGTGGTCGAGGGTCTGCATGGCGGTGGCGAAGCCGGTGCCCGGCGCGCCGATGATGCGGTCCGCGGGGATGCGGACGTTGTCGAGGTACACCTCGCGGGTGGGGGAGCCCTTGATGCCGAGCTTCCGCTCCGGCGCGCCGAAGCTGACCCCCTCGTCGGACTTCTCCACGACGAAGGCGGAGATGCCGCGGGAGCGGGCGGCGGGGTCGGTGACGGCGAAGACCGTGTAGTACTCGCTGACGCCGGCGTTGGTGATCCAGCGCTTGACGCCGTTGAGGACCCAGGTGTCGCCGTCGAGGACGGCGCGGGTCTTCATGCCGGCGGCGTCGCTGCCCGCGTCGGGCTCGGAGAGGCAGTAGGAGAACATGGCGTCGCCGGCGGCGACCGAGGGCAGGTAGTGCTGCTTCAGCTCCGGCGACGCGGACAGCAGCAGGGGCATGGTGCCGAGCTTGTTGACGGCGGGGATCAGCGACGAGGACGCGCAGGCGCGGGCGACCTCCTCGATGACGATGGCGGTCGCGAGGGCGTCGGCGCCGGCGCCGCCGTACTCCTCGGGGATGTGCGGGGCGTGGAAGTCGGCGGCACGCAGCGCGTCGTAGGACGCCTGGGGGAACTCACCGGTCTCGTCGGCGGCGGCGGCGTTGGGCGCCACCTTGCCGTCACACACCGCACGCACCGCTTCACGGACCGCGGCGTGCTCCTCCGGCAACTGGTACACCTCGAACACGGCATCCCCCAAAGACCCGAAAATCCTTGTCCTGAACCACCGTTCAGGCTCATCCGAGTGTGAGCATACCGATGAGTAACCAAGGAGCTGGAGGCGCGGTCGCCGGTGAGGGACTACTCTCGCCGGAGCAACGTCGGCAGTACCAAGCCCTATACGCCACAGATGTCCGCAATGCGGGTATTTGCGGAACGGGAAAGAGTGGAGACATAGGCGTGACCATCGCGTACCCGAGCACCCCACCCGTAGTAGCCGCGCCTTCCGGCGCACCACGCCCGCGGCTGACCTTCCTCGGCACCGGCTACCTTGGCGCGACCTATGCCATCTGCTTCGCCGAACTGGGCTATGAGGTGCTCGGCTTCGACGTCGACGAGGCGAAGATCTCAAAGCTGTCCGGCGGCGACGTGCCGATCCACGAGCCCGGCCTGGACGAGCTGCTCCGCAAGAACCTCTCCGCCGGCCGGCTGCGGTTCACGACGTCGTGGGAGGAGGTCGCCGAGTTCGGTGACGTCCACTTCATCTGCGTCGGCACGCCCCAGCG
Organism: Dactylosporangium sp. NPDC006015; assembly: GCF_040614215.1. Taxonomy (NCBI): domain Bacteria; kingdom Bacillati; phylum Actinomycetota; class Actinomycetes; order Micromonosporales; family Micromonosporaceae; genus Dactylosporangium; species Dactylosporangium sp. NPDC006015. Next base: position 305,368 of record NZ_JBEXUD010000005.1, read on the forward strand.
CCCCGACGGCATGGCCGCCGACCTGTCCCACGTCGAGAGCGCCGTCACCAACCTCGCGCCGCTGCTCAAGCGCAAGGCGCTGATCGCCGGCAAGTCGACCGTCCCGGTCGGCACCGCCGAGTGGATCGAGCAGCTCGTGCGCCGCCACACCCCGGCCGAGCTCGGCGTCGAGGTCGCCTGGAGCCCCGAGTTCCTGCAGGAGGGCGTTGCCGTCGAGGACGTGCTGCGCCCCAACCGGATCATCTTCGGCGTGAAGAGCGACTGGGCGACCGGCATGCTCTACGCCGCCCACAAGGGCGTGTTCGACCTGGCGCTCACCGAGGACCGCGAGGTCCCCGTCGTGGTCACCGACTTCGCGACCGCCGAGCTGGTCAAGGTCGCCGCCAACGCATTCCTCGCCACCAAGATCTCGTTCATCAACGCGATGGCCGAGGTCTGCGAGGCCGCCGGCGCCGATGTGACGCAGCTCGCCCGTTCCATCGGGTACGACGCCCGCATCGGCAACAAGTTCCTCCGGGCCGGCGTCGGCTTCGGCGGCGGCTGCCTGCCCAAGGACATCCGCGCGTTCCAGGCCCGCGCCCAGGAGCTCGGCGTCGGCGAGGCGCTGCGCTTCCTGCACGAGGTCGACCTGATCAACCAGCGCCGCCGGCAGAAGATCGTCCAGCTGTCCGCGGAGCTGCTCGGCCGCGGCTACGGCCCGGCCGGCCCGGACCTGGCCGGCACCCGGATCACCGTGCTCGGCGCCACCTTCAAGCCCAACTCCGACGACGTGCGCGACTCGCCGGCCCTGTCGGTGGTCCGCAAGCTGGCCCGCTCCGGCGCCGAGGTCACCGTGTACGACCCGGAGGGCATGGACAACGCCCGCAACGACGTCGCCGACGTGACGTACTCCAAGACCCTCACCGACGCCGTCACCGGTGCCGACCTGATCTGCGTGCTGACGGAGTGGGAGGAGTTCCGCAACGCGGACCCCAACTCGCTCAACGAGCTCGTCGCGGCCCGCCGGGTGATCGACGGCCGGAACTGTCTCGACCAGTCCGTCTGGGTCGCGGCCGGCTGGGAGTACCGCGGCATGGGCAAGCCGGCAGTCGCTTAAGCGCCGGAATCTCCCGAACGGGCGCATCGCTTTCGCGACACGTCGAAACAAGGCATTCTTCCCAGTAGGGCGTGAACAGCCGGGGGTGGCCGCACGCGCGGCCGCCCCCGGCTGCGGCCCGGGGGGAGGAGTCGCGTGGAGACGTATCCGTGCCCGGCGTGCGGTGGCCCGGCCAGTGAGGGCGCCGGTTGCCGCGATTGCGGCCGCCCGCACGACCCCGACGCCGCCGCGCTCGCCCTGTTCCAGCGCACCGTGGCGTCGCTGGAGCAGAAGAAGCGCGACCTGACCGACGACACCCAGAAGCTGCGTCGCCAGCTCGCGCACGCCTCCGCGCAGCGCGACTCCCTGCGCCGCAAGGTCCGGCAGTCCATCGACCAGGAGCAGACCGGCCGTGGCCGCCGCCCCCGGCTGGGGCGCAGCGCGAAGGCCGGCGGCGCGAAGATCGAGAGCACGCCGCCGGTCGCACGGCAGGTCCAGAGCCCGACGGTGCCGCCGGGGCAGGAGGTGTACTCGCCGCGGGCCCCGCTGGCCCCGGGTGAGACCCGGGGCGAGACCGAGGAGCGCAGACCGGTCGGCGCGACGCGGACGGCACCGCCCCGGACCCGGCTCGCGGCGCTGCCGCAGATGCGCCGCCCACCCGGCGGCGACGGCCCGCACGGCCCGGCCGACGAGCCCGAGGCGACCACCTCCAGCATGCAGGCGTCGGTCCTCGCGCTCGGCGGCCTGCTCCTCGCCGGCGCCGCGATCGTCCTCACCACCGACGCGTTCGGCACCATCGGCACCGCCGGCCGGGTGCTGCTGCTCGCCCTGATCACCGCCGGCGCCCTCGCCCTGCCGCTGATGCTGGTCCGGCGCGGCCTCACCGCCACCGCCGAGACGGTCGCGTCCGTCGCGCTGCTGCTCGTCCTGCTCGACGGCTACGTCCTGCGCTCCGAGGGGCTGCTGGGCGCGGACAAGGTCGAGGGCAGCCTGTACACCGGCCTGGTCTGCGCCGCGACCGCCGGCATCGCCGCCGCGTACAGCATGCAGAGCCACCTCATCGCCTCGCGGTACGCCACCCTCATCGCGCTCCAGCCGGTGCTGCCGCTGCTCGCCTACGACTCCATCCGTGGCCCCGCCGGCTGGTCCCTCGCCCTGTCCGGCGTGGCGCTCATCGACCTGGCGTTCGGCGTCGCCCTCGGCCGGTCGGTCCAGCGCCGCATCCGGCAGATCGAGGCCGAGCGCAGCGGCGACGACGGCACCGGGACCGCCCCGGCCGAGGACGCCGAGCAGCACGAGCCGCACACCGTGCAGACCGACCGGTTCGCCGACGCGCTGATGCGCGACGCGGCCTGGGTGCTGTTCGCGGTCACGTTCGGCGCGGCCCTGCTGTGCGCCGCCGCCGCCCTCGCCACCACCGAGGCCCTCGGCGAGACCGTCCGCGCCGCCGCCGTCACCCTCGTCGCCGCCGCGATCGGCGTCGCCGGCTCCCTGTCCTGGCGGCGCGGCGTCCTGCCCGACATCGCGGCCGGCATCGCCACCGTCGCGGTCATCGCCGCGTTCGCGCGGGTCGGCGCCGTCGCGTTCCCCGGCTCCACGCTGCTGTTCCTCGCGCTCGCGGTGGCGCTCGCCGCGGCCGGCGTGCCGTTCCTGCCTGGCGACGCCCGCCGGGGGCCCCGCTACGCGGTCTCCGTCGCGGCCGCCGCCACCACCGCGCTGCTCGTCGTCACCGTGCTGCCGGCGCTCGCCGCGCCGCTGCGGGCGGCGTGGCCGGTGTGGGACGCGGACCTCACGGCGTATCGCGCGGAGGTCGACACGGCCGTCGGCGCCGACGGCTGGCAGTACGTCCTCGCGGTGCTGCTGCTGACCGCCGCGGGCGTGCTCATGCTCAGCGGCCGCACCGAGCCGGTCGACGTGCCGCTCGGCTCGGCCGCCGGACCCGCCGGACGGATCGGCTCGATGTTCCGCCGCCGGGTCGAGGTCCGCCCCCAGCCGGCCCCGCCGCCGGGGCTGTGGCCGGGGCCGCTGGGCGGGGCGGAGAGCGGCCCGCGCACCGGCGTCTGGGACGACCCGCGCCCCGGGTCGCCGGCCGCTCCCCGGGCCGGCGCGGCACCGGCGACCAGGGCCAGGGACGTCGCCTTCGTCACCGTCCCCCCGCCGGAGCGCTTCCGCCCCGACGTCGCCGTCGTCGGCGCCGCCCTGATCCTGCTCATCGCGCCCGCCGCGTTCGGCCTGAGCTGGCTGGCGATCCCCGCCCTCACCGTCGCCGGCGCGATCGTCGCCGGGGCGCTCGCCATGCGGGTCCGGGAGGCGCACACCGCGTGGGTCTGCCTCGGCGCCGCGCTGGTCCTCGGCCTGTACGCGGCCGCGGCCGGCCTGGCCCGACCGGCGTCGACCGCCCTGATCCTGCTCGCCATCTCCGTCGCCGGCGCGGGCATCGCGCTGCTGCCCCGGCCGCACCGCACCGACGCCGAGGGGGAGTACGTCACCCGCAGGGTGGCCGACGCGGGCGCCGGCGGTGCCCTCTTCGCGCTGCCGGGCGCCGCCGCGGCCGGTGCCGCGATCGCCTTCGGCGACCTGCCCGGCGGCGCGACCGTCGTGCTGGTGATGAGCTTCCTCGCGCTCGCGGTGACGCTCGGGTACGCCGCGATCACGCAGGTCGCCCGCGGCGCGCAGAGCCCGCCGCTGCTGATCGGCGCGACCGCCGGCACCGTCGCGGTCGCGATCGCGGTCCTGCGCGCGGACGGCGCCACCACGATCGACCTGGTCATCGGCCTGCTCATGGTGATCGCCGTGGCGATGCTGTGGATGGCGCCCCGGATGGACGACCGGCAGACGTTCGGCGCCGAATTCACCGGCGCCGACGCCGCGGCGGCCGCCGTGACGATCGCCGGGATCGGCGCCGTGGCCAGGGCCGTGTCGCTCGCGTCCGACGGCATCGAGGTCGTGACTCTCGCGCTGCTCGTGTTCGCGGTCGCGGTCGCCGCCCGGACCCTGCCCGACGAGTGGCGCCGCGGCCCGGTCGCCGGCGCCACCACCGTCGGCGTCTGCACGGGCCTGTTCGCCGGCAGCCTGGCCGTCATCGGGGCGGTCGGGGTGATCCGGGCCGCGGACCCGCCGTGGCGCGCCGTCCTCGACGACCGATGGCTGGCCAACGCCCAGCAGCTCGCGACGTACGGGTGGCAGGTCCCCATCGCGCTGCTGCTGCTCGCCGGCGCGGCCGCGATCGCACTGCCGCAGCCGTACGGCGACGACACGGCCGCCTCGGCTGCCGCCCTCGCGGCCATCGGTGCCCCCGTCGGGCTCGGCCTCGGCTGGCAGTCCCCGATGGTCATCGGCTGGATCGCCGCGACCGGGATCGCGGCCTGGGCCGCCACCGCGAAGGGCTGGCGCGGCGCCTACACGCGGCTCGGCGCCGCGCTGGTGGCCGGCATGTTCGCCGCCGGCGCGAGCCTCGTGCGGCCCGGCGCGACCGCGGGCACACTCGTCGCGCTCGCGGTCAGCGGCGTGGCCATCGCCTGGTTCGCCCGGGCCACCGCGATCCGCCGGGGCGACCCGTCCGACGGCCCGCTCACGTTCGTCGGCGGGTGCGGTGTCGCCGCGGCCCTCTTCGCCTTCGCGGGTGCCGCCGCGGCGGCCGCGGGCGGGCTGCACCCGGGCCAGGCCAGCACCGTGCTCATCGCCGCGCTCGCGACCTCCGCCGTCGGTCTCGCCGCCGCCGCGACCGGGGCCCAGCAGGCACCGGGGTACCTGCCGTACGTGACCGTCGGCGTCGCGGGCGGCGCGACCACCACGGCCGTGGCGGCGCTGATCGTCGAGCGCGACGGCGCCGTCGTCTACGCGGCCGCCGCGGCGCTGCTCGGGGTCCTCGCCGAGCTGCTGCGGGTCACCTGGCAGCCGGGCGTCGCGTGGGTGCCGATGTCCGGCTTCCGCCCGGACAACGCCGGCACGCCCGGCCGGTGGCGGCAGGTCCGGGCACCCCGCGGGTACACCGTCGGCGTCGCCGCGGCGGCCGGCCTGCCCGCGCTCATCGTCGTCGTGTTCGTGGCGCCGGCGGTGTACGCGGCGTTGGCCGGACCGTACAAGTGGATCCAGCGCCCCTGGACGGGCACCGCGCAGACCGCGTCCGACCTCGGCGAGCTCGGCCGCTTCGCGGGCAACGGCACCCACGTGCTCGCCGCGGCGCTGCTCACCATCGCCGGCGCGCTCATGGCGGTCGGTCTCGGCGGCTCGGGGCAGGCCGTCGCCGGTCGCGCCGTCGCGATCGTCGTGCCCAGCGCCGCGCTGACCATGCTGATCGCGCCGGCGGCGCTGCACGCGCCGTGGCCGTGGCAGCCGACGGCGGCGCTGCTGGTCGCCACGATCGCCGGGCTCGGCCTGGCCCTGACGATCCCGCCGGAGGCCGACAGCTCCGACGGCCGGATGCTCATCATCGCCCGCCGGCTCGTCTTCGTCATCGCCGTGCTCGCCGCCGGGGCGGGCGGCGCGGGCAGCCTCGCCACCAAGCAGCAGACGCTGACGTGGCTGGCCGGCTCGATCGTCGTCGGCGCGGTCGCCGGCATCTGGGGGCGCACACCCAACGGCCGGATGCTCGGCTGGCACGTCGCGGCGTCGACCGCGCAGGGCTTCGCCCTCGCGGCCGGGCTCGCCGCCGGCCTGCCGCTGCGGCAGTGCGCGTTTCCGCTGCTGATCGTCGCGACGATGCTGCTCGTGCTGGGTGCCGCGCTGCCGCGGCTGCGGCCGGGCAACAGCATCAACCGGGAGGCGATGACGATCGAGGCGGCCGGCTACGCCGGCGCGGTCGTCGCGGTCCTGCTCACCCTCGGCTCGGCCGCGCACACCGCGGCCGCCCTCACCGCCCTCGGCGCGGTCCTCGGCCTGTCCGCGGCTCGCAAGGGGCGCAGCGGCCAGCAGCGGGTCATCCTCATCATCGCCGCGTCCGTCGCCGAACTGATCGCGATCTGGCTGCTGCTGATCACGGTCAAGGTGGCCCTGATCGAGGCGTACACGCTGCCCTTCGCGGTGCTCGCGCTCATCACCGGGCTCCTGGAGATCCGCCGCCGCCCGGAGCTGGGCAGCTGGCTCGCCTACGGGCCGGCCCTCGTCGCGGGCTTCGCGCCGAGCCTCGCGCTCGCGATCGCCAACGAGAACTCCCCGGAGCTGCGCCGCGTCCTGCTGATCCTCGCCGGCGTCATCACCGTCGCGATCGGCGCGGTCCGGCAGCAGAAGGCGCCGGTCGCGGTCGGCTCCGCGGTGACGATCATCGCCACCGTCAACGAGCTGCTGCGCATCGGGCTGCCCGTCTGGATGCTGCTGCTGCTCTTCGGCGGCACGGGCCTGCTGCTCATCACGCTCGGCGCCACCTACGAGCAGCGCCAGCGCCTCGACCGGCTCCGTGGCGTCTATCGCGGCATGCGCTAGGCGCCGCGGCGTGTAGCATCGATGTTTGTGAGTGCGATGTTGGTGTGTGACCAGCATGACTTCGCCTACACGGTGCACGTGGCAGGCTGCGGCGAGATGCGTCGCGCCGGCCGGCTGAGAGCCTGGCGTGAGGACGACGGCGGCCTGCTGGCCGTGCTGACCGTCCGCGGATCCAACCTGGCGGACGAGTCGGGGGTCGTCGCGGACCAGGTCCGGCTGCGCTTCGTCGGCGAGCGGGTGGATGTCGTGGCGTACGAGCCGGGCTGGTGGGGCGCGGACTTCGCCTACCTGCGCTCGGTCGGCGGCACCCGCTGGGCGCTGCTCGACCCGCGGGTGCTCGCCGACCGGCTCGGCCCTTCGTTCGTCATCGACGACGAGGAGGACACCGCCTCCGGCTACGGCGGCGCCTAAGCGCCCTCGACCTCCAGCTCGTAGATGCGGGTCGCGGGGTCGGTGGTCTGGGTCGGGGTGGTGACGACCAGGCGCACGTAGCGGGCGGTCAGCGGGCCGACCCGGTGGCTGGTGACGCCGTCGGTGTTGGCGGTGACGGTCACCGCGGTCGTCCACGTCGCGCCGTCGGTGCTCACCTGGATGGTGAACGCGCGGGTGTTCAGCGCCTGCGGCTCGCCGCCGGAGGAGGCGTGCCGGACCACGAACCGGCGCACGGTCCTGGCGGCGCCGAGGTCGGCCTGCAGGGTGGCGCCGGCGGCGCCGCTGCACCACTTGCTGTTGCCGGTGATCACGCCGTCGACGGCCTTCGCCGGGGCCTCCGCCGCGACGCAGGCGGCGCTGCCGGTGACGGTGGCGCCGCGGGCCAGGTTCACGCCCGGGTCGGCGCCGCCCTCGTCGGTGATCGCGATGTCGTCGACGTAGCCGCGGAACGGTCCGGTGCCGGTCGGGCGGTCGAAGCCGACGTCGACGCGGGTGATCGTGCGGCCGGCGAGCCCGCCGAGGCTGACCCGCACCAGGTTCCACTGGTTGACCACGAGGTGGCCGCCCTCGCCCTGGAACTGCGGGTGGGCGCGGACGCCGTACTGGTCGACGGCGCCGGAGTCACGCAGCGCGGAGCCGTCGCTGAACTGCAGGTCGACCGCGACGAACGTGCCGGTGGCCTGCTGCGGGTAGATCCAGTAGGACAGCGTCGTGGCCGCGCCGACCGGCAGGTCCGTGGCGAGGATCCGCTGGTAGGAGTAGGACTGGGTGGCGGAGTTGTCGGCGCCGGAGTACATCAGCGCGGCGCTGCCGCTGCGGGCCAGCTCGGCGCGCGGGGAGGACTCCATCGCGGTCAGGGCGCAGCAGTAGCCGCCGACGCCGATGGCCGCGCCGGCGCTGTCCAGCCAGGTCGGCGCGGGGTCGCTCGGCTCGAACGGGGCCCGCAGCAGCGGCCAGTCGCGGCCGTCGCCGAGCACCGGCTCCAGGGCCGTGTACCAGCGCGTGGCCATCTTGGCGTAGCCGGAGTCGTTGGGGTGCAGCGTGTCGTTGAGGTCGGACGCCGCGAGCGTCGACAGGTCGACCAGCCTGGCCCTCGCGCCGCGGGCGCTCACGATGCCGGGGACGGCGGCGTTGAACGTGTTGATCCGGGCCTGGATGGTGGCGTCGAGCGCGGGCACGATCTTCGCGACCAGCACGGTGGCGGTGGGGCGCGCGGCGAGGATCTGGTCGATGAGCGAGCCGAGCCGCTGCGGCGCCGTGGCCACCTGATAGTTCTGGTTCATGTCGTTGGTGCCGATGTGCAGCAGGATCACGTCGGGCTGGTAGGTGGCGAGCCAGCCGTTGGCGCTCGCGGCGATCTGGTCGATGCGCCAGCCCGAGTGCCCCTCGTTGTCGGTGTCCGGCAGGGAGCCGGACCGCTGCGAGCCGACGAAGTCGATGTTGTAGCCCGCGTTGGCGACGAGGCGGTTGTACAGCGGTGCCCGGTAGCTGGACGTGGTCGGGCTGCCCTCGCCCCAGGTGATCGAGTCGCCGAGCGGCATGACCTTGACCGGCCGGGTGGTCACCGCGGCCTGTACAGGTGCGGCGATCGCGGCGATGCAGCTCACCAGGACGGCGGCGAGCACGAGGATCCGGCGCATGCGGGGGCTCCCGGGGGTTCGGGCATTGACGGCTGTGGCGAGTCTCTCCGCGTGATCTGGTTGTGTCAAGAGTTGACAGAACTGCATGCGTGGAGGATCGTCGATGAAAACCGGATGGCGGTCCGGGCCCTTTGCCAGGTTCGGAGGCCGCCGTGCGTGTGCTTGTTGCTGTTGCGTTGGTCTTTGCCGCCGTGGTGGCCGTTCCCTCGACCGCCGAGGCCGCGACCGTCGTCTGCAACCGTTACTGCGACGGGCGCGACGCCGCGCTCGCCCCCTCGGACCGGCAGACGGTGAGCAGCACCCTGTACGGGCGGCGCTTCACCATGCATCTCAACGACACCGACGCGATGGCCTGGGCGAGCCTCGACAACGGCAAGGCCGGCGACGAGGTCTGGATGGACCGGTCCTTCGACGGCGGCCGCACCTGGGTCGACAGCCGCATCGGCTACGCCACCGTGCCCGCCGGCGCCACCGCGCGGCGGACCGCGCAGTTCAACGTCGACAACTGGGCGGCGAACGGGGTCGGCGCGCTGCGCGCCTGCGGCAAGGCCGGTGACCGCCCCGAACTGACCTGCACGGCGTGGACCCGCAGCACCTGGAACGCGTGGGACCGGCGTACCGCGGCCGCCACCGCCCTCATGATGCAGTACAACCTCCCGACGGGGTTGTTCGGCAACAACGACTGGTGGACCTCGGCGAACGCGCTCACGGCCGTCATCGACAACAGTCGCCGGTCGGGGATGGGCAGCTACCGGTACGCCATCGCCAACACCTACGACAAGCAGGTCAACGCCAAGCTCGGCCAGTTCCGCAACGAGTACCTCGACGACACGGGCTGGTGGGCTCTGGCGTGGGTGGCCGCCTACGACGCGACCGGCGACAGCCGCTACCTGAACACCGCCCGGGCCGGCGCCGACCACATGTACGCCTACTGGGACACCCGCTGCGGCGGCGGGGTCTGGTGGAAGACGGACCGGCTGGTCAAGAACGCCATCGAGAACAGCCTCTACATCCAGCTCAACGCGGCGCTGTCGCTGCGCATCCCGGGCGACACGGTCTATCGGGGGCGGGCGCAGGCGGGCTGGACGTGGTTCCAGAGCACCGGGATGCTCAACGGGTCGAACCTCGTCAACGACGGGATCAGCCTCAGCACCTGCCGCAACAACGGGTCCGTCACGTGGACCTACAACCAGGGCGTGCTGATGAACGCGTTGGTGCAGCTCAACCGCCTCACGGGCGACGCCGCCGCCCTGGCCACGGCGCGGCGGATCGGGGACGCGCTGGTCGCGAGCACGTATCTGTCGCCGGGCGGCATCCTGCGTGAGCCGAACGAGAGCAGCACCTGCGCCGGGGACGGGGTCTCGTTCAAGGGCGCCGCCGTGCGCGGCCTGGGCGTGCTGAACGCGGCCGCCGTCGGGGCCTACAACGCCTATCTGCAGCGCAACGCGGACAGCGCCTATGCGAACGATCGGGACACGTTGGACGCTTACGGCAGTCACTGGGCCGGGCCGCGGACCGCCTCCAACCACAGCTGCCAGCACAGCGCGGTGGATCTGCTCAACGCCGCTCCGTAGTTTCTCTCGTGGTCGTGAACCGGTCGGCGGGGTCGATCCGATGATGAGGTGTGAGGGTTCAGTCTGACGCCGATCTGCTCGCCTTGGCCGCCGCCGGGGACAGGGCGGCGTTCGAGGAGTTCTATCGGCGGCACGCCGTCTGGTTGACGTTGCGGCTGCGGTACCGGTGTGCCGATGAGACTTTGATCGACGACGTCGTCCAGGAGACGTTCCTCGAGCTGTGGCACGGCGGCGCCGCCCGCTACCGCGAGCAGGGCGACGTCGCCGGCTGGCTGTGGCGGATCGGCTCGCGGCGCCTGGTCGACGCGCTGCGCCGCACCAGTGCCCGGCACCGGCTCGGCCGGCTCCTCGCCAGGTTCCGCGGCGGTGAGGAGCCCGCGGAGCCTTCGGCCGAGGAGCAGGTGCTGCGGGGCGTCGAGCACGGTGACCTCGCCGGCGCCCTTTCGCGGCTCTCCCCGGAGCTGCGCGCCGTCGTCCAGGCCACGGTCCTGGACGGGCTCACCACCGCCGAGGCCGCGGTGCTGCTCGGCATCCCGCCCGGCACGGTCAAGACGCGGGCGATGCGGGCCCGCCGGCAACTACGGCAGGAGCTGGCATGAGCGGGCAGCGGAGCGGCTCGGCCCGCTCATTGGGATGGCAGGTTTGGCTCAGGCTGGCGCCGGAGCGCAGCGGAGGTGACGGCATGAGCGGGCAGCGGAGCGGCTCGGCCCGCTCATCGGGATGGCAGGTTGGCTCAGGCTGGCGCCGGAGCGCAGCGGAGGTGACGGCATGAGCGGGCCTTTGGAGCGGAGTGGGGGTGGCGGCGTGGGTCGTTCCGATGTCTGGCATCTGCAGGACTCCGACGTGCGGGCGTATGCCGGCGGCGGGCTCGCCGGGCCGCTGCTCTGGTCGGTGGAGGCGCACCTCGGCGCGTGCGCGGCGTGCCGCTCGCGGCTCACCGCCGTCGCGGATCCGCGGCTCGTCGACGACGGCTGGGCCCGTCTCGACGCCTCCCTCGACGCGCCCGTGCCCGGGCCGGTCGAGCGGCTCCTGCTGCTGCTGCGCGTGCCCGACCACACCGCCAGGCTGCTCGCCGCGACCCCGGCGCTGCGGCTGTCGTGGCTCGTCGCGATCACCCTGACCCTGGCGATGACGGCCACGGTCGCCCGGCTCGCCGACCCGCTCGTGTTCCTCGCCGGCGCGCCGCTGCTGCCGCTGCTCGGCGTGGCCGTGTCGTTCGGGCCCGGCATCGACCCCACGTATGAGGTGGCCCTCGTCGCGCCGATGCAGTCGTTCCGGCTGCTCCTGCTGCGTTGCGCCGCCGTCGTCTCCGTCACCACCGTGCTGTGCACCCTCGCGAGCCTGGCGGTGCCCGACGCCGGCCCCGGCGCGGCCGGCTGGTTCCTGCCGTCGCTCGCGCTGACGGTGCTCACGCTCCTGCTCGCCCCGCGCCTCGGCACGGTCACCGCGGCCGTCGTCGCCGGCGTCGGCTGGGGCGGCCTCGTCGCCGCCGCGGCGGGCGTCCTCTTCACCGCCGCCGGCCAGGCCGGCACCGCACTCGCCGTCGCACTCGCCGTCGGGCTCCTCGCCCGGCGGGCGGCGACCTTCGACACCGACTCCAGGAGGCTCCGATGAGCATCGACGCGGCCAGAACACGCCGCCCCGACGACACCGCCGGCGCCGTGCGGGCCGAAGGCCTGACCCTGCGGTATGGGCGCAAGACCGCCCTCGACGGCGTCACGCTCACCCTCGGCACCGGCGTCACCGGGCTGCTCGGCCCCAACGGCGCCGGCAAGACCACCCTCCTGCGGATCGTCGCCACCGCGCTCGACCCCGACGAGGGCTTGCTGCGCGTCCTCGGCCACGACCCGCTCACCGGGCCGGGGCGGCTCGCCGTGCGGCGCCGCCTCGGGTATCTGCCCCAGGACCCCGGCTTCCACCCGGGCTTCACCGCGTTCGAGTTCGTCGACTACGTCGCGATCCTCAAGGAGCTGACCCACCGCGGCGACCGTCACGCCGAGGTCCGCCGGGTCCTCGCCGCCGTCGGCCTCGACGACCAGCGCCGCACCCGCATCAAGGCGCTGTCCGGCGGCATGCGCCAGCGGGTCGCGCTCGCCGCCGCCCTCGTCGGCGACCCCGACCTGCTCATCCTCGACGAGCCGACCGTCGGGCTCGACCCGCAGCAGCGGATGCGCTTCCGCGAGCTCTTCGCCGACCTCGGCGAGGACCGGGCCGTGCTGCTGTCGACGCACCAGACCGAGGACGTCATGTCCCTGTGCCGCGAGGTCGTCGTCATCGACCGTGGCACCGTCCGCTTCTCCGGCACGCCCGCCGCCCTCGCCGCCCTCGCCGACGGCCGGGTGTGGACCAGCGCCACCCGCGAGCCCGGCGCCCTCGCCTCCTGGCGCACCGGCACCGGCCTGCACCGTCACGTCGGCGACCCGCCGCCCGGTGCCGAGCTGCTCCCACCCACGATCGAGGACGGCTATCTCATGCTCGTCGACGTCGGCGGTGCGTCATGACGGCCGTGCTCGCACCTGCCGAGGACGCGGTGCGGGTGCCGTGGCGCCGGGCGATGCTGGCCCTGGCCCGGATCGAGGCGGTCCGCTTCGCCCGGCACCCGCTGACCCTCGTCGCCGTGCTGCTGTTCGTGTCCCCGTGGGTGTACGACCTCGTCACCGGCTCCACCGACCGCTATCCGGTGCTCCACGACAAGGTCGTCGGCCTGCAGCTGTCGGGGCTGTTCATCCTCGGCGGCGGCGCCCTCGTCGTCGCCAACCTCAACGCGCTGCGCGCCCACCGCCACCGCACCGACGCCCTCTACTCGGTGCTCGTCCTGCCGGACCCGTGGCGCACCGCGGCGTTCCTGCTCGCCCCGCTGCCCTACGCGGCCGGCGTCACCCTGCTGGCCGCCGCGCGGATCGGCGCCCTCGCCCTGCTGCCCGGCGCCGCCGGCCGCCCCGACCCGGCCGAGCTCGCCCTGATCCCGGTCCTCGTCGCGCTCCTCGCCGCCACCGGCGTGCTGCTCGCCAGGCTGGTCCGCTCCGCCGTGGTGGCGCCCCTGGCGATGTTCGCCTTCGCCGTGGCCGCGTTCACCGTCCTGGTCGCCGCCGCCAGGGGCAACGCGGCCCTGCGCCTGCTCCAGCCGGTCATGTTCGGCGACCTGCCCTTCGCCCTGCCGGCCGACCTGGTCGACCGGCCGTCGCTGCGGCACCTCGGATACGTGGCGGGCCTCGCCGGTCTCGTCGCCGTCGCCGCCCTGTTCCGCTCCGGCGCCCGCGGCCGCCCCGTGACCGTGGCCGCGGTGCTCGTCTCGCTCGTCGCGGCCGCTGCCGGCGCCGCCCAGTTCCACACCGACGACGCTCTGCGCCGCGCCGCCGTCACGGCCACCGACAATCCCGCCGTCCAGCAGGCCTGCCACCGCCGCGGCGACGTCACGTACTGCGCCTTCGCCGACTTCACGGCCTGGATCCCCGGCTGGGAGGCGGTGCTGCAGGGCGTCCGCCGCGCCGTTCCCGCCGTCACCGGCCCACCCCTCGCCGTCCGTCAGCGCGTCTGGGCCCACGGCTACCCGACCGGCGGCTCCACCAGCAGCTCCGCCGACGAGACCGGCCGCAACACCGCCTGGGAGCGCGCCGCGGAGGCCGCCGGCACCCCGGCGGTGATCCCGGTCGGCACCCGCTGGGGCGACGACACCTCCGAGGCAGTCTTCGCCGCCGCCGCCGCGCACCGCCTCATGACCGGCAGCGCGTTCACCCCCTCCAGCATGGTCTGCGGCGCCCGCGGCGCGCTGCTCGTGTGGCTCGTCGGCCAGGCGACCCCCGCGACCGCCCGAGGGCTGCGGAAGCTGGACGCCGCCAGCTCCGGCGCCCTCGCCTTCGTGGACGACACGACCTTCATGGGCATGGTCGTCCCCGACCGCGACGCCGCGCCCGGCCTCAGCGCCCTGGGGCGGCCCCCAGCCGAGGTCGGCGCCCTGGTCACCGCGCACTGGACCGAGCTGACCGACCCCGCCACCGCGGCGGACCGCTTCGCCGCGCTCATGGGCGTGCCGATCGCCCCGGAGCAACCCGAGGAGGAGCGCACCGTATGCACCGCCTGACCGCCGCCGGGCCACGCCGCCGCCCTCCGGCCACCGACCGCCGCCGGGTCGATCCGATCGTCCGCACTCCCCGCGGCGGCGCGGTCGCCACTTCCCGCGGTGATGTGGTCGCCCCTTCCCGCGGCGGTGCAGTCGCGGCTTCCCGCAGTGACACGGTTGCGGCTTCCCGCGGCGGTGCAGTCGCGGCTTCCCGCAGTGACACGGTTGCGGCTTCCTGCGGCGGTGCGGTGGCGGCTTGCCGTGGTGGTGTGGTCGTGGGGCGCGTGGCGGGTCCGGCATGAGGTGGCCCGCCCTTGTCCGGCCGACCCTCCGGGCGATCCGCTGGAGCCCGGTGCTCGGTGCGATGGCGGCCGGTCTCGCGATCGTCAGCGTTCCCGCGGCGATGACGGTGACCCTCACGGCCGACAACCTGGCCGCCCTGCTGCGCCTGGCCACCGCCTGCGCCGCCGTCGGCCTGGCGTTCCTCTACGACGACCCCGCCAAGCCCACCACCGCCACCGCGCCGGCTCCCGCCTGGCACGGGGTCGCGATCCGCACCGCCATCGGCAGTGCCGTCCTGGCCGCGTGGTGGGCGGCGGCGCTCGCCGTCACGCTCGCCGGCGCCCAGGACGGCACCGGTGACCTTCTTCCGCTGCGGGCGCTGACCCTGGAGGCGGCGGCGATCGGCGCCCTCGGCCCGGCCGCCGCCGTCCTCGCCTGGCGGCTGGCGCCGCGCGGCGTGGCCAGCCCCACCGCGGCACCCGCCGTCCTGGTCGCCCTCGCCGCGCTGGCCTTCGCCCCGCGCTCGGCGGCGTTCTTCGTCAGCGTCGACGGGCCCGACTGGACCGGCGCCCACCAGCGCCTGGCCGCCGTGCTCGCCGCCGCCTGCCTCACCACGGTCGTCGCCGCGGTGCCGTTCCTGCCCCGCCGCTCCTTCACCTGGTCGGGGTCCGGGGCCACGCGGGCATCCGATCGGCCGGCCGCACCTATGCGGCGCGGACGTGGCCGTCGGTGACGTGCCAGCGGTGGTCGAAGCCGACGTTGCGGGCGAAGTACTCGTCATGGGTGATCATGACGAGGGTGCCCTGGTAGGCGCGCAACGCCTCCTCGACGACGTCGATGGCCTCGAAGTCGAGGAAGTTGGTGGGTTCGTCGAGGAAGAGGACCTGCGCGCCGGTGTTGACGATGACGGCGAGGAGCAGCCGGCGCAGCTCACCGGCACTGAGGTCGCGCAGGCGGCGGTCCCACTCGTCGGGGCCGAAGAGGTGGGCATCGAGGAGGGATTCGGCCTCATCGACGTACACCGGCACCCTCGAACGGAAGAATCCCAGCACCGTGCGGTCATCGCGGCGCAGGTCGTCATGGGTCTGGGGGAGGACGGCGACGTCGGCGGCGGTGGTGACCGTGCCCGCGTCGGTGGGGAGCCGTCCGGACAGGGCGCGCAGCAGGGTGGTCTTGCCGGCGCCGTTGGGGCCGGTGACGAGGACGCGGCCGTGGACGTCGAGCGAGACGTCGTCCAGGACGCGCCGCGCGCCGAGCTTGACCGTGAGCCCGCGGGCGCTCACCACGGACTCCGCGGCTTCTGGGGCCTCCGGAGCCACAGGGAACGCGAGGGTGAGCGGTGGGCGGGTGGACGGCTCGGCGATCCAGCGCGCGGAGGTGAGTTGCCGGGTCAGGCGGCGTTCGCGGGCCTTGGCCTTCTTGGCGACCTTCTTCGCGTACCGGCGGATCTTGTCGGACCCGAGCCCCGACCGTACCGACTCCTCGACGCCGCGGGCCTGGTCCTTGGTGCTCGCGATGTCGGCCTCGAGCCGGCGGCGGAACTTCTCCTGCGCCTCGTGGTCGAGCAGGAGCTTCTGCCAGCGGCGGGTCTTCTCGGCGCGGTAGTCGGTGTAGCCGCCCTCGTACCACTGCGGGGTGGTGTGGATGCCGTCGAGCTCGACGATCCGGGTCACCGTGCGGTCGAGGAACGCCCGGTCGTGCGTGACGACCAGGACCGCGCCGCGGAACGCCGCGAGGAAGCCGCCGAGCCACGCGGTGCCGGCGGCGTCGAGGTGGTTTGTCGGCTCGTCGAGAATCAGCACGTCAGGCGTCGCGAGCAGGACTCGGGCGAGCATCAGCCGGGCCTGCTCGCCGCCGCTGACCTCGCCGACCGGCAGGTCGTCGGGCAGGTGTGCGATGTCGAGCCGCTCGCGCACCTCGGCCCGGCGCTGCGGTGCCGACCAGCCTTCCAGGGCCAGCCAGCGCTCTTGGACCTGCCCGTACTCCTCGAGGACCGTGGCGTCGTCCGCCATGCGTGCCTCGAGCGCCCGCATCCGGCGCGCGAGGTGGTCGGCTTCGCCGTCGCTCAGGAAGGAGAGAACGGAAATATCCGGATCCGGGACCTGCTGGGCGAAGTACCCGATGCGGCGCCGCGGTGCGAGGCTGACGTGCCCGCTCGTCGGCTTCTCGGCCCCGGTCAGCAACCGCAGCAGCGTGGTCTTCCCAGCGCCGTTGGGCCCGACGAGCCCGAGCCGGTCACCGGCGTTCAGGGTGAAGTCGACGCCTTCGAACAGCAGCTCGGCGTCGTAGTGCTTGGACAAAGAAACAGCGCGTAGCAAGGTGGCCTCGCAGCGGGAGTGTGAGCGGACGGGAACGTCACCCGGCCCGTCCCCTGCGCGGGGTCCAGGTCAGGCGGTCAGCACGTCCTGCGAATCACACGGATGCATCGTCGCGCATCTCGTCCCGGCACCGCCACCGAATTACGACCGAGGGCCGCCTCCTCGAAAGGTGACGGCCCTCGGTGCGCCTGCTGCTCAGGTGCGGTCTGCTCAGATGCGGTCTGCTCAGATGCGGTCTGCTCAGGTGCGGTCTGCTCAGGTGCGGTCGCGGGGTGGTGCGGCCCACGGAGACGTCGGCGGCTCGTCGTCGCCGTGTTCGGAAGCGGCGGCCCGCTCGGCGGTGAGCCGCTCGAGCTCGGCCTGCGCGTTGGCCCGCCGCTCCGCCTCGCCCCGTGCGAACGCCGCCCGCCGCTCCGCCTGCTCCGCCGCACTCGGCGCGCCGAGCCTGGTGGTCACGTCCGGGTCGACGGGTCCGATGCGGGTCGTCGCCTGCTGGTCCTGGTCCGCGTCCGTCCCGGTCGCCGGCTCCTGGACGGGGTCGGTGGCCCGCATCGGCATGAACCGGGTCGTCGCGCCCTCGTCGACGCTCCCGCCGACGGTCGGGTGCTCACCAGTCTCGTTCTGCGCGGCGTGCCGCGGCCGGGACGGGCGGTTGGGGTGGAGCGCTTCGGTCTCCTCCTCGCGGACGCCCCGCCGCCCGGCGCTGAACCCGTCGAACGACGGCCCCGCCAGGATCGACGTCTCCCGCACGCCGTCGGGCCGCGCCGCCCGCGACGGCAACGCCTCACCACTGCCGGCGGCCGGCGTCTGCTGCGTGATGCCGAACGGCTCGGTGGCCGGCTCGCTCGCGCTGGGCCGCCCGTACCTGGTCTGCGGCACCTGCGGCGAGGGAGCCACCGACTCGGACGCAGGACGCAACGGCCCCCCACCCTCGTGCGGCGTGACAGGCGCGCCCAACGGCCGGGTCGGCAACTCGTCGCCGCCCTCCGCCAACCCGCCGGGCGCCCCGGCCCAAGGCGTGCCCCCGGCCGCGGGCGGCGCGGAGGCAGGCCCGGCCGCGGGCGGTGCGGATGCAGGCCCGGCAGCGGGCGGTGCCGACGCGGGACCGGCGGTGTGCCCGAACTGCGCTGCGGGCGGTGCGGATGCCGGCCCAGTCGCGGGTGGCGCTGAGGCGGGACCGGCCGACGGCGGTGCTGACGCGGGCCCGGCTGCGGTGTGCCCGAACTGCGGCGCAGGCGGTGCGGAAGCAGGCCCGGCCGCAGGAGGCGCGGACGCCGGCCCGGAGAACTGCGGTGCGGATGCGGACCCGGCCGCGGGCTGCCCGAACTGTGGCGCGGACGGTGCGGACGCGGGTGCGGAGAACTGCGGTGCCGCCGGCGACGCCGCGGGACCGGACCCGGCCTGCCCGAACGGCGAAGCCTGCGGCGCGGACGAGGGCCCGGACGCGGGCGGAGCCGACGCGGGTCCCGAAGCCGGCGGAGCGAATGGCGCGGGCGGTGCTGATGCGGGCCCGGCGGGGGACTGCCCGAACGGTGCGGGCGGTGCCGATGCGGGACCGGCCGTCGGTGGTGCGAACGGCGCGGGCGGTGCGGCTGCGGGACCGGCGGAAGGCTGCCCGAACGGTGCGGGCGGTGCGGATGCGGGCTGCCCGAACTGCGCGGGCGCGGGGCCGGCCGGCTGGCCGAACTGGGCCGGTGGTGCGGAAGCCTGGCCGGGTGCGGGCGGTGCGGACGCGGGGCCGGACGTGGGAGGTGCGAACGGCGCCGGCGGTGCGGATGCGGGCTGGCCGAACTGGGGCGCGGGCGGTGCCGAGGCAGGACGGGGCGCGCCCGGCGGAGCGAACGGCGGCGTCTGCGCACCCTGGCCGGCGGCCGGGCGGAACTGGGTCGCGGAGCCAGGGGCGGGCGCGCCCCCGGGCGGGAACGGCCCAGGCGGCGGCGAACCCTGCGGGGCGGCCGGAGCCGGCGGTCCACCCCGGCCACCGAGCGACGGCGGGAACGGGCCGGGCGGGGTGGCCGGCGCGGCCTGCCCACCCGGGGTCCCGGCGCCGTGAGCGGCGGCCGGCGGCTGCGCGACCGGCGCTGCGGTGGAGGACGGCTGCGTCAGCGGGGGCTGCCCGGCGAGCGGGGCCGCGTAAGGCTGCCCAGGGGCCGGGGGTGCCGAGTGAGGCTGCCCAGGGGCCGGCGGGGCGGAAAAAGGCTGCGCGGGATACGACTGCCCAGGGGCTGGCGGTGCTGAATGGGGCTGTGCAGGGGCCGGCGGGGACGAGAAGGGCTGTGCGGGATACGGCTGCCCAGGGGCCGGCGGCGCCGAATGGGGGTGCGCGGGGGCCGGCGGCGCCGAGTAGGGCTGCCCAGCGGCCGGCGGGGCGGAGGACGGCTGGGGAGAAGAGGGCTGGGCGGCGATCGAGTCCGGGGTGAGCCACGACGGGCCGGTGCTGCTGCCGGGCGCCGAGACCGGGGCCGGGCCGCCCTGCTGGCCGGGGTGCCCACCGGCGGGGGGCTGCGCGGCGAACCCAGGAGCCGGCGCCCCGCCCGCCGCGGGGGGCTGCGCGCCGAACCCAGGCGCGGCCGGCTTCGAAAGCGCCGGCGGAGCAGACGCCGGTGGAGCAGAGGACGGCGGGGCAGAGAACGGCGGGGCGGACGACACCGGGGGCGCGGAGGTCACCGGAGGCGGGTACGACCCAGCGCCGGACACCGGAGCGGCGAAGTGCGACACGGGCGGGTGGCCGGCGGCGGGGCGGCCCACCGGCGGCACGGGCTGCGTCGCGTCGGAAGGCAGGCCCGGCGAACCGGCCGGAGCGGCCCCATAGGTGGGCAGGACGGAGGTGGCGCCGGAGCTCGGCGTACCAGAGCCGCTGCCGCCACCGGAGGAGGCCTGCGCGCCATACGGCGGCAGCACCGACGTGGCACCGGCGGCGGACGGGAACTCGGTGGTGCGGGAGCCGGGGTGCGCCGCGGTCGGGCCCTGGCCCAGGGGGAACTCGTGCGGGTCGAGGGGTTCGCCGCCGGTGGCGACGACCGGGGCGGTCAAGGGCCACGCGCGCCAGCGTTTGACGCTCGCGGCGGCGACCAGCAGGGCCATGCCCAGGACGGCGGTCGTGCCGTTGAGGATGGGCAGCTGCAGGTTGATCGTCAGGCCGGCGAGCTTGTAGTCGGCGGGCAGGCCGTCCAGGGCGCCGAGCGGGTCGATGAAGAGGCTCACGTAGGTGCCGAGCAGCGCCAGGCCGGCGACGATCGGGCCGACGGGGGAGATGCGCAGTGTGGCGATGAGGCCCAGGATCAGGCCGGCGCCCAGGAGGTATGCGGCGGGCACGATGAGGTCGACGCTGTCGAAGGCGCCGCGCTCCACCCACTTCGTCACCGTTTCAGTGGATTTCTGCTGGCCGAGGGCGATCAGCAGCCACGCGATCGGGGCGATCAACATCCCCGCGATCAGGCTTCCCACGTGTCGCATGGTTCGCACCGTACCGTCTGGGGAATGCAGGAGCACACTGGCCGACCGACCGCGTATTCGCGGGTGACGCTGAGTCGCATCATGACCGCCGTCGACGTCAATCTCTACGGCACGGTCCACGGCGGTGTGATCATGAAGTTCGTCGACGACGTGGCGGGCGCGGCGGCGGCGCGGCACTCGGGCGGCACGGCGGTGACGGCGTCGATCGACGAGATCCTGTTCCTGGAGCCACTGCGGGTCGGGGACCTCGTGCACGCGTACGCGCAGGTCAACTGGACCGGGACGACGTCCATGGAGATCGGCGTGCGGCTGGTCGCGCAGCGGTGGGACGAGGTCGCCGAGCCGGTCGTGGTGGCGACCGCATATCTGGTGTTCGTCGCGGTCGACGCCGACGGCAAGCCCCGGGCGGTGCCGCCGGTCGTGCCCGATTCGCCCGAGAACGAGGGCCGGTGGCGCGAGGCCGAGATCCGCCGCGAGCACCGCCTGTCGCGCCGGGAGGCGATCCAGCGGCACCGCCAGGAAGAACAGAAGTAGCGGGAACATGACAGGCGCGTGCGGACAAGAAGGGGTGTGGACCCGGAAGGCAACCTCTTGATCGCGGACGGCTTCACGGCCATCTACGACCGGCACGCGCGGACGCTGTACCGCTACTGCGCGCGCCGGGTCGGTCCGGATCTGGCCGAGGACGTCGTCGCGCAGACGTTCCTCATCGCGTACGAACGCCGCCACACCTTCGCGCAGGACCAGCCACCGCTGCCGTGGCTGTTCGGCATCGCCACGAACGTGCTCAACCGGCACCGCCGCGACGAGGTGCGCGGCTACCGCGCCCTCGCGAGGACGGGGGTCGACCCCGTGCAGGAGAGCCACGCGACCCGGGCGGAGGAGCGCACCGACGCGCAGCGCCGGTCGCGGAAGGTCGCCCGGGTGCTGGCGAAGCTGCCCCGGCGCCAGCGCGACGTCCTGCTGCTGTTCGCGGTCGCCGAACTGTCCTACGCGGAGATCGCCGAGGCGCTGGACCTGCCGGTCGGCACGGTCCAGTCGGCGCTGCACCGGGCCCGCATCAAGATGCGCAAGGCGTTGGAGGACGAGGACCGATGAACACTGACGATCTGGCCGCCGTGCGCGAGTTCCGCGCCGACCTCGACGAGCCCCGCGAGGGCGCCCTGGCCGAGGGGCGCTGGAAGCTGGCCGGCGCCGCAATCCCGGAGCGGACGGCACCTCGCAGGACCTGGATCCTGGCGACGGCCGGGGCGGCCGTGGCGGTGGCCGCCGTGGTCGGCGCCGCGGCCGCGGTACCGACGACGCAGCCACGACAGGAGCAGGCTCAGACACCCGGACAGAGCGCGCCGGCGCAGACCCAGCCGGCGGGGGTGGACCTGCCGGTCACGCACGGCACGAAGGCGCCGATGCGCCCGCCGGTCGCGGGGAAGGCCGGCGGTGACCACGCCGCCGCGGTCGCGGCGCTGACCAGGATCGCCGGGCAGCAGCGCGGCGGGCCGCTGCCGATCGGGGCCGGTCAGGTGCTGTACGTGAAGACGTACAACCTGATCGACGGCACGGGCAGCTACATCCACGAGGTGTGGCAGGACCCTGGGACCGGCGTGGCGCTGCGCATCCGTCGCTCCGACGACGGGCCCAAGAGCATCGACCACAGCCTGTCCGATGACGAGATCGCACTGGAAACGGCGCGCGCGCACCTCGGGGCGCCGGGCCTGGACAACATGAAGGCCGAGTACGTCGCCGCGTTCCCGCGGGGGGCCGCGAAGGCGCACGAGCTGTCGGCGGCGTGGCGGGCGTGGGCCGCGAAGGCGTATCCGGGCCGCAACGCCGACGGCATGATCTTCAAGTACCTGCACGAGGTGTTCCACTACGTCGAGCCGCTGCTCGACGCGCAGCAGCGGGCCGCGCTCTACCAGGCGCTCGCGGACCTGGCAGTCGAGGCCACCACGGCGAGCATCGGCGGCCGGCAGTACGACGTGATCTGCATGGCGGACGCGCAGAAGGCCGACTGCCTGCTGGTCGACGCGGCGACGGGCCGGTTCGCCGGCGGCGCCTGGACGGGCGCGGACCTGAAGGTGACCGCCGGGAACTTCGAGTTCGTGGACTTTGCCACACAGCCGCGGCCGGTGCCGGGCGCCACCCGGGACCTCACGCAGGAGAAGCCCGGGGCTAGCGGTTCATCCACCACACCGAAGCGTTGAGCGCGGTGGCGAGCGAGGCCGACCCACTGCGGGCGGTGGTGGTGCGGCAACGAGAGCGTCATACCCGCATCGATTACCCGCGGCCGCCACACGGAAACCCGGGTGCGGATGTCGGTGGCCCACACTGAGCGATCGTTCGGGCGTGCAGGAAGATGGTCGGATGGCGAAGGAGCTGTGGCGACCCCCTGCAGACGTCCGCGAACGCACCCGTATCGGTGCCTTCCTGCGATGGCTGTCGAGCGAGCAGGGCCTGGAGTTCGAGGACTACGGGCAACTGTGGCAGTGGTCGGTCGACCATCCGGCCGAGTTCTGGCAGGCGATCTGGGAGCACTTCGAGGTCATCACGCACGAGCCGGCCACCGCGGCGCTGCCCGACGCGCGGATGCCCGGCGCCGACTGGTTCCCCGGCGCCCGCCTCAACTACGCCGAGCACGTGCTGCGGATGCCCGGCGTCGCCGACGACGAGCCGGTCGTGCTCGCCTACTCGCAGACCCGCGAGCCGGTCACGCTGACCGCCGCGCAGTTGCGCGAGCAGGTCCGCCGGGCGCAGGCGACGCTGCGGCGGCTCGGCGTCACGCAGGGCGACCGGGTCGCGGTGTACGCGCCGAACATCCCCGAGACGTTCGTCCTCATGCTCGCCACCGCCGGCCTCGGCGCCATCTTCTCCAGCTGCGCGCCCGAGTTCGGCACCCGCTCGGTCGTCGACCGGTGGCAGCAGATCGAGCCGAAGGTGCTCGTCGCCGTGGATGGCTACCGCTACGGCGACAAGGCCGTCGACCGCAGCGCCGAGGTGGCGGCGATCCGTGAGGCGCTGCCGTCGGTCGAGGCGTTCATCGAGCTCCCGTATCTCCGCGGCGGCGACCCGGTCTGGGACGAGACGTCCGACGCGTTGGAGTTCGCGGCTGTACCGTTCAGCCACCCGCTCTACGTGCTGTACTCCTCCGGCACCACGGGCCTGCCGAAGCCGATCGTGCACGGCCACGGCGGCATCCTCCTCGAGCACCTCAAGATGCTCGCGCTGCACCACGACCTCGGCCCCGGCGACCGGTTCTTCTGGTTCACCACCACCGGCTGGATGATGTGGAACTACCTGGTGTCCGGCCCGGCGGTCGGCGCCGCGATCGTCCTCGTCGACGGCAACCCCGCGCACCCCGACCTCGGCTGGCTGTGGCGGGTCGCGGCCGAGTCCGGCACCACGTACTTCGGCACGTCCGCGCCGTTCCTGCTGTCGTGCCGCAAGGCCGGGCTCGTCCCGAAGGAGCAGGCCGACCTGTCGGCGCTGCGCGGCGTGGGCTCGACCGGCGCGCCGCTGCCACCCGAGGGTTTCGAGTGGGTGTACGACGCGGTCTCCGCCGACGTCCTGCTGGCCTCGGCGTCCGGCGGCACCGACGTGTGCACGGCGTTCGTGGGCGGCGTGCCGCTGCTGCCCGTCCACGCGGGCGAGATCGCCTGCCGGGCCCTCGGCGCGCGGGTCGAGGCCTACGCCGCCGACGGCACCCCGGTCATCGGTGAGCTCGGCGAGCTCGTCATCACCGCGCCGATGCCGAGCATGCCGGTCGGTTTCTGGGGCGACACCGACGGATCCCGCTACGCCGACGCCTACTTCGGCACGTACCCGGGCGTGTGGCGGCACGGCGACTGGATCACCATCGACGAGGGCGGCGCCTGCGTGATCACCGGCCGCTCCGACGCCACCCTCAACCGTGGCGGCGTCCGGCTCGGCACCAGCGAGTTCTACTCGGTCGTCGAGGGCCTCGACGACGTGACCGACTCGGTCGTCGTGCACCTGGAGGACCCCGAGGGCGGGGCGGGGGAGCTGCTGCTGTTCGTCGTGCTGCGGCCCGGCGTGACCCTCGACGACGCGCTGCGCGCCACGATCGCGCGGGAGCTGCGCACGGCCCTGTCCCCGCGGCACGTGCCCGACCAGGTGTTCGCGGTGGAGGCGGTGCCGCGGACGCTGTCGGGCAAGAAGCTGGAGGTGCCGGTGAAGCGGATCCTCACCGGCACGCCCGTCGATCAGGCCGCCGCGAAGGGCGCCCTGGCGAACCCGGAGTCGCTGCGGTACTTCGAAGCGGTCCGGGCGGCTAGAGACCTTTCGGGGTCAGGGTTTGGGTGGGGATAGGCCGGTGGCGGTGAGGTAGCTGTCGAAGAGGCCGTGGCGGTATTGCATGCGTTTGAGGCGGTTCTTGACGGTGTGTTCCAGGGCGGTGGCGGTCCGGGTGGAGAGGTTGGCCAGGCTGCGTTTCAGTGCCGACCAGACCTTCTCGGTCGGGTTGAGCTCGGAGGCGTAGCCCGGTAACCGGTAGGCGCGCAGCCATGGCCGGGCGGCGATCAGCGTGCGCATCCGGGCGGACCTGTGGGCGTTGAGACCGTCCCAGACCAGGATGATCGGTCCGTGAAGCTGCTGGTGAGCGGCGTCGAGCATCCGGGCGAAGTCGTTCTCCCGGAAGCCTTTCGGTTCACCTTTGCGGCCCCGGTGCAGCATGGTGCGGTAGATCAGCCGCGAGCGGTCACCGGGCCGGTAGCAGACCAGACCCGCCACTGAGACCCGGACGTTACCGGCGGCGGTCACCGACACCACCGGCGTGCCCCCGCGCGGTGCCCAGGTCGTGGCCTTCCTCGCCCGCAACGTCTGACCGCACTCGTCGGCGAAACAGATCCAGGCTCTCAGCCTGCGCGCGACCCTTTTAGCGCCGGCCACCGGCGCCGCCGCCAATGCGTGATGGCCTGCTCGTCACGCTCCACAGCACGATGCACCGGCAGCTGGGCGGTGTAGCCCAGGCGGCGCATCACCTGCCACGCCGTGGCGATGCTGACCCGCTGATGGAACATCGTGGCGATCAACGCCGCGATCCGCTGCAGCGTCCACCGCTGATCCTCGCCGTACCCGGCAGCGGCCGGCCCCAGCTCCAGCTGTTGCCGTAACCGGACCAGCTGCGCCTCGGACAGCACCGGGTCCGGCCCCGGCGGGCCCTTCGACGCCAGCGCCTCGACCCCACCGGCCGCCCACGCCCGCCGCCACCGGTACGCGCTGTTCGCCGAGACCTCCAACACGGCAGCCACGCCCAACGCCGTGACGCCCTCCGCGAACAGCTCCCCGGCCCGACGACGCACCAACTCCCGCCGCTCCCGCGCAGCCGAGTTCAGACCACCGCCATCGCCGTACCGCATACCCCCAGCACACCGCCGCCACAGGCCAAAGCGATCACCCACAAAGAAGGAGCAACCCAAACCCTGACCCCGAATGGTCTCTAGACAGTAGGGCCGACGGTGTGGTCGACCTGCTCGGAGGTGCCCCGCGCGGGCAGCTTCGACAGGTCGGTGCGCACGCTGAGCACCACGCTCGCCCCGGCGGCGAGCGGCGCCAGCAGCCAGTCGAGGGGGTACGGGTACGCGTCGGCGTCGATGAGCACCCGGCCGCCCGAGATGCCCAGCTCGGCGGCGCGGGCCCGGGCGCGGTCCAGGAGCGGGCCGTGCCCGTCGAGCGAGCCGTCGGTCTCGACGAGCGCGCCGGTGTCCGCGGCGACGGGGGCGCCGGGGAAGTGGTCGCCGTGCTGGCGGGCCGAGGTCACGTAGTCGGCCCAGCCGGCCGGTGGGGTGCGCATCGGCATGCCCATCGGGGCCAGCCCGAGGACGAACCGGTCCGGCGGGCCCGCCGGCACGCCCGCCTCGACCGCCTGCGCCGACGCGAACTCGACGTCGATGCCGGCGGCGGTCGGCTCGCCGTAGGCGACGGTGACCCCGGCGGACCAGGCACCGAGCAGCACCGCGGCGGTCTGCCAGTGCGGCGGCAGCCAGACGCCGGCCGTGTCGCCGGGGCCCAGCCCACAGCCGTCGACCAGCAGGTTCGCGGTCTTGGAGACCCAGTTGCCGAGCGTCGCGCCGGACAGCTCGGCCCGCTCCCCGGTGGCGTCGTCATAGAACGTCAGCAGCGGAAGTGACGGGTCCCTTCCGACAATTGCCGCAAAGAGTGAAGGAACTGTATTCCCCATATGTCCGGAAAATCCTCCCATAGCATCTCCAATCGGGTCTAGCTAGGTGGTGTGCGATGGGGGTATGGGCAATGCGACGATACCGGCGGCTCGAACTCGTCGCCGTGGGCGGCGTCGCCATCGCACTGCTCAGCGCCGGCGGTGCCACCGCCGACCCGCGCATCCCGTTCCTGCCGCCGGCCCCTGACCTCGCCGCGCCGATCCAGTGGGCCAACCCCGTCGCCAAACAGCCCGGCCCCACCGGCGTCACCCCCAACGTCACGCGCATCCCGCTGGGCAGCTTCGAGAAGCCGGCCGACGGCGTCGCCACGCAGGCCGGCGCGCCGGCGGGCCTCGGCGAGCGGTACCGGCGCGGCGTGAAAGCGCGGACACTCACCGTCACCCGTGAGGGCGTGGCCCCCTTCAGCGCCGTCGGCGTCACCTGGCGCGAGACCGGGAAGATCGGCGATGTCAGCGTCGCCGTCCGGCACCACACCCCCGGCGGCGCCTGGAGCGCCTGGCGGACCGTCGACACCGCCGAGGCCGACCGCGACGTCACGCCCGACGCCCCCCAGGCCGGCCAGCGCGGCGGCGCGGACCTCGTCTGGACCGGCAAGGCGGACGGTGTGCAGCTGGCGGTGACCACGACCGGCGGGGCGACGCCGCACGACATCGCCGCCGACCTCATCGACCCCACCGACGCGCCCGGCGACATCGCGCCGGCCCCCGCCACCCCGGCCACGGAGAGTCAGCCCGTCGGGCTGCGCCCGTTCATGCCCGCCATCCTGCGCCGCGCCGCCTGGGGCGCCAACGAGCAGCTGATGGACTGGCGCCCGCAGTACGCCACCTACGTGAAGGCCGTCGCACTGCACCACACCGCCACCGGCAACGACTACAGCCCGGAGGAGGTGCCGAAGATCCTCCGGTCGATCTACCAGTACCAGACGGTCAGCCGCGGCTGGGGCGACATCGGCTACAACGTGCTGGTCGACCGCTTCGGCAGGCTCTGGGAGGGCCGCTCCGGCGGGCTGTCCCGCCCCGTCGTCGGCGCCCAGGCCGGCGGGTTCAACACGGGCACCGCGGGCATCGCGATGATCGGCGACTACCGGTACACGAGCGTGCCGCAGCCGGTCCAGGAGGCCGCCGCGCAGTACACCGCGTGGAAACTTTCACTGCATCAGGCGATCGATCCGCGCGGCACCGTCAGCCTCACCGGCGGCGGGTCGACGTCGCGCTACCCGGCCGGCACGACCGTGACGGTGCCCCGCGTCTTCCCGCACCAGCAGACCAACCCGACCGAGTGCCCCGGCGCGAAGGGCCTCGCCGCGCTGCCCTGGATCCGCGACCGCGCCGGCGCGATCCTCGGCGACCTGGTCAAACCCGAGATCGTGCGGACGCTGCTGGCCGCGTACCGGCCCACCGACGGCACCGTCCGCCTCCAGGGCATCCCCGATCCGATCTTCACCAGCGGGCCCAACGAGATCCCGGTCGCCGCGGACTACAACGGCGACGGCAAGGACGACGTCGCGACCTGGTCGCCGACGACCGGCAACTGGAGCATGCTGCTCACCGGCGAGGGCCGCAGGACCGTCCAGTGGGGTCTGCCGGGCGACGTGCCGGCACCCGCCGACTTCGACGGCGACGGCGCTGCTGAGCTGGCGGTTTTCCGTCCAGCGACCGGTGTCTGGTACATCAAGGGCATCGGCGAGCTGCAGCTCGGGGTGCCCGGCGACGTGCCCGTGCCGGCCGACTACACCGGCGACGGCCGCGCCGAGGCGGCCATCTGGCGCCCGTCGACCGGACTGTGGGCGATCTACGCGCTGCGCGAGTTCAAGGTCGGCGCGCCCGGTCAGCTCGCCGCGCCCGCCGACTACGACGGCAACGGCACCGTCGACGCCGCGACCTGGAACCCGGTCACCCAGCAGTTCACCATCGAAGGCCAGGCAGCCGTGAAGTTCGGCGCCTCCGGAACGCCGGTGTCCGCGCAGTACGACGGGGACGGCCGCGCGGATCCGGCGGTGTACCACGACGGCCGGTACGAGATCCGCGGTGCGGGCGGTTACGACGTGGGTGCGCCGGGCGACATTCCGATGCCGTTGAGCTGAATCCTGGGTTTCCTCGATCGCGAGTCGCGTCGTGGACATCGATCACCGGGGGATCGGGCGTAGGCTTTGCCTGACGTATCGCGTGACGTTCGTTACGCGTGGCATGCCGTGTTCGAAGGAGACGCCCAGTGACCCCCGGCCGTCCGCCCCGTGTGCTCGTCGACGCCACGAGTGTCCCAGCCGACCGAGGCGGTGTCGGGCGCTACGTTGACGGCCTGCTCGGCGCCCTGGCCGCGCTCGACGCCGACCTCGCCGTGGTCTGTCAGCGCACCGACGCCGAACGTTACGGACGGTTACTGTCCGGTGCCCGGATCATGGCCGCGCCGGCCGCTGCGGCCCACCGCCCCGCCCGCCTCGCCTGGGAGCAGACCGGCCTGCCGATGCTCGCCCAGCAGGTCGGCGCCCAGGTGCTGCACTCGCCCTTCTACACGTGCCCGCTGCGGGCCGGCTGCCCCGTCACCGTCACGGTCCACGACGCCACGTTCTTCACCGAGCCGGAGCACTACGACAAGTCCCGCCGCACCTTCTTCCGCTCCGCGATCAAGACGTCACTGCGCCGTGCCGGCCGGGTCATCGTCCCCAGCAAGGCCACCCGCGACGAGCTGATCCGCCTTCTGGACGCCGACCCGACCCGCATCGACGTCGCCTACCACGGCGTCGACCCCGACGCGTTCCACGCGCCCACCGACGACGAGAAGGCCCGCGTCCGGGCCCGCCTCGGCCTCGGCACGACGGAGTACATCGCGTTCCTCGGCGCCAAGGAGCCCCGCAAGAACGTGCCGAGCCTCATCCGCGGCTGGATCTCCGCCGTCCGCGACCGGCCCGACCCGCCCGCGCTCGTCATCGCCGGCGGCCAGGGCCACGACGACGAGATCGACGGCGCGCTCGGCGAGGTGCCCAGCCACCTGCGCCTGCTGCGCCCCGGCTACCTGCGCTACGCGGACCTGCCGGGCTTCCTCGGCGGCGCCGTCGTCGCCGCCTACCCCTCCTTCGGCGAAGGCTTCGGCCTGCCGATCCTGGAGGCCATGGCCTGCGGCGCCCCCGTCCTGACCACGCCCCGGCTCTCGCTGCCCGAGGTCGGCGGAGACGCTGTCGCCTATACCGGACCCGGCACCGACGAGATCGCCCGCGACCTCGCCGCGCTGCTCGACGACCACGAGCGCCGCAACGCGCTCGCCAAGGCCGGTGCCGCGCGCGCCAAGGAGTTCACCTGGGAGTCGAGCGCCGAGGTGCACCTCGCCGCCTGGTCGAGAGCGGCCAATCCGCGCAGTTAGTCCTCCCGCGTCACCCTCTGAAACCAGATCAGGCGATATTCGTAGTGGACATGACACCTTCGAGTTGTTGGAACGCGCCCTTGGCTGGGCATGATGGGCCTGTGTTCTACGCGGTCATCCCAGCAGGGGGCAGTGGCACGCGGCTCTGGCCGTTGTCGCGAGCCGGTCATCCCAAGTTTCTGCACGCCCTCACAGGCACGCCGTTGTCGCTGCTCCAGGCGACGTACGGGCGCCTGGCCGACCTCGCGACCCCCGAGACCACGTTCGTGGTCACCGGTGTGGCCCACGCGGCGGCGGTGGCGCGGCAGCTCCCGGGCCTTCCCGAAGGCAACATCCTGGTCGAGCCCACGCCGCGCGACTCGTGCGCCGCCATCGGGCTGGCCGCGGCGGTCATCGCCCGGCGCGACCCGCACGCCGTCATGGGCGCCTTCGCCGCCGACCAGCTGGTCCGCGACGTCCCGGCCTTCACGTCCGTCCTGCGCAAGGCCATCGCCGGTGCCGAGGACGGCCTCCTGATGACCATCGGCATCACCCCGACCCACCCCGAGACCGGCTACGGCTACCTCCACGTCGGCGAGCCCACCGGCACCGGGGACGTCTGCAAGGTCGCCTCCTTCGAGGAGAAGCCGGCCCTGCCCCTCGCCCAGGCGTACGTCGACTCCGGCGAGTACCTGTGGAACGCCGGCATGTTCGTCTGGCGCGTCGACGTCTTCCTGGACGAGCTCGCCCGCCAGCAGCCCGTCCTCCACGACGGCCTGCGCCGCATCGCCGAGGCCTGGGACACCCACGACCGCGAAGAGGTCCTCGCCGACCTCTGGCCCGACCTCACCAAGATCTCCGTCGACTTCGGCGTCATGGAAGGCGCCGGCGTGGCCGGCCTCGTCGGCACCGTCCCCGGCGACTTCGGCTGGAACGACGTCGGCGACTTCCACACCCTCGGCGAGCTCCTCGAGACCGACACCGCCGGCAACGTGGTCGTCAACCTCGACCCCGCCGCCCCGACCGGCGTCATCATGCAGGACGCCGAGCGCGTCGTCGTCGTCCCCCAGTCAGGCCGCCTGGTCGCCGTCGTGGGTGTCAACGACCTCATCGTCGTCGACACGCCCGACGCCCTCCTGGTCTGCCCCCGCTCCCGCGCCCAGGACGTGAAGAAGCTCGTCGACAACCTGAAGGAACGCGGCTCCGTCGAACTCCTGTAACCTCCCGCCCGATCGAAGCCCGCAGCTCGGTCATGTCCCATCTGCGAGCGGGTCCGGGACGTCGGCGAGGCTGATCGAGTACTTCGATCTGCGCAAGGCGGTGACTCGCCCACCTGCGAACGCGGGGCCGTGTCGGTCAGTCAGACGGACACGCCCTCACCCGCACCGCTTCGAGCAGGACATCAACGGAGGCAGCACGCCGCGACGGCCCAGTGAGGCGCGGACGGCGGCCAACCGCTGGTCGCCGCCCTCGCCGCCGTGCGGGACTGCTTCGACGTGGTGTGCGCTGGACCGTGAACGCGGGCAGTGCGGGCTGGTCGTCGGCCTCGCCGCCGCGCCGGACTGTCTCGACGCGGTGCGGCCCGGGTCGTGGTGCGAGCGGCGGGCTGATCGCAGGTAGCTGGCCTCGCCGTCATGCGGCCGCTTCGACGCGGTGTCCAGCGTGTTGGTGCAGGGCGCGGGCGATCGCCGGTGCCGCACGGGGCTGCTGCGATGTGGTGCGGTGGAGTGTGGGTGGCCGGTTGCTTGCTGCCCCAACCGTCGCGCGGGACCGCCTCGACGTGGCGCGCCGGGTCGTGGTGCGAGCGGCGGCCTGGTCGCAGGTGGCCGGCCTCGCCGTCATGCGGGGCTGCTTCGATGTGGTGTTCGCCAGCGTGTGGGCGCAGGGCTGTAGGCGATCGCTGGTCGCCGGTCTTTATCGCCGCGTGGGGCTGCCTCGACGTGGTGTGCGCCGGGTCCTGGTGCGGGCGGTGGGCTGGTCGCAGGTGGCCGGCCTTGCCGTCACGCAGGGCTGCTGCGGTGTGGTGTGGGCGCGGGTGGCGGTTGCTTGCCGGCCTTGCTGTCGTGCGGGACTGCCTTGATGCGGTGTGCGCCGGGTCGTGGTGCGGGTGGTGGGTTGATCGCAGGTGGCTGGCCTCGCCGTCATGCGGGGCTGCTTCGACGTGGTGTGCTGGACGCGAGCGCCGGGGCTGGTTGTCGGTCTTGCCGCCGTGCGGGGCTGGTTCGACGTGGGGTGCTGGAGCGTGGACGCGAGCGGCAGGCGGGTTGTTGGCCTTGCTGTCGCGCGGGGCAACCTCGACGCGGAGCGTGCCCGGGTCGTGGTGCGGGCGGCGGGCGATCGCTGGTCGTCGGCCTCGCCGTCATGCGGGCTGCTTGGACGTGGCGTGCTGGACGCGAGCGCCGGGGTCGGTTGTCGGTCTTGCCGTCGCGCGAGGCGGCCTCGACGCGGAGCGCAGCCGGGGTCGTGGTTCGGGCTGCTTCGACGCGGAGCGCAGCCGGGGTCGTGGTTCGGGCTGCTTCGACGTGGTGTGCTGGGTCGTGGTGCGGGCGGTGGGCTGGGCGTCGGTCTTGCCGTTGCGCGGGACCAGCCTCGACCCGGAGTGTGGGCGGGGTGCGGGGTCAGGCTCGGCGGGCCCAGGCGAGGGCGGGGGCGACCAGGACCTCGGTGGCGTCGGCGAGCGGGGTGGGCAGGTCGTCAGGGGCGAACCAGCCCAGCGCGGACGACTCGGCGCTGACGGTCTCGACGGCGCCGGCGGGGGCGATGGCGGCATACCTGACGTCATAGTGCAGGGCGGGGCCGCCGGCGCACTGGACGTGGTGGACGTCGAGGCCGATGGGGGCCTCGCTGATCCGCAGGCCGGCGATGCCCGACTCCTCGGTCGCCTCGCGGAGCGCCGCGGCCGCAACGGTCGCGTCGCCGGGCTCGCAGTGGCCGCCGAGCTGGACCCAGCGCTTGATCCTGCCGTGCAGGCACAGCAGGACGCGCTCGGCGGTGGAGTCGACGACGAGGGCGCTCGCCGTGACGTGAGCCCCCGGGTGCTCGCGCCACACCGTCGACGGGTCGCGGAGGACGAACTCGATGAACCGCCGCCGCGTCTGCTCAGCCTCGTCGCTCGGGGGCGTCCACTGGGTCAGCACCGCGAGGGCATCATCGTGCAACGTCGTCATAGTGACGGCAGGCTACCGCGACCGACGGCGAGCACGCCGAGTGGCATGCCGCCTTCCGGGATGTCGACCCCGGAGAGGTCGACCTGGTCCGCCTCCAGCCACTCGGACGCGACGCCGTCGGCGGCGAGCCCGGCCCGGATCCGCTGCACCTCCATGCCCGCCTCCATGGCCCGCCGCAGATCGCCGGCGGGGGCCCAGACCAGCAGCAACCGCTCGGCCCCGTCAGCAGCGGCGACCGGCGCGGGAAGCTCGGGAAACGTGAGCGGTGGGGTGTCGCGGATGGCGGCGGCGGTGCGGAGGCCCTTGGCGACGGCCTCGGCGGTGCCGAGCGAGAACAGGTCGGCGTCGGCGCCGCGGATCAGCGGGGCGGCGCCCTGGCCGTGTCCGTCGGGGCGGATCGGCAGGCCGCGGACGACGGCGACCGGGACCTGGCCGGTCTTGCCCTTGACCAGGTCGGCGGCGGCGGCGAGCTCGTCGACCACGGCCATCTGGGTCAGCTGGAGCTCGTTGCCGTGCACGTCGAGCACCCCGCGGTAGTCCGTCAGCGCGTCGATGCCGGCGGCGCCGATGGCGACGTCGGTGAGGCCCATCCGCCAGGGCCGGCCCATGGTGTCGGTGACGATGACCGCCACGTGCAGGCCGAAGCGCTCCCGCAGCTCGTCGCGCAGCCAGCGGGCCGAGGCGTCCGGGTCCTTGGGCAGCAGGACGAGCCGGGTCGGCTCCACATTGGACGCGTCGATGCCGGCCGACGCGAGCACGAACCCGTGGTGCGTCTGCACGATCTGCGTCGCGCCCCGGCGGGCGACGACCCGGGACGTCTCGGCCCGCAGCACCGCCTCGCGGGCGGCCTCGCGGGCGGGCTCCTCCAGCGGCACGTCGACCAGCTGCCCCTCGGCCTTGCTGACGATCTTGCTGGTGACGACGAGGATGTCGCCGTCGACGAGCCACGGCGCGGCGGTCGTGATCAGCGCGGCCAGGTCGTCACCGGGACGCACCTCGCCGATGCCGTCGACCGGCAGCACCTCGAACCCCGCGGGCGGCACGCTCATGCCACACCCGCCACGGACAGCGCCTCCCGGACGATCGCCGCGGTCGCCGGCACGTCGGTCATCCACAGCGGGCGGGCGCGGACGGTCAGGCCGGGCACCTCGACGCCCGCGTCGGTGTCGTCGACGAGCCAGCCGTCCAGGACGCCGCCGGCCGAGCGGGCGCCGAACAGGCCGCCCACGCCGGCGGGGGTGCACTCGACGCCCATCACGGCGAGGCACTTGTCGGCCATGCCACGGACCGGGGCGGTGCCGATGATCGGGGACACGCCCACGACCGGGGCCCGGCCGGTGGCGACCGCCTCACGGACCGCGGGGACGGCCAGGATCGGCGCGATGGAGACGATCGGGTTGCTCGGCGCCACCAGCACGACATCCGCGGCGGCGAGCGCGTCCAGCACCCCCGCGGCCGGTTTGGCCGACTCGGCGCCGACGAAGACGAACCGCGACGTCGGGATCTCCGCCCGGTGCCGGATCCACCACTCCTGGAAGTGGATCGCGCGGGAGGCGCCGTCGACCTCGACCACCGCGTGCGTCTCGACCCGGTCGTCGCTGGCGGGGAGCATGCGGATGCCGGGCTGCCAGCGGTCACAGAGCGCCTCGGTCACGGCGGACAGCGGATAGCCCGCGTCGAGCATCCTGGTGCGCACCAGATGGGTGGCGATGTCCTTGTCGCCGAGGCCGAACCAGGTCGGCTCCGCCCCATAGGCGGCGAGCTCCTCCTTGACGGTCCACGTCTCGCCGACGCGTCCCCAGCCGCGCTCGGGATCGGCGCCGCCACCGAGCGTGTACATCACGCTGTCGAGGTCGGGGCAGATCCGCAGGCCGTGCAGGGTCACGTCGTCGCCGACGTTGACCACCGCGGTGACCTCCGCCCCCAGCTCCTGCCCCACCGCGCGCACCCCGAGGAGGAAGCGAGCGCCGCCGATGCCACCTGCCAGAACCACGATCCGCATACCCTTCATCCTGCCCCACGGGTATGACACTTCCCGTGCGAGGCGGCCGGTCCGGCCACGCACGCGGATTTTCCGTTCGACGGCTAGGCTGCGAGCGACCTGTCGCGTGTCCGCTAGATCTTGGGGAGAGCCAGTGAGCACCCAGCCACCCGACCCGACCTCCTCGGCGGCGCCGCATGCGGCTTACGCCGCCGGTCCGGCCACCTCGTCCTTCGTGCCCCAGGTGCCGCCGGCGCAGCAGCCCGGCCAGAGCGTGCAGGCGACGGTCGACGCCAAGAAGGCCCGTTCGCTCACGCTGCCGTTTCGCGAGCTGGCGGCGTTCGTGCTGCTCGGCGCGACCGCGGCGTTCCTGCTCGCCGGGTTCATCTCGCTGCTGACCTCGCTGGACGGCAACTTCCTGCTGAGCGCGGGCGGCACGTTCGGCACGTTCGTCAACCTGCAGACGATCCTGCTGCCGATCCTGGCGGTGCTGGTCGCGACCCACGTCGACCCCGTGGTGCCGAAGGCGAAGGTCATCGTCCTCGTCGGCCTCGTCGAATACGGGATTGTGGCGCTCTTCGGCCTGATCCTGCTGCTCGCCAGCCTCATCGGCGACATGGACAGCGAGTCGGGCCTGCGGGCGACCTCGGCGCTCACGATCTTCCTGACCCGTCTCGGCGGTCTCGCGCTGCTGGGTCTCGTCCTGTTCCTGGTGATCAGGGTGTACCTCGGAGCCTACGCACCCCCGAAGCCGCCCCCCGGCGTGTACGGCCAGCCCGCGTACCCGTACGGGCAGCAGCCGGGCTACCAGTACCCGCAGCAGCAGCAGCAGTACGGCTACCAGCAGCAGACCGGTTCGGTCCCGCAGCAGCCGTACCAGCAGCAGCCCGCCCAGCACCAGCAGCCGACCGGCAGCTGGACCAACCCCGCGACGACCGGCTCGGGTCAGGTCGTCCCCGCCGCGCAGCCGTACGCGGCGCAGCCCGGGGCCTACCCGGCCGCGCAGGCCTCGGGCGCTCCGGCCGTGGGCCCGGCGTCGGGTGCCCCGGCCTACCCCCAGCCGGCGGCCCAGGGGTACAACCCGCAGTCGACGGGCGCGCCCGCGTTCAACGCCCAGCCCGCCCCCGTGCAGCACCCGCAGGCGACCGGCGCCCCGGCGTTCGCCCCGCAGCCCGCGGCGGCCGAGCCGGTGTCCGCGGCGCCCGCCTCGACGCCGCCGCTGAGCTCGCCGTTCGCGGCGTACACGGCGGCCGCCGCCCAGCCGGTGTCGGCGCCGCCGGTCACCCCGCCGGTGTCCTCCCCGCCCGCCGACGGCGGCGCGACGCCTTCGGGCGGGTTCGCGGCGGCCGGCTGGCCCGGCGGGTCCTCGACCCACCCGACCTCGGGCGCGGCCACCGGCGCGCCCGCGGCGCAGCAGCCGGCGGAGGACACCAGCGACGGCGCCGCCTCACCGTTCGGCAAGACGGGCGCGTTCCCGACGGCCGAGACCACGGCGGCCCCGGCGGCCGAGCCCGCGGTCCCGGCCGGACAGGAGCCCACCGCCCAGATCTGGACCGCGGGGGAGACCACGGCGGCCCACGGCACCGTCGGCGAGCCGGAGACCCAGTCGGCCGCCCCGGTCAGCATCGCCAAGGCCGACGCCGACCCGGACGCGACCGCCGCGTACGCGCCGGTCAGCGCCGCCCCGGCCGAGACCACCGGCGACGTGACCCAGACGAACACCCAGGCGAACACCCAGGCGAACACCCAGGCGCACGACTCGGACGCCACCGAGGTGTTCCGGCCCGCGGGCCAGGAGAAGCCGGCGACCGACCAGGGCGACGACGACGAGACCCAGCGCACCCAGGTGATCCCCCCGAAGGACTGAGCACCGGAGCACACCCGACCCGGGCGCCCGTCACACGACGGGCGCCCGCGTCGTAACAGGGGAAGAAGCGAAGGAGAACAGTCACATCCGGTGTGAGGGCCGATCCGCCCGGCGGCGGCCTAGGCTGCAAGCTGTGACGTCTGTAGTCAGAGGTACCGAAGGCAACGCCATGCGCCGGGCGCTGCGCCGTGCGGCCGACGGCCGTGCTCTCGACGTGACCGAGGCCGCCGTCCTGCTCACCGCCCGCGACCAGGCCCTCGACGACCTGCTCGCGGTCGCCGGCGCGGTGCGCGACGCGGGGCTCGCCGACGCCGGCAGGCCCGGCGTCGTCACGTACTCGCGCAAGGTCTTCATCCCGCTGACCAGGCTGTGCCGGGACCGGTGCCACTACTGCACGTTCGCGACGGTGCCGCACCGGCTGCCGAGCGAATACCTGGAGATCGACGAGGTCCTCGCGATCGCCCGGGAAGGCGCGCAGCAGGGCTGCAAGGAGGCCCTGTTCACGCTCGGCGACCGCCCCGAGGACCGCTGGGACCAGGCGAAGCGCTGGCTCGACGAGCGCGGCTACGACTCCACGCTGGACTACCTGCGCGCCTGCGCGATCGCGGTGCTGGAGGAGACGGGCCTGCTGCCGCACCTCAACCCCGGCGTGCTGTCGTGGGCGGAGCTCCAGCGGCTCAAGCCGGTCGCCCCCAGCATGGGCATGATGCTCGAGACGACGGCGACCAGGCTGTGGTCGGAGCCGGGCGGCGCGCACTACGGCTCACCGGACAAGGAGCCCGCGGTGCGGCTGCGGGTGCTGGACGACGCGGGCCGGGTCGGGGTGCCGTTCACGACCGGCATCCTCATCGGCATCGGCGAGACGATCGAGGAGCGCGCCGAGGCGCTGTTCGCGATCCGCAGGACGATGCGCGAGTTCGGCCACATCCAGGAGGTCATCGTCCAGAACTTCCGCGCGAAGCCCGACACGGCGATGCGCGGCATGCCCGACGCGGAGCTGCACGAGCTGGCGGCCACGGTCGCGGTCGCGCGGCTCGTCCTCGGCCCGAAGGCCAGGATCCAGGCCCCGCCGAACCTCATCGACGACGAGCACGGCCTGCTGCTGCGGGCCGGCATCGACGACTGGGGCGGCGTCTCCCCGGTCACCCCGGACCACGTCAACCCCGAGCGCCCCTGGCCGGCGATCCAGGATCTGTCCGAGAAGTCCGCGCAGCACGGCTTCCAGCTCAAGGAACGCCTCACCATCTACCCCGAGTACGCGAAAAAGGGCGCGCCCTGGCTGGACCCGAGGCTTGCCGGGCACGTCGAGGCACTCATGGACACCGAGACCGGCCTGGCCCAGGAAGGCGCCAAGCCGGCCGGCAGAAAATGGCAGGAGCCCGACGGGGGCATCCAGAGCACCGGCCGCACCGACCTGCACGAGGCCATCGACACGGAGGGCCGCACCGACGACCGCCGCGGCGACTTCGACTCGGTCTACGGCGACTGGCAGGAGGTGGCAGCGCGCGTCAGCACAAAGCCACAGCACACATTGGACGGTGACGTCCGAAGTGGACTCGCGAGGGCCGGGACCGACCCCGGAAGCCTGCTGCTGCCACAGCACGAGCACGAAGCCCTCGCACTGTTCAATGTGGACGGCGACGGCCTGGAAGCGCTCACACGGATCGCCGACGATCTCCGGAAGGCGGCCGTCGGCGACGACATCACCTACGTGATCAACCGGAACATCAACTTCTCCAACGTCTGCTACGTCGGCTGCCGGTTCTGCGCGTTCGCCCAGCGCGAGCGCGACGCCGACGCCTACCGCCTCTCCTACGAGGAGGTCGCCGACCGCGCCGAGGAGGCCTGGCTGGCCGGCGCCGGCGAGATCTGCATGCAGGGCGGCATCGACCCGAAGCTCCCGGTCGGCGCGTACGCCGAGCTCGTCCGCGCGATCAAGACCCGCGTCCCGGGCATGCACGTCCACGCGTTCAGCCCGATGGAGGTCGTGACCGCCGCCTCGAAGGCGGGCGTGTCGATCCGCGACTGGCTGGCCCAGCTGAAGGAGGCGGGCCTCGACACGATCCCCGGCACCGCCGCGGAGATCCTCGACGACGAGGTCCGGTGGGTGCTCACGAAGGGCAAGCTGCCGACGTCCGCGTGGGTGGAGGTGGTGACCACGGCGCACGAGCTCGGCATCCGGTCGAGCTCGACGATGATGTACGGCCACGTCGACCACCCGGGGCACTGGCTCAGCCACTTCCGGGTCCTCGCCGGCATCCAGGACCGCACGGGCGGGTTCACCGAGTTCGTGGCGCTGCCGTTCGTGCACCACAGCGCGCCGATCTACCTCGCCGGCATCGCCCGGCCGGGCCCGACGTGGCGCGACAACCGGGCCGTGCACGCGATGGCCAGGATCCTGCTGCACGGCAGGATCGACAACATCCAGTGCTCCTGGGTGAAGCTCGGCGACGAGGGCACGGTGGCGATGCTCAACGGCGGCGCCAACGACATCGGCGGCACGCTGATGGAGGAGACCATCTCCAGGATGGCGGGCTCCGAGCACGGCTCCGCCCGCACCCGGGAGGAGCTGGAGGCGATCGGCAAGGCCGCCGGCCGCCCCGTCCGCCAGCGCACCACCACCTACGGCCGGGTGGAGGCACGGAGCTAAAGCGGCAGCGCCCCGGTGGTGGGCACCAAGGCCAGGACGGCGACAAGGCCGCCGAGCAGCGCGACCCCGAGCAGCCGCCGGCGTGGCCAGACGACCGCCAGGATCAGCGCCACCCCGGCGACCTTGAACGGGTGGGTGCGGACCTGGACGACGGGCCAGCCCACGCTGGGGAGGATCAGGCGGACCGGCCCGATCACCTGTCTTCGCTCGACCGGACGGGTGTCCGGCTGCTGGTTCGCGTCGCCTTTCACCGTGAACGTGCCGTCCTCCGCCTGCGCCACGACCCGGTGCGTGACGAGCCCACGCGGATCGCTGTAGGTGACGATCTCGTAGACGGCGAGGGATGTCGCCTGAGGATCGACGAGAATGACATCACCGGCGTGCATGGCAGGCGCCATCGAATCGGACATGACCACGTAAGGCTTCCAGCCCAGCCCGATGATTCCGACCGTGAAAAGCACGGTGGTCACCGCGGCGCCGAGCAGCAGCCGCCTGATCACGACGGTATCCCAGGACACGCGCAGAACTCGTGGTTTCCCCGCACATCGGCGCAATTCGGCCGCGGATCCGGGCACCTGAGCAAACTCGCCGAGAGTCTTCCGGCGCGTTCGGCGTGTCGCCCGTTACCTCCGGAGGGGGTTGCTCGGTATGGGTACGGCACGGGGTGCAAGCGGTCGCCCGAGCGGGCCTATTTATCAGGTTCGGCTTGACGACGCACGCATTACACGCGTGTAATTTCACGGGGGATGTTCGGGGGGATGACCGAAAGCGGGTCATCTTTCGGACATAAAGAACACCGCGCCGAGGAACAGCAACCTTGTAGGACATGCGCCTTCCGCGTGGGGGGTTGCGCCGGCATCGTCGCCGGCGCGCAAGAAGGAGGCACGCTGATGGACGGCCGACCAGTCGTGGCCGACCTGCTGGGTAACGCTCCGGAGTGGCAAGAACGCGCTTTGTGCTCGCAGACCGACCCGGAGGCATTCTTTCCGGAGAAGGGTGGGTCCACCCGCGAGGCCAAGCGCATCTGCTCGCGCTGCGAGGTGCGGGCGGACTGCCTTGAATACGCACTGGGGCACGACGAGCGCTTCGGAATTTGGGGTGGGCTCTCGGAACGGGAGCGTCGCAAGCTCAAGCGACGCGCTGCCTAGCAGGTCGTAGGTTTGAGTGAGGGGTTCCGGCGCGACGGCCGGGACCCCTCACGCGTCTGGTGGGATGACCCGCAGGTGACCGCGGCGGCCCTGCTGGTGCGGATGGTTGCCGGGGTCCTCCTTGTGCGGCGCGGGGCGCGCCGCCTCGCGGACCGCCTCGGCGAGGGCGACCAGGTCGTCGTTGGACGGCGGCGGCGGACCGTACTCACCCTCGTGCCGGACCAGGTCCCACCCCCGGGGCGCGGTCAGCCCGCGGGCGTGCGATTCGCACAGGTCATAGGAGTGCGGCTCGGCGAACGCCGCGAGCGGACCGACAACTGCGGTCGATTCGGCATAAATGTACGTCAACGTCGCAACGGGCTGTCGGGGGCATCCGTTGCGCGAGCATCGACGTGGGGTCCTCACGGCCGAACCGTATCGCTCCGTGGGCCCGCGCCCAACCCCGAAGCCTCACGACACGCCGTGGTGACCACGCCGACACGCCCGTCCGGTTGACCGGCCCCCCTCCGAAGTGGCATGGACGATCTCGACGTGGCGCCGTGCCACTGTCGCGTCGACGGTGGCGCTACGCTGGCAGCGTGGCGAGCCCCGATCGACGACGCAGCGGACCGGGACGGCGCGGCCGCGACCGGCACGGCCGGGGGCTGCGCGGCAGGCTGGTGCCCGCCTCGCTGCCGATGTCCCGCACCCGCGCGGAGATGTTCGACGACCTGGTGCTGGACTCCGTCGAGCAGCTGGAGCAGCGCTTCGCCAACGAGCTGGCCGGCGTCGAGTTCGCCGTCGAGGACGTCCCGCCGGACCTCAACGTCTACGACTCCGACGTGCTCGAGGACGGCGAGGTGCCCCTCGCGCGGCTGCTGCCGGGCCGCCCGGGCCGCCACGGCGTCCCGCCGCGGATCGTGCTGTACCGCCGCCCCCTGGAGTTCCGGGCCGCGGACCACGACGACCTCGCCGATCTGGTCCACGACGTGATCCTGGAGCAGGTCGCCAACCTGCTGGGCGTCGCGCCCGAGGACCTGGAGCCGTAACACCTCAGCCACCGAGCACCCGCGCCAGCAGTGCGGCCCGGCGCGACGGCCGGCCCGTCCGCGACTCCGCCGCGTCGGCGCCGGTCATCACCCGCAGGCTGGTGTTCACCCCGAGCCACCGCAGCGGCTCGGGCTCCCACCGCGGCGAGCGGTGCCCCACCCAGGGCAGTCCGACCAGCGGAGAGTCCTCCTTGCGGATGAGGTCCGCGAGGGTACGGCCGGCGAGGTTCGACGTGCCGACCCCGTCCCCCACGTAGCCGCCCGCCCAGGCCAGCCCGGTGGTCGGGTCGAGCCCGACCGACGCCATCCAGTCCCGCGCGATCCCGAGCGGCCCGCCCCACGAGTGGGCGACGCCGGCGTCCTCGAGGGCCGGGAAGAGGTCGACCAGGACCCGGCGCAGCTCCGCGAACACCCGCGGCGACGCGTCGAACGCCGGCGCGACCGCCGAGCCGAAGTGGTACGGCGCGCCCCGCCCCCCGAACGCGAGCCGGTCGTCGGCGGTGCGCTGCCCGTAGATGATGAGGTGCCGGTGATCGGAGAACGTCTCCCGCCGTGCCAGGCCGGCGGACGCCCAGAACGACGCGGGCAGCGGCTCGGTCGCGATCATCAGCGAGTAGACCGGCGCGATCGCCCGGCGCAGCCCCGGCAGCCGCGGCGTGAAGCCCTCGGTGGCCCGCACCACGATCGGCGCCCGCACCGTCCCGTGTGGAGTGTCGGCCCGGCCCGCGGTGATGGCCGTGACCGGGGTCTGCTCGAACAGCCGCACCCCGAGCCGCTCCACCGTGGACGCCAGCCCCCGCACGAGCTTCGCCGGCTGGATCGCCGCACAGTGCGGCGTGTACGTGCCGCCGAGCACGTTCGTCGCGCCGACCCGCTCGAACGCCTCCTCGGAGGACAGCAGCCGCAGGTCGACGCCGAGTCCCTGCGCCTCGGCGACCTCGTGTCGCGCCCGGTCCAGCTGTACCGCCGAACGCGCCAGGACGACGGTCCCGCCCTTGGCGTAGTCGCAGTCGATGCCCTCGAGCGCCGCGACCCGCCCGACCTCGTCCACAGTGGACTCCATCGCGGCGTTGAGCGCGAGCGCCGCCGGCAGCCCGTGCGCGCGGGCCAGGGCCGGCACCGACTTCGGGAACAGCGCCGAGCACCAGCCGCCGTTGCGGCCGCTCGCCCCGAACCCCGCGGTCTCGGCCTCCAGCACCACGATCCGCAGCGCCGGGTCGGCCTTGGCGAGGTAGTACGCGGTCCACAGCCCGGTGTACCCGGCGCCGACGATCGCCACGTCGGCGTCGGTGTCGCCGGTCAGCGCCGAACGCGGCGGTACCGAAGGGAGCACGGACATCCAGAAACTCAAGGCAGCTCCTCCTCGCACTCGATCGGTTCGCCGCGTTCGACGCGAAGAGGCACTACCCCCACCCACGGGTCGAACCCCGCGTCCTCGGGGGAAGTGCTCGGCGGCCCGGCGCTCACCTTCACTGACACTTCGTCCAGGGCCAAGGCGAGGACCAGGGTGGCGGCCAGCTCCTTGCGTGAGGGCGGGCGGACGACCGCCCATCGCCCGGGCGTGACGTGTTCGCTGATGGTCTCCAGGGCCGGGAGCTTGTCCTCGACGACCGTGCACGCGCCGAGCACCATCACCGACCGGTAGTGCATCGAGGTCTCGAAGGCGCTGCGGGCCAGGACCAGGCCGTCGAGCAGCGTCACCGTGAAGCAGCAGGGCGCGCCCTCCGCGAGGACGCGGAACAGGCGGCTGCCGGTGGAGCCGTGGAAGAGCACCGAGGAGCCGGACCGGCCGTACGCGACGGGGATCGCGTACGGCTGTCCATCGTGGACGATCGAGAGATGGCCGATCGTCCCCGCGTCGAGAATGCCGTGCAGCACGGCGGGATCGTCGACCTGGAGCTCGGGAAGCCGACGGACCCGCGTCCGGCTCAGAGGCGCGCCCATGCCTCGGTCAGCACCGAACGCAGGATCTGCTCGATCTCGATGAAGTGGCTCTCGTCGCAGATCAGCGGCGGCGCCAGCTGGATCACCGGGTCGCCGCGGTCGTCGGCGCGGCAGTAGAGGCCGGCGTCGAAGAGGGCCTTGGACAGGAAGCCGCGCAGCAGCGCCTCGGACTCCTCGTCGTTGAAGGTCTCCTTCGTCGCCTTGTCCTTCACCAGCTCGATGCCGAAGAAGTAGCCGTCGCCGCGGACGTCGCCGACGATCGGCAGGTCGTACAGGCGCTC
Source organism: Dactylosporangium sp. NPDC006015 (assembly GCF_040614215.1). Lineage (NCBI taxonomy): Bacteria > Bacillati > Actinomycetota > Actinomycetes > Micromonosporales > Micromonosporaceae > Dactylosporangium > Dactylosporangium sp. NPDC006015. The sequence continues at coordinate 349,222 of NZ_JBEXUD010000005.1, forward strand.
CAGGTAGGACCGGAAGAGCGGCGAGTTGGTCCGGACGTGCCCGTTGAGGTCCTCGCGCTCGAAGATGTCGAGGTTCGCCAGCGCGACCGCGGAGCCGACGGGGTGCCCGCCGTAGGTGATGCCGTGGGCGAACCAGTTGGCCCCGTCGAGGAACGGCTCCGCGAGCCGCTCGGAGGCGAGCATCGCGCCGAGCGGCACGTAGCCGGAGGTGAGGCCCTTCGCGACGGTGATGATGTCGGGCTGGTAGCCGAAGCGCTTGGCGCCGAAGTACTCGCCGAGCCGCCCGAACGCGCAGATGACCTCGTCGGAGACGAGCAGCACGTCATACCGGTCGCAGATCTCGCGGACCCGCTGGAAGTAGCCGGCCGGGGGCGGGAAGCAGCCGCCCGCGTTCTGCACCGGCTCCAGGTAGACGGCCGCGACGGTCTCCGGGCCCTCGAACTCGATCGCCTCGGCGATGCGGTCCGCGGCCCAGACGCCGAACTGCTCCTCGGTCATCGACTGGTCGGGCCGGCGGTAGAAGTTGGTGTTCGGCACCCGGAACGCGCCCGGCACCAGCGGCTCGAACTCCTGCTTGAGCACGGGGATGCCGGTGATCGACAGGGCGCCCATCGACGTGCCGTGGTAGGCGATCGAGCGGGACAGCACCTTCGTCTTCATCGGCTTGCCGGTGCGCTTGAAGTACGAGCGGGCCAGCTTCCACGCGCTCTCGACGGCCTCGGAGCCGCCGGTGGTGAAGAAGACCCGGTTCAGGTCGCCGGGGGTGAGGTCCGCGAGCCGGTCGGCGAGCTCGATCGCCTTCGGGTGCCCGTAGGACCACAGCGGGAAGTACGCCAGCTCGGAGGCCTGCTTGGCGGCGGCGTCGGCGAGCTCGTGCCGGCCGTGCCCGGTCTGCACCACGAACAGGCCGGCGAGGCCGTCGAGGTAACGCTTGCCGTTGCTGTCGTAGATGTAGGGGCCGTCGCCACGGACGATCACCGGCACCGGCGCGTCGGCGTACGCCGACAGGCGGGTGAAGTGCATCCAGAGGTGGTCTCGGGCGGCCTGGTCGAGTCGCTCGGCATCGGGCTGCTGGTCGGTCATCGTGTCCCCCACGCATAGGTCTGCTTGGCGAGCTTGAGGTAGACGAAGGTCTCCGTGGCGGTGACGCCAGGGATGCTCCGGATCGTGTCGTTGAGAAGGTTCAGCAGGTGCTCGTCGTCGGTGCAGACGAGCTCGACGAGCAGGTCGTAGCCGCCGGCGCAGATCACCACGTAGTCGATCTCCGGCACCGCGGCGAGGGCCTTGGCCACCGGCCGCAGGTCGCCCTCGACCTTCAGGCCGATCATCACCTGGCGGGCGAAGCCGAGCGTCAGGGGATCGGTCACCGCCACGATCTGCATGACGCCGGTGTCCAGCAGGCGTTGCACACGCTGGCGGACCGCCGCCTCCGACAGGCCGACGACCTTGGCGAGGGCGGCGTAGGACATGCGACCATCGCGCTGCAGCTGCTCGATGATCCGCTTGTTGACGTCGTCAAGGACGGGCTCGGTCACGTGTGGATTCTTGCCCAAGACCCCGCTGTTGGCAACTAATTCCATAGCTGGATAACTAGGGATCTGCGGATTCGTGATCCGTCAGGAATCGATCGTCGTTCGGGACCATATTTCCGCCGGGTCACGACGGTAACCTCAATCTGACCAAGTGGCGCTTTTCGTTGTGCGGCCCGATCGTAACGACGGAATCCCTTGTCAGTGATGGTACCTCGTGTCAGGATCGGTCGTCGGATACCACCCCCCGAGGTTCCGGCCCGAGATCCGTAGGAGCCCTCGTGCGAAACCCCTCTCGCCCGCCGCTCTCGCCCGAAGCGGCCGCCGTCCTCAACGCCACCGGCCTGTCGCGCCGGACCCTGATGCGAGGCCTGTTCGCCGGTGGAGCGTTCATCGCGACGGGCGGCGCCCTCGCCGCGTGCGGCACGAAGCCCGCGAAGAAGACCGAGGCGGAGAAGGCGGCGTGCACCGCCACCGACGTCTCCGCGACCGAGAAGAAGATCACCTTCTCCAACTGGCCCCTGTACGTCGACGTCGACGAGAAGGACGAGAAGAAGCGGCCCAGCCTCGACGCCTTCGCCGCGAAGACCGGCATCGCCGTCACGTACAACGAAGACATCAACGACAACAACGAGTTCTTCGGCAAGGTCCGCAACCAGCTGCAGGCGTGCCAGTCGATCGACCGCGACATCATGGTCCTCACCGACTGGATGGCTTCCCGCGTCGTCGGCCTCGGCTGGGTGCAGGCGTTCGACAACGCCAAGACCCCGAACTTCACCAAGAACGTCCTCGGCACGCTGAAGAACCGGGCGTGGGACAAGGACATGAAGTTCGCCGCGCCGTGGCAGTCCGGGCTCACCGGCATCGCCTACAACGCCAAGGCGACCAAAGAGGTCCGCACCATCGACGAACTGCTCACCCGCGCCGACCTCAAGGGCAAGGTCGCAGTGCTGTCGGAGATGCGCGACACCGTCGGCCTGATCCTCATGTCGCAGGGCAAGGATCCCGGCACCGTCACCGACGCCGAGTTCGACGCCGCGCTGGAGAAGCTGAAGAAGGCCGTCGACTCCGGGCAGATCCGCAAGTTCACCGGCAACGACTACAAGGAAGACCTGAACAAGGGCGACCTCGCCGCGTGCATCGCCTGGTCCGGCGACGTGATCCAGCTCAGCGCCGAGAACGAGGACGTCAAGTTCGTCACGCCCGAGTCGGGCCTGGTGCTGTGGTCGGACAACATCCTCATCCCGTCGACGGCGACCCACAAGGGCAACGTCGAGCAGCTCATCGACTACTACTACGACCCGAAGGTCGCGGCGGAGCTGGCGGCGTACGTCAACTACATCTGCCCCGTCCAGGGCGCGCAGGACGCGATGCAGCAGATCGACCCGGACCTGGCCAGCAACCCGCTGATCTTCCCGGACGCCGCCACCCTCGCCAAGACCAAGAGCTTCAAGGCCCTCACCGAGGACGAGGACAAGAAGTACTCGGCGAAGTTCGAAGCGATCTCGGGAGCTTGATAGATGGCCGAGCAGAGCGGTGCCGACCTCAACCTGGTCGGCGTGACGAAGTCGTTCGGCGCCTTCACGGCCGTCGACGACCTCAGCCTGACGGTGCCCGCGGGGTCGTTCTTCGCCCTCCTCGGCGCCTCCGGCTGCGGCAAGACCACGACCCTGCGCATGATCGCCGGTCTTGAGGAGCCGACGACCGGCCGCATCCTGCTCGGCGACGAGGACGTGACGCGGCTGCGGCCGTACAAGCGGCCCGTCAACACCGTGTTCCAGAGCTACGCGCTCTTCCCGCACCTCAACATCGCCGACAACGTCGCGTTCGGCCTGCGCCGCCGCGGCGTCAAGGGCGTCGCCGACCAGGTGGAGCGGATGCTCCACCTGGTCGACCTGGAAGGCTTCGGCAAGCGCCGGCCCGCCCAGCTCTCCGGCGGCCAGCAGCAGCGCGTCGCCCTCGCCCGGGCCCTGATCAACCACCCGCGGGTGCTGCTGCTCGACGAGCCGCTCGGCGCCCTGGACCTCAAGCTGCGCCGGCAGATGCAGGTCGAGCTCAAGCGGATCCAGACCGAGGTCGGCATCACCTTCGTCCACGTGACCCACGACCAGGAGGAGGCCATGACCATGGCCGACACCGTCGCGGTCATGAACGCCGGCAGGATCGAGCAGCTCGGCAGCCCCGTGGAGATGTACGACTTCCCCGGCACCGCCTTCGTCGCCAACTTCCTCGGCCAGTCGAACCTCCTCGCCGGCGCCGTCACCGGCCGCTCCGGCGACGACGTCCTCGTGGAGGCGCACGGCGCCCGCCACTCGCTGCCGGCTTCGCGGGCCAGGATCGCGGACGGCTCGGTGTGGCTCGGCGTCCGGCCGGAGAAGATGCACCTGGCGACGGGTCTGGACAAGGTCCCGGCCGGGCACCAGTCCGTCACGGGCATCATCACCGACTCGTCCTACGTGGGCGTCAGCACGCAGTACCTCGTCAAACCGGCGTGGGGCGACGAGCTGACGGTGTTCGTGCCGAACTCCGGCGTCTCCGCGCCGCTCGCGGTCGCCAGCGAGGTCACCGTGCACTGGCGGCCCGAGCACGCGTTCCTGCTGCCGCGACCCGAGGGGCAGACGGTGGCGCCAGTGGTCGACGCCGAGGCGTTGGCATGAGTGCGCTCGGGCACGTGGGGGCGGGCACCACCGGTACACCGGCGAACCTCGAAAAGCCGAGGAAGCGCTGGCTGCCGTATCTGCTGCTGCTCCCCGGCGGCCTGTGGCTGATCCTGTTCTTCGCCGTGCCCTCGATCCAGCTCTTCGCGACCAGCCTCTACGACCCGAGCGGATCCCTCGAAGAGGGCTACGCGATGACGTGGCAGTTCAGCAACTACGTCGACGCCGCGAGCGAATACCTCCCGCACTTCATGCGCTCGCTCGGCTACGCGGCGCTGACCACCGCCATCTGCCTGCTGCTCGGCTACCCCCTCGCGTACGCGATCGCGCTCAAGGGCGGCCGGTGGAAGAACCTGCTGCTGATCTGCGTGATCGCGCCGTTCTTCACCAGCTTCCTGATCCGCACCCTCGCGTGGAAGGTCATCCTGTCGGACAACGGCTGGCTGGTGACGACCCTCAACGCGCTGCACGTGCCGCTGCCCGACGACCGGCTCCTCGCCACCACCCCCGCCGTCATCGCCGGGCTCGTCTACAACTTCCTGCCGTTCATGGTGCTGCCGCTGTACGCCAGCCTGGAGAAGCTCGACCCGCGGCTGCTCGAGGCCGCCGGCGACCTCTACGCCCGGCCCGTCGCCCGCTTCACCAGGGTCGCGCTGCCGCTGTCGATGCCGGGCGTCGTCGCCGGCACGCTGCTCACGTTCATCCCCGCCGCCGGCGACTACATCAACGCGCAGCTGCTGGGCACCAACCGGCAGTACATGATCGGCAACGTCATCCAGTCGAAGTTCCTGAAGGTCGGCGACTACCCGAGCGCCGCCGCGCTGTCCTTCACGCTGATGGCGGCGATCCTGGTCCTGGTCTTCGTCTACGTCCGGCGCGCCGGGACGGATGAGGTGCTCTGATGCTGCATCGCCTACGCCGCTCCGTCGCCGACCACTGGGTCATGGCGATCGGCCTGCTCGTCCTGCTGTACCTGTTCGTGCCGATCGGCGTCGTCGCCGCGATGTCGTTCCGCGACGCCGGCCGCAACGCGCCCTACTCGCTGGAGAACTACAAGTTCACCTGGGCGCACTGGGCCGACCCCTTCGGCACCGCCGGCATCGGCGACGCCTTCCTGCTCAGCATCGTCATCGCGGCGATCGCCACGCTCGGCGCGGTCATCCTCGGCACGCTGATGTCCTTCGCCCTGGCCCGCCACACGTTCCGAGGCCGCGCCGCCACCAACACCCTGATCTTCCTGCCGATGGCGACGCCCGAGATCGTCATGGGCTCGTCGCTGCTGGCGCTGTTCGTCGCCTCCGGCGTGCAGCTCGGCTTCTGGACGATCGTCATCGCCCACATCATGTTCTGCCTGTCGTTCGTGGTCGTCACCGTCAAGGCCCGCCTCGCCGGCCTCGACCCGCGGCTGCAGGAGGCCGCGATGGACCTCTACGCCAACGAGGCGCAGACCTTCCTGCGGGTCACGCTGCCGCTGGTCATGCCCGGCATCGTCGCGGCGGCGCTGCTGTCCTTCTCGCTGTCCTTCGACGACTTCATCGTCACCAACTTCAACTCCGGCAGCACCGTCACGTTCCCGATGTTCGTCTGGGGCGCCTCGCAGCGGGGCATCCCGCCGCAGATCAACGTGATCGGCACCGCCATGTTCGTCATCTCCTTCCTGGTCGTGCTCATCGGCCAGGTCCCCAACATGCGCCGCTCCCGTCAGAAGGGCTGACCGATGCACCTGCTCATCGTCGGCGCCGGTGGCGTCGGCTCCGCCGCCGTGCGTATTCTCGGCCGCCGCTCGTTCTTCGAGACCTGTGTCGTCGCCGACTATTCGCTGCCCCGCGCGCAGGCGGCGGTGATCGACGACCGCTTCACGGCGGCCCAGATCGACGCCTCATCGGCGGCAGCTGTCGAGGAGCTGTGCCGGGCTCATCGGATCACGCACGTACTCAACGCGGTCGACCCGCGGTTCGTCATGCCGATCTTCGAGGGCGCGTTCGCCGCCGGCGCGCACTACCTCGACATGGCGATGTCGCTGTCCTCACCGCACCCCACCGCGCCGTACGCGGAGACCGGGGTGAAGCTCGGCGACGAGCAGTTCGCCGCCGCCGCGACGTGGGAGGCCGCCGACCGGCTCGCGCTCGTCGGCATCGGCGTCGAGCCCGGCCTGTCCGACGTCTTCGCCCGGTACGCCGCCGACGAGCTCTTCTCCGAGGTCCACGAGGTCGGCGTCCGGGACGGCGCGAACCTCGTCGTCGACGGCTACGACTTCGCACCCTCGTTCTCCATCTGGACCACGATCGAGGAGTGCCTGAACCCGCCGGTCGTCTGGGAACGCGACCGCGGCTGGTTCACCACGGCGCCCTTCTCCGAGCCGGAGGTCTTCGACTTCCCGGAGGGCATCGGTCCGGTCGAGTGCGTCAACGTCGAGCACGAAGAGGTCCTGCTCATCCCGCGCTGGGTCGACTGCCGCCGGGTCACGTTCAAGTACGGCCTCGGCGACGAGTTCATCGACGTGCTCAAGACCCTGCACAAGCTCGGCCTCGACTCGACCCGCAAGGTCCGGGTCGGCGGCGTCGAGGTGGCACCGCGGGACGTGGTCGCGGCCTGCCTGCCCGACCCGGCCGGCCTCGGCGACCGCATGCGCGGCAAGACCTGCGCGGGGACGCTCGTCACCGGCCTGGACAAGTCGGGCGCGCCGCGCAGCACCTACCTGTACCACGTGGTCGACAACGCCTGGTCGATGGCCGAGTACGGCTCGCAGGCCGTCGTCTGGCAGACGGCGATCAACCCGGTGGTGGCCCTGGAGCTCCTGGCGTCCGGGGCCTGGGAAGGCCGTGGCGTGCTCGGGCCGGAGGCGCTGCCGCCGAAGCCGTTCCTGGAGTTGCTCACCGAGTACGGCTCGCCGTGGGGTATGCAGGAAAAATGACGCGATACGGTCCTATGTACGGACCTGACATCACGTTTCTCGGGGTGCCGCCCTGCGACCTCGACGCGCTGCCGCCGGACGCGGACGTGGTCATCGTCGGCGCGCCCTTCGACGGCGGCACCTCGCACCGGCCCGGGACCCGCTTCGGCCCGGGCGCGATCCGCCAGGCCTGTTACCTCGCCCACGACGGCTCCCGCCCGTCCCTCGCGCTGCGTGTCGACCCGTTGCGGGATCTGCGGGTGTACGACGCGGGCGACGTCGAGATGTTCTCCGGCGACGCGGCCGGCGCGATCGCAAGGCTGGAGGACGCGGTCCACACGGTCGCGGCCACGGGCGCGATCCCGGTGGTCCTGGGCGGCGACCACACGATCGCCTGGCCCGACGCCACCGGCGTGGCCCGGCAGCTCGGCTACGGCCGGGTCTCCCTCGTGCACTTCGACGCGCACGCCGACACCGGCGACACCGAGTTCGGCTCCCTCGTCGGCCACGGCCAGCCGATGCGCCGCCTCATCGAGTCCGGCGCGGTCCGCGGCGACCGCTTCCTGCAGCTGGGCCTGCGCGGCTACTGGCCGGGCCCGGCCACGCTGGACTGGATGGCGGCCCAGCGCATGCGCTCCTACGAGATGACGGAGATCGTGGCCCGCGGCCTCGACGACTGCCTCACCGAGGCGTTCACGATCGCCACCGACGACTGCGACGGCGTCTTCCTGTCCGTCGACGTCGACGTGGTCGACCCCGGCATGGCCCCCGGCACCGGCACCCCCGAACCCGGCGGCCTCACCTCCCGCCAGCTCCTCGACGCCGTCCGCCGCTGCTGCTACGAGCTCCCGATCGCCGGCATCGACGTCGTCGAGGTCTCCCCGCCGTACGACCACGCCGAGATCACCGCATACCTCGCCAACCGCGTCGTCCTCGAAGCGCTGTCCGCCATCGCCAGACGCCGCCGCGGCGACCCCTGGAACCCGCGCCAGCCCCTCCTCGACGGCCGGGGTCGGTCCCCGGCCGCCGAGGCGTGAGCTACAGGGCCGCTTCCAGGATGTCCAGGGCGCGGCCGAGGGTGGCGTCGTCCATGACCAGGGGTGGCAGGAAGCGGATCACGTTGCCGTAGGTGCCGCAGGTGAGCAGGAGCAGGCCCGCCTCGTGGGCCGCCTTCTGGATCGCCGCGGTCTTCGCCGGGTCCGGGGTCGGGCCCGCCGGGCCGGAGGCGTCCGGCACGACGATCTCCAGGGCGAGCATGGCGCCCCGGCCGCGGACCTCGCCGACGCACGGGTGGGCGGCGGCCAGGGACTCCAGGCGCGGGCGCATGACCGACTCGATCCGCCGGGCCGCGGCCGCCAGGTCCAGCTCCATCATGGTCTCGATCGAGGCCAGGGCGGCCGCGCAGGCGACGGGGTTGCCGCCGTACGTGCCGCCGAGACCGCCGGGGTGCACGGCGTCCATCACCTCGGCCCGGCCGGTCACTGCGGCGAGCGGCAGCCCGCCGGCGATGCCCTTCGCGGTGGTGACCAGGTCGGGCTCCAGGCCTTCGTGGGTCGAGGCGAACCACTCGCCGGTGCGGCAGAAGCCGGTCTGGATCTCGTCGGCGACGAAGAGCGCCCCGGCGGACCGGGCCCACGCGGCGACCGCCGGCAGGAAGCCGGGCGCGGGCACGATGAAGCCGCCCTCGCCCTGGACCGGCTCGATGAGCACGGCGGCGACCTGGTCGGCGCCGACCTGCTTCTCGATCATGCCGGTGGCCAGCGCGGCCGCGTCGGGGCCGGAGAGGCCGTCGCGGAAGGGGTAGGACATCGGCACGCGGTAGATCTCGCCGGCGAACGGGCCGAAGCCGTGCTTGTAGGGCATCGCCTTGGCGGTCAGGGCCATCGTGAGGTTGGTGCGGCCGTGGTACGCGTGGTCGAACACCACGACCGCCTGCCGCCCGGTCGCGTGCCGGGCGATCTTCACCGCGTTCTCCACCGCCTCGGCGCCGGAGTTGAACAGCGCCGAGCGCTTCTCGAACGTGCCCGGGGTCAGCGCGTTGAGCTGCTCGCAGACCGCGACGTAGCCCTCGTACGGCGCGATCATGAAGCAGGTGTGGGTGAAGCGCTCGACCTGGCGCCGCACCGCCTCGACGACCTTCGGCGAGCTGTTGCCCACGTTGGTGACGGCGATGCCGGCGGCCATGTCGATCCACTCGCGACCGTCCACGTCGGACAGCGTGCCGCCCGAAGCGTGGTCCACATAGGACGAGATCATGCTGCTGACGCCGCGGGCGACCGCGGCGCCGCGGCGCTTGTGGAGCTCCCCGGACGCCGTCATCACAGCTCGATGTTGTGCATGACGTGCTTGATGCGGGTGTAGTCCTCCAGCCCGTACATGGACAGGTCCTTACCGTAACCAGAGGACTTGAAACCGCCGTGCGGCATCTCCGCGACGATCGGGATGTGGGCGTTCACCCACACGCAGCCGAAGTCGAGCCGGCGGGTCATCCGCATCGCCCGGCCGTGGTCCCTCGTCCACACCGACGACGACAGCCCGTACTCGACGCCGTTGGCCCAGCGGACCGCCTCGTCCTCGTCGGTGAAGCGCTGCACGGTGATGACGGGGCCGAAGACCTCGTCCTGGATGATCTCGTCGTCCTGGCGCAGGCCGGAGACGACGGTGGGGGAGTAGAAGTAGCCCCGGTCGCCGACCCGGGCGCCGCCCGCGTCGAGCTTCGCGTGGTCGGGCAGCCGGTCGACGAAGCCGGCGACCCGGGCCAGCTGGTTGGCGTTGTTGAGCGGGCCGTAGAGCACGTCCTCGTCGTCGGGCGCGCCGGTCTTCGTCGCGGCGGCCTGCTCGGCGATCGCGGCCACGAAGTCGTCGTAGATGCCGGGGCCGGCGAGCACGCGGGTCGCGGCGGTGCAGTCCTGGCCGGCGTTGAAGTAGCCGGCGACCGCGATCGCCTCGGCCGCCGCCTCCAGGTCGGCGTCGTCGAACACCACGACCGGCGCCTTGCCGCCGAGCTCCAGGTGGGTGCGCTTGAGCATGGGCGCGGCGGAGCCCGCCACCTCGCGGCCCGCGCGGACCGAGCCGGTGATCGACACGAACTGCGGCACCGGGTGCGACACGAGGGCCCGGCCGGTGTCCCGGTCGCCGGTGACCACGTTGAGCACGCCCGGCGGCAGGAACTCCGCGGCCAGCTCGGCCAGCAGCAGCGTCGACACCGGGGTGGTGTCCGACGGCTTGAGGACGACGGTGTTGCCCGCGGCGAGCGCCGGCGCGATCTTCCAGATCGCCATCATCAGCGGGTAGTTCCACGGGGTGACCTGCGCGCAGACGCCGATCGGCTCGCGGCGCACGTAGCTGGTGTGGCCCTTCATGTACTCCCCGGCGGACTTGCCCTCCAGGACCCGGGCGGCACCGGCGAAGAACCGGACCTGGTCCACGGCCGGGGGCAGCTCGTCGCTGGTGGTCAGCGCCCGCGGCTTGCCCGTGTTCTGGCACTCGGCGTCGATGAGCTCGGCCGCGCGGTCCTCCATCGCGTCGGCGAGCTTCAGCAGCGCCCGCTGCCGCTCCGCGGGCGTGGCGTCCCGCCACGTCTCGAACGCCTTGCTGGCCGCCTTCACCGCGCGGTCGACGTCGGCCTCGCCCGAGACCGGCGCGGAGGCGAACACCTCACCGGTCGAGGGGTCGATCAGGTCCGAATAACGGCCGTCGGCGGGCTCCACGTGGGCGCCGTCGATGAAGTTCTGCAGTTGCTTGGTCATGTCCACTCCTTTGAGTGTCGGCAGCCACATCCTTCCACCGATTCCGCAGTGCACAACCCCTTGAGCAACTGTTTCCATGCTGTGAAGCGGCGTAGGCTTTCAGTGTGACCCCGTTCTTCATCGCCGGCCGACCGGCGACCAGCGACGACGCCGTCGAGATCCGTCACCCGTTCGACGGCCGGGTGGTCGGCAGCACCGCCAATGCCACCCCGGCGCAGGTCGAGGAGGCCGTCGCCGCGGCCGGCGCGGTCCGTGCGAAGGCCGCCGCCCTCCCGGCGAGCGTCCGGGCCGCGGCGCTGGACCACGTGAGCGCCCGGCTGAAGGAGCGCGCCGAGGAGGTCGCCCAGCTGATCACGGGGGAGAACGGCAAACCCCTGAAGTGGTCCCGGGGCGAGGTGGGCCGGGCGGTGTCCACGTTCCGCTGGGCCGCCGAGGAGGCCCGCCGCTTCTCCGGCGCCGTGCAGCGCCTCGACACCGACCCCGCCGCGACCGGCCGGATCGCCCTGGTCAAGCGCGTGCCGAAGGGGCCGGTGCTCGGCATCGCCCCGTTCAACTTCCCGCTCAACCTGGTCGCGCACAAGGTCGCCCCGGCGATCGCGGTCGGCGCGCCGATCGTGCTGAAGCCGGCGCCGGCGACCCCGCTCAGCGCGCTGCTGCTCGGCGAGATCCTCGCCGAGACCGACCTGCCCGAGGGCATGTGGTCGATCCTGCCGATCCCCAACGACCGGGCGCCGGCCCTGGTCGCCGACCCGCGCCTGCCGGTGGTGTCCTTCACCGGCTCCGGCCCGGTCGGCTGGCAGATCCGCGAGGCCGTGCCCCGCAAGCACGTCACGCTCGAGCTCGGCGGCAACGCCGCGGTCCTGGTCTGCGAGGACTGGGACGACCTCGACTGGGCCGCGACCCGCGTCGCGACGTTCTCCAACTACCAGGCCGGGCAGAGCTGCATCGCGGTGCAGCGGGTGTATGTCCACGACCGGCACTTCGACGCGCTCACCGAGCGCCTGGTCGCGGCGGTCGAGGCGCAGGTGACCGGCTCGCCGTGGGAGGACGCCACCGACGTCGGCCCGCTGATCAGCGAGGCCGCCGCCGAGCGGGTGGAGTCCTGGGTCGGCGAGGCCGTCGCGGCGGGCGCGAAGCTGCTCACCGGCGGCACCCGCGACGGCGCCAACTACGCCCCGACGGTCCTGACCGGCGTGCCCCGCGACGCGAAGGTCGCCTGCGAGGAGGTCTTCGGCCCCGTCCTCGTGCTGGAGCGGGTCGAGTCCGACGAGGCCGGGCTCGCCGCCGTCAACGACTCGCAGTACGGGCTGCAGGCCGGCGTCTTCACCCGCCGTCTCGACCGCGCCTTCGAGGCCCACCGGGTCCTCGACGTCGGCGGCATCGTCGTCGGCGACGTCCCCAGCTACCGCGCCGACCAGATGCCCTACGGCGGTGCCAAGGCCAGCGGCGTCGGGCGCGAGGGCCTCGCCAGCGCCATGACCGACTACACCGAGGACCGCGTCATGGTGCTGACGGGTCTACAGCTGTAGGAGCCGCGGAGCCCGGCGGCTTGGCCTCCGTCTCGTGCAGGCGCTGGTCCCAGACGTCGGGCTCCAGGAAGATGAAGCACTCGTCGTCGAGGTCCTCGCGGATGCGCGCCTCGGCCCGGTTGATCGCCTCCGCGGCGTGCGCCACCGTCTCGTCGGGTCTGAACGCGACCTTGGCGGCGATCAGCAGCTGGTCGGGGCCGAGATGCATGGTGCGCAGGTGGATCAGCCGATCGACGAAGGGCTCGACGGCCGCCTCGATGCGCCGCAGCGTCTCCTGGTCGGCGGACTCGCCGATCAGCAGGCTGCGCATCCGCATCGACAGGGTGATCGAGATGACGACCAGCAGGATGCCGATCGCGATCGTCCCGACCGCGTCCCACCGGCCGTCGCCGGTGACGACGGCGAGGGTGATGCCGACCGCGGCGAAGAACAGGCCGGTCAGCGCGCCGAAGTCCTCGGCGAGCACCACCGGCAGCTCCGGCGAGCGGGTGGTCCGGATGAACCGCAGCCACGGCAGCCCGCGCCGCTCGGGCTGGGCTTCGTGCACCGCCGTCCGCAGCGAGAACGACTCCAGCGCGACCGACACGCCGAGCACGGCGAACGCCCACACCGGCGACTCGACCGGCTCGGGGGAGTGCAGCTTCTCGTACCCCTCGAACAGCGCGAAGACGCCGCCGACCAGGAAGATGACGAGCGTCACCAGGAACCCGTAGAAGTAGCGGAAGCGCTGGTAGCCGAACGGGTGCAGCGGTGAGGCCTCCCGCTTGGCGCGGCGGCCGCCGATGAGCAGCAGCAACTGGTTGGTGGTGTCCGCCACCGAGTGCACGGCCTCGGCCAGCATCGCCGAGGACCCCGTGAAGAGGAACGCGACGAACTTGCTGATGGCGATGCCGAGGTTGGCGGCGAACGCGGCGATGATCGCCCTGATGGAGTTACCTTCCTCGGCCACGTATCCCCCTGTACCACACCGACGACATGAACTAACACCGGCAACCCCGGACTGACACGTGTGCGGAACCTCGCGGCACTAGGCTTCGCGGTAGGACCAGCGCCCACGACAGGAGCACGGACTGTGATCGACCTGAGCCGGATCGTCAAGGCCTACGACGTGCGGGGGACGGTGCCCGACCAGCTCGACGAGCCGGTCGCGGAGGCCCTCGGCCGCGCGTTCGTCCAGACGCTGCGCAGCCGGGGAGAGTTCGCGGAGCGCGTCGTGACGGCGCACGACATGCGCGAGTCGGGTCCGGCGCTCGCGTCGGCGTTCGCGGCGGGTGTACGGGCGGAGGGCGCCGACGTCGTCGAGTCGGGTCTGGGCTCCACGGACCTGCTGTACTTCGCCTCCGGCACGCTCGACCTCCCCGGTGCCATGTTCACGGCGAGTCACAATCCCGCCCAGTACAACGGCATCAAGCTGTGCAAGCAGGGGGCGAAGCCCGTCGGGCAGGACTCGGGCCTCGCCGAGATCCGCGAGCGGGCCCAGGCGATCCTGGAAGGCCGCGGGGAGCCGCCGGCCGGCGGGCGCGAGGGCGGGATCGAGCAGCGCGGCATGCTGACCGCCTACGCGGCGTACCTGCGCGGCCTGGTCGACCTGAGCGGCATCCGCCCGCTCACCGTCGTCGTCGACGCGGGCAACGGCATGGGCGGCTACACGGTGCCGGCGGTGCTCGGCGACGGCCTGCCGCTGACGATCATCCCGCTGTACTTCGAGCTGGACGGCTCGTTCCCCAACCACGAGGCCAACCCCCTGGAGCCGGCCAACCTGGTGGACCTGCAGGCGAAGGTCCGCGAGACCGGCGCCGACCTGGGCCTGGCCTTCGACGGCGACGCCGACCGCTGCTTCGTCGTCGACGAGCGCGGCGAGGCCGTCTCGCCCTCGACGATCACGTCGATGGTGGCGGTGCGCGAGCTGGCGAAAACCCCCGGCGCCACGATCATCCACAATCTCATCACCTCCCGGGCCGTGCCGGAGATCGTGCGCGAGCACGGCGGCACCCCGGTGCGCACCCGCGTCGGGCACTCGTTCATCAAGGCCGAGATGGCCACGACCGGCGCCGTGTTCGGCGGCGAGCACTCCGCGCACTACTACTTCCGCGACTTCTGGGGCGCCGACACCGGCATGCTCGCCGCGATGCACACGCTCGCGATGCTCGGCGGGCAGGCCGCCCCGCTGTCGGCGCTGACCAAGGACTACGTCCGCTACGCGGACTCCGGGGAGATCAACTCCACGGTCGCCGACCCGGCCGCGAAGCTCGCCGAGATCCAGGCCGCGTATCCGGTCCCGGTCGACCACCTCGACGGGATCACGCTGGACTTCCCCGACGGCAGCTGGGTCAGCGTGCGCCCGTCCAACACGGAGCCTCTCCTGCGGCTTAACGTTGAGGCGCCGACCGCCGAGCGGATGGCAGCCCTGCGCGATGAAATGCTGGCTGTCATCCGCCGCTGACGAACGCTGCTAGAAGGAGTTGGATCAGACGTGTCCGTCGACCCCGCCCTGCTGTCCATCCTGCGCTGCCCCGACGAGCACCACGCCGAGCTCACGCTCGACGCGGAGGCGCAGACGCTGACCTGCACGTCCTGCGGCCGGATCTTCGAGATCCGGGACGGCATCCCCGTCCTCCTGCTCGACGAGGCCCGGCTCCCCGAGGGCGGCGGCAGCGCTCCCGTCACCGGCGACAGCGCTCCCGTCGCCGGCGGCGAGTCCCCGCTCACCGAAGGCGGCGCCGCGTGAACCCGCTGGAGGGCACCGCGGGCGTCCGCGGCCATCGCGAGATCGACCTGTCGCTGCTCGACGACGCCGCCGCGCTGGAGCGCAACGACCCGGGCGGCATGCTGCGCGCCACCGCGTCGGCCGGCGCCCAGGTCCGCGAGTCGGCGGCGCTCGCCGCGGAGACCGACCTGAGCGCCCTGGCCGACGAGGGCCGCCCCCGGGCGGTCGTCGTCGCCGGGGTCGGCACCGCCGCCCGCACCGGCGACATCCTGGAGACGGTCGCGGGCCCCCGCTGCCCGGTGCCGGTCCTCGCGCACCGCAGCGCCGGCATCCCCGGCTGGGTCGGCGCCGCCGACGTCGTCATCGCCGTGTCCGCGTCGGGTCGCTCCCCGGAGGCCCTCGCGGCCGCCGAGGCCGCCGGCCGCCGCGGCGCCCGGCTCGTCGCGATCGGCGCTCCCGACACGCAGCTGCACGCGCTCGCCGACCGGTTCCGGGCGCCGTTCATCCCGGTGCCGCGCCGCGCCCCGGCCCGCGCCAGCCTGTGGGGCCTGGCCGTGCCGGTGCTGCTCGCCGGCCGGCAGCTCGGCCTGGTCAAGGTCAACGAGGCAGACTTCGCGGAGACCGCCGCCCGGCTCGACGCCGACGCCGACCGGTGCCGGATGACCCTCGAGTCGTTCGTCAACCCGGGCAAGAGCCTCGCGCTCGACCTGGCCCGGTCCGTGCCGATCGTGTGGGGCTCCTCGCCGCTGGCGAACGTCGCGGCCCGGCGCTTCGGCGACACCCTCGCCGCCAACGCCCGCTACCCGGCAGTCGCCGGTGCCCTCGGCGAGGCGGGCCGCGGCAGGGTCGGCCTGCTCGACGGCGTCTACGGCGGGCTGGCCGAGGCGGGCCGCGACATCTTCGCCGACCCGTCCGACGAGGACGAGTCGGTGACCCGGCTGCGGCTGGTGCTGCTGCGCGACGGCGGCCTCTCGGCGGACGAGGAGGAGGCCGACGGCGAGCCCTCGGCCGTCGAGGAGAAGCGTGCCGACGCGGTCCAGCAGCTCGCGGAGCGCCGTGGCGTGCGGGTGAGCCTGATCACCGCCGAGGGCGGCTCGGCCCTGGAGCGACTTGCGTCTCTCGTCGCGGTGCCCGACTTCGCTTCGATCTATCTTGGACTCGCGCACGGCTTCGACCCGATGGCCGTGCCCGCGGTCTCGGAGATGAAGGAGCTGGTCAGTCCATGAGCGGTCCGGAGCGAAGCGGAGGAGCCGCGAATCAGGGGCTCAGGTTCGGCTCAGGCCGACGCCGGAGCGTAGCGGAGGCGGCGGAATGAGCACAGAGGGTGGGACGAAGGCCGTTGTCGCGGCCCTGTTCGCGAACCTCGGCATCGCTGTCACCAAGTTCGTGGCGTTCCTGCTCACCGGCTCGTCGTCGATGCTCGCCGAGTCGATCCACTCCGTCGCCGACTCCGGCAACCAGGGGCTGCTGCTCTTCGGTGGCCGGCAGTCCAAGCGGCGGGCCGACGCCGAGCACCCGTTCGGCTATGGCCGCGAGCGCTATGTCTACGCGTTCGTCGTCGCGGTCGTGCTGTTCTTCGTCGGCGGCATCTTCGCGCTGTACGAGGCCTGGCACAAGATCGGCCACCCGGAGCCGATCGACAAGTGGCAGTGGGTCCCGGTCGCCGTGCTGGTCGCCGCGATCGTCATGGAGAGCCTGTCATTCCGCACCGCCATCCAGGAGACCCAGAAGATCAAGGGTGACGCCACCTGGTGGCAGTTCATCCGCCGGGCGAAGCAGCCGGAGCTGCCGGTCATCCTGCTCGAGGACCTCGCCGCCCTCGTCGGCCTGGTCCTCGCGCTGTTCGGCGTCGGGCTGACCCTGATCACCGGTGACGGCATCTGGGACGGCATCGGCACGGCCGCCATCGGCGTCCTGCTGATCGTGGTCGCCGCCATCCTCGCGGTCGAGATGAAGGGGCTGCTCGTCGGCGAGGCCGCGACCCCGGAGCAGATCGCTCAGATCAAGGCGGCGATCGTCGCCGGTCCCGAGGTCGAGTCGCTGATCCACATGCGCACCGTCCACCTGGGCCCCGACGAGCTGCTGGTCGCGGCGAAGATCGCGGTGCGGCACGACGAGACCGCGAGCGAGGTCGCGCGCGGCATCGACGCGGCCGAGGCCAGGATCCGGGCGGCGGTCCCGATCGCCAGGATGATCTACCTGGAGCCCGACATCTACCAGGCAGGAAAACCCGCGAAGACGGACCTGCCGGACACCGCGGAGGCGCATTAGCCGTGGAGCTGCTCGACAGTCCGATCCGCAAGTACGCGTGGGGGTCGCAGACCGCGATCGCCACACTGCAGGGGCGTCCCGCGCCGACGGCAGAGCCGGAGGCGGAGCTGTGGATGGGCGCGCACCCCGCGAGCCCGTCCCGCCTCGCGGTGAGCGGCACGACCCTCACCGACGCGATCGCCGCGGACCCGGCCGGCCTGCTCGGGGCGGCCGGGGTCGAGCGCTTCGGGGCCCGGCTGCCCTTCCTGCTGAAGATCCTCGCGGCGGCCCAGCCGCTGTCGCTGCAGGCGCACCCGACGCTCGCCCAGGCCCGGGAGGCGCACGCGGCGGGCCACCCGTCCTACGTGGACGCGTGGCACAAGCCGGAGATGCTGGTCGCGCTCACCGAGTTCGACGCGCTGTGCGGCTTCCGGGACCCGGCGGTCACCGCGGCCGACCTGGCCGCGCTCGGCGTCGCGGGGCTGGAGGAGACCGTCGGCGCGCTGCGCCAGGACGACAAGGCCGCCGCACTGCACGACGCGGTGCGCGGCCTGCTGGCCAAGCCCGACGCGGCGCTGGTGGACGAGGTCGTGGCGGCGTGCGCCGGCCGCGGCGGGGCCTACGCCCTGGCCGTGGAGCTCGCCGAGCAGTACCCGGGGGACGCCGGCGTCATCGTCGCGATGCTGCTCAACCGGGTCCGGCTGCACCCCGGCGAGGCGGTCTG
Source organism: Dactylosporangium sp. NPDC006015 (assembly GCF_040614215.1). Lineage (NCBI taxonomy): Bacteria > Bacillati > Actinomycetota > Actinomycetes > Micromonosporales > Micromonosporaceae > Dactylosporangium > Dactylosporangium sp. NPDC006015. The sequence continues at coordinate 367,260 of NZ_JBEXUD010000005.1, forward strand.
GATGCCCGCGGGCAACCTGCACGCCTACCTGCGGGGCGTCGGCGTGGAGATCATGGCCGCCTCCGACAACGTGCTGCGGGGCGGCCTGACCCCGAAGCACGTCGACGTCGAGGAGCTGCTGCGGGTGCTGCGCTTCGAGGTGCTCGACGACCCCGTCACCCGTCCCACGCAGGTCGGGCCGGGTCTCGTGACCTGGCCGGTGCCGGTCGACGACTTCACCCTGCACCGGGCGGTCCTGGACGCCGGGACCCCGGCGGTCCGGCTGCCCGGCGGCGGCCCGCGGATCGTGCTGTGCGTGCGCGGTGGCGTCCGGGTCGACGACGGCGTGGTGCCGGTCACCCTCGAGGCCGGGCAGGCGGCCTTCGCCCCCGCGTCCCGGGGGGAGCTGGCGATCAGCGGCGAGGGCGACGTCTTCCAGGCCGCCACCCCGTAGAAGCCGCAACCCAAAACGCGGCATCTTGTCCGTATTTGCCTTGACATTATGACTGCACAGGGTAGTGTTCTGACTACGCAGGGTTCGACGTTGAGTCTGAGCCTCACGCGGGAGAGCCAAACCGGGGGGAAGCACGGGGCGGTGAGAGTGATCTCACCGCCCCGTGCGCTGTCCAAAGGCCGGTGGTCATCACTAGTGCCATGCCGCGTACCGTAAGAGTCGCGCCGCTTTGGGCCTGGCCGCGACTGGTCGATCAGCGCGGCTCGCATTCGGGCCCAGATCCAGATCCGGCCCACAGACCAGGAGACTGCATGACCAGCACGCTGCCGCCGCGGATCGCCCAGGGCGACCGCCCGAAGACCGTGGCCGAGGGTGACTTCAAGGTTGCCGACCTCTCCCTCGCGGCCTTCGGGCGCAAGGAGATCCAGCTCGCCGAGCACGAGATGCCCGGCCTGATGGCGATCCGCCGTGAGTTCGCCGCGTCGCAGCCGCTGCGGGGCGCGCGGATCACCGGTTCGCTGCACATGACGATCCAGACCGCGGTGCTGATCGAGACCCTCGCCGCGCTCGGCGCGCAGGTGCGCTGGGCCAGCTGCAACATCTTCTCGACGCAGGACCACGCCGCCGCCGCGATCGCGGTCGGCCCGGAGGGCACGCCGGAGAACCCGGCCGGCATCCCGGTCTACGCCTGGAAGGGCGAGACCCTGGAGGAGTACTGGTGGTGCACCGAGCAGGTCCTGCTGTGGCCGGACGGCGAGGCGCCCAACATGATCCTCGACGACGGCGGTGACGCCACGCTGCTCGTGCACAAGGGTGCCGAGTTCGAGGGCATCGGCGCGGTCCCGGCGGTCGACACCGCCGACTCGGAGGAGTACGCGGTCATCCTCCAGCTGCTGCACACCTCGCTGAGCGAGGACAAGGGCCGCTGGTCCAAGGTCGCCGCCGGCATCAAGGGCGTGACCGAGGAGACCACCACCGGCGTGCACCGGCTCTACGAGATGCACCAGCAGGGCAAGCTGCTCTTCCCGGCGATCAACGTCAATGACTCGGTCACCAAGTCGAAGTTCGACAACAAGTACGGCTGCCGCCACTCGCTCATCGACGGCATCAACCGGGCCACCGACGTGCTGATCGGCGGCAAGGTCGCGGTCGTGTTCGGCTACGGCGACGTCGGCAAGGGCTGCGCGGAGTCGCTGCGCGGCCAGGGTGCCCGCGTCATCGTCACCGAGGTCGACCCGATCTGCGCGCTGCAGGCCGCCATGGACGGCTACCAGGTCGCCACCATCGAGGACGTCGTCTCCACCGCCGACATCTTCATCACCGCGACCGGCTGCCTCGACGTGCTGACCGCCGACCACATGGCGCAGATGAAGCACCAGGCGATCGTCGGCAACATCGGCCACTTCGACAACGAGATCGACATGGCCGGCCTGACCAAGCGCTCCGACGTCAAGCGGATCAACATCAAGCCGCAGGTCGACGAGTGGAAGTTCGACGACGGCCACTCGATCATCGTGCTGTCGGAGGGCCGCCTGCTCAACCTGGGCAACGCGACCGGCCACCCGAGCTTCGTGATGTCCAACAGCTTCACCAACCAGGTCATCGCGCAGATCGAGCTGTTCACCAAGCTCGAGGACTACCCGGTCGGCGTCTACACGCTGCCCAAGCACCTCGACGAGAAGGTCGCCCGGCTGCACCTGGACGCCCTCGGCGTCAAGCTCACCGAGCTGTCCAAGAAGCAGGCCGAGTACCTCGGTATCCCGGTCGAGGGCCCCTACAAGCCCGAGCACTACCGCTACTGAGCCACACAGCAAGGCATCGAGGGCCCGGCCGTTCACACGGCCGGGCCCTCGCGCTTCTACAACTTGTAGAACCCGGGACCCGCCGGTAAGGTAACGCTGACCTAAGTAAGGTTCGGCTAACCTGCGGAGCCCCGAATGACCGCCATCTACCTGATCGGCCTGCGTGAAGGGCTTGAGATCACCCTGGTGGTCTCCATTCTCGTCGCCTTCCTGGTCAAGAGCGAGCGCAAGCCCCTGCTGAAGTTCGTGTGGGCCGGGGTGGCCGCCGCCGCGCTGCTCTCCATCGGCTTCGCCGCCCTTCTCGAGGCGGGCGCGGCGACCCTGAGCTTCGAGCAGCAGGAGCTGTTCGAGGCGTGCGCGTCGTTCGCCGCCGTGGTCTTCGTGACCTGGATGATCTTCTGGATGCGCCGGATGGCCCGCAGGATGGCCGCCGAGCTGCGCGGGCGGCTCGAGGAGGCGATCCAGGTCGGCGCGTGGGCGATCGCCGGCATGGCCTTCCTCGCGGTGGTCCGTGAGGGCCTGGAGACCTCGATCCTGTTCTACGCCGCCGCCCAGGGCACGCAGGATTCCGCCGAGCCGCTGATCGGCATCAGCCTCGGCCTGCTCACCTCGGTCGTGCTCGGCTGGCTGCTGTACGTCAGCGCCGTCCGCATCAACCTGACCCGCTTCTTCACCTGGACCGGCGCGCTGCTGGTGCTCGTCGCCGCCGGGATCTTCAAGTACGGGGTGCACGACCTGCAGGAGAGCGGTGTCCTGCCGGGGATCAACACGCACGCGTACGACGTGACCGGCGCGCTGCCGCCCGACGCCTGGTACGCCGAACTGCTCCGCGGCATGTTCAACATCACGCCGCAGCCGACGGTGCTGGAGACGGTCGCCTGGCTCGCCTATGGCATCCCGGTCCTCTTCCTGTTCCTGCTGCCGCTGCTGAAGAAGACCCCGAAGCCGGCGTCGGCGCCGGTCTCCACCTCCGTCTGAACGCCCGCACCCTCACTTCCGTAGGAGAACCATGCGTAAATCAGCCCTGATCGCGGTGAGCGCGGGCACTGCCGCGGCGCTGAGCCTCGCCGGTTGCGGCGACAGCAAGGACGGCGCCAAGGCCGGTGGCGAGGCCGGCAACGGCAAGATCGCCGTCACCGCGACCGACACCGAGTGCAAGGTCTCCAAGACCGAGGTCACGTCCGGGCCGGTGACGTTCACGGTCAGCAACAAGGGCGCCAAGGTCACCGAGTTCTACGTCTTCGCCGCCGGCGACCGGATCATGGGCGAGGTCGAGAACGTGGCGCCCGGCCTGAGCCGCGAACTCATCGTCGAGCTGCCCGCCGGCACGTACGAGACGGCCTGCAAGCCCGGCATGGCCGGCAAGGGCATCCGCGGCGGCTTCAAGGCCACCGGCGACGCCAAGCCGCTCACCGACGACGCGAAGCTCGCCCAGGCGACGCAGGACTACCAGCGCTACGTGAAGAGCCAGACCGGCGCGCTGATCGACAAGACCACCGAGTTCGTCGACGCGGTCAAGGCCGGCGACATGGAGAAGGCCAAGGCGCTCTTCCCGATCGCCCGCACGTACTGGGAGCGCATCGAGCCCGTCGCGGAGAGCTTCGGCGACCTCGACCCGGCCATCGACGCCCGCGAGGCGGACCTGGAGGCCGGCCAGGAGTGGACCGGCTTCCACAAGATCGAGAAGGACCTCTGGGTCACCAAGGACGTCAGCAAGTCCGGCCCGACCGCCGACAAGCTGCTCGCCGACGTCAAGACGATCGTGGAGAAGGCCAACAGCGTGCAGCTGTCGCCGCTGAACCTGGCCAACGGTGCCAAGGAGCTGCTCGACGAGGTCGCCACCGGCAAGATCACCGGCGAGGAGGACATCTTCTCGCACACGGACCTGTGGGACTTCGCCGCCAACCTCGAAGGCTCCCGCGCCGCGATCGCCGCGCTCCGCCCGATGATCGAGGAGAAGGACGCCGCCCTCGCCAAGACGCTCGAGGACAAGTTCGCCGCGGCGCAGGCCGAGCTCGACAAGCACCGCAAGGGCGACGGCTGGAAGCTGCACAACGAGCTGTCCGAGACCGAGCTCAAGCAGCTCGGCGACGCGATCAACGCCCTCGCCGAGCCGATCAGCAAGGTCGCCCCGCTGGTCGCCGCCAAGTAGCGCGGCAGCAGGCCGTACCGACGCAGCCAACGCGAAAGGAAGAGCGATGGATCGCCGCAAGATGCTCGGGCTCACCGGTGCGGGTGTCGTGGGCGCCGCGGCAGGGGGCGTGGCGGGGGTGACGCTGATCGACGGCGCCACCCACCCGGCCCAGGCCTCCGACGCGGGTGCGGCGATCCCGTTCTACGGCGAGCACCAGGCCGGCATCGTCACGCCGGCCCAGGACCGCCTGCACTTCGTCGCCTTCGACGTCATCACCGACAAGAAGGCGGACCTCGTCGAGCTGCTGGAGAAGTGGACGATGGCGGCGGCGCGGATGACCGCGGGCCGCGACGCCGGCAGCATCGGCGCGGTCGCCGGCGCCCCGGAGGCCGCCCCGGACGACACGGGCGAGGCGATCGGCCTGCCGCCGTCGGGCCTGACGATCACGATCGGCTTCGGGCCGACGCTGTTCCGCACCGCCGACGGCAAGGACCGCTTCGGCATCGCCGACAAGCGGCCGGCGGCCCTCGCCGACCTGCCCCGCTTCGCCAAGGACACGCTGAAGCCGGAGATCTCCGGCGGCGACATCTGCATCCAGGCGTGCGCGCACGACCCGCAGGTCGCGGTGCACGCCGTGCGCAACCTCGCCCGCATCGGCTTCGGGGTGGTCAGCGTCCGCTGGACGCAGCTGGGCTTCGGCCGCACCTCGTCGACCTCCCGCGGCCAGGTCACCGCGCGCAACCTGTTCGGGTTCAAGGACGGCACCGCCAACCTGAAGGCCGAGGACACCCAGCTGCTCAAGGAGCAGCTGTGGGTGCAGCCGGGCGACGGCGCCGAGTGGATGGCCGGCGGGTCCTACGTCGTCACCCGCAAGATCCGGATGCTCATCGAGACGTGGGACCGCACGTCGCTCGGCGAGCAGGAGGCGATCATCGGCCGGGACAAGGGCGAGGGCGCGCCGCTGGGCGGCAAGGCCGAGTTCGACCTGCCGAAGTTCGACGCGAAGGGCGCGGACGGCGGGCCGGCCATCGCCGCCGACGCGCACGTGCGGCTCGCGCACCCCGACGCCAACGAGGGTGCGCGGCTGTTGCGCCGCGGGTACAACTTCGTCGATGGATCGGACGGGCTCGGCCGCCTCGACGCAGGCCTGTTCTTCATCGCCTACCAGCGGGATCCGCGCCGGCAGTTCGTGCCGATGCAGACCCGGCTCGCCCGGCAGGACGCGCTCAACGAGTACATCCGCCATGTGTCAAGTGGTTTGTTCGCCTGCCCTCCTGGCATCCGTGCCGCCGACGACTTCTGGGGTCGGGCGCTCTTCGCGTAGTTTCGACGGATTCGAAGGCATGTTTCTCGGATATTTCGGGCGCAAGTCAGCAAGATCTACTTTCACCATCTGTAACAACCGCACTTCAGAACGTCCATTTCGTTGGGCAAATGGTCGGCCAACAGTCCGCATAACGGGACAGTTACGAATCTCTACATCCTCTATGCAGGTTGCCCACCGCGTCGTTTCCTTTAGGCACCACAACGCAGCCTGGTTGGCCCACGGTCGTGCCCGCGACCGCGGACTCATCGTGGCCAGGGCTGTCGTTCCTGACTGGAGGAGACCATGCGCACGAGATCGAAGGGGCTCACCAGCCTCGTCGCGGTCGCGGCGGCTTCGCTGCTCACGTTGACCGCCTGCGGTGGCGGGAGTGACACCAATAAGGAGACGCCGACGTCCAACGCCGGCTTCGCCGACTGCGAGAAGAGCCCGAACACCTGCAACAGCGGCAACACCAAGCCGGGCGGTGAATACATCTTCGGCCTCGAGCAGAGCTTCACCAGCTGGAACATCACCACTGAAGAGGGCAACACGCTCGTCGCCTCGCAGGCGCTGTCGGGTGTCATCCCGCAGGTCTACAAGTCCGACCCGAGCGGCCAGCTCACCCTCAACGCCGACCTCATGACCTCGGCCGAGCTCACCAACCAGAACCCGCAGACCGTGGTCTACAAGATCAAGGCCGACGCGGTCTGGAACGACGGCACCGCGATCAGCGCCGACGACTTCATCTTCGGCTGGAAGCAGAACTCCGGGAAGAAGGAGCACTGCTCGGAGTGCACGCCCGCCAGCACCTCCGGCTATGACCTGATCAAGAGCATCGTCGGCTCCGACAACGGCAAGACCGTGACGGTGACCTTCGACGACGGCAAGACCTACGCCGACTGGAAGGGCCTCTACTCCACCGACGGCCTCTACCCGGCCCACCTCGCGACCAAGCAGGGCTTCGACCTGAACAAGCCCGAGGGCGTCAACAGCGCCGCCAACTGGTTCAGCGAGACCGTGCCGACCTGGTCCGGCGGCCCGCTGGTCATCGACACGTTCAACAAGGACCAGTCGCTGGTGCTCAAGAAGAACGACAAGTGGTACGGCAAGGTCAAGCCGTCCCTGGACAAGGTCGTCTTCAAGTTCGTGATCGACCAGGGCAGCGTCATCCCGGCCCTGAAGAACAAGGAGATCACCGGCATGTCGCCGCAGCCGAACGCGGCTCTGGTGAACGGCGCGGCCGAGACGCCCGGTGTCATCTACCGCATCGGTCACGGGTATCAGTGGGAGCACCTGGACCTGAACCTGAAGAACAAGTACCTGTCCGACCTCGCGCTGCGCCAGGCGATCTTCACCGCGATCAACGTCAAGTCGGTCATCGACAAGACCTACGGTGTGTTCGACAAGGCCGCGAAGCCGCTCGGCAGCCACAACTTCTTCCCCGGCGACCCGAACTACAAGGACGTCGTGTCCCCCACGGGTCAGGGCTCCGGTGACGTCGAGAAGGCCAAGAAGATCCTGACCGACGCCGGCTACAAGATCGAGGGCGGCAAGCTCATCACGAAGTCCGGCGAGGCCGTGCCGCCGCTGCGCTTCCGTCACACCAAGGGCAACCAGCTGCGCGCCACGACCGGTGAGCTGGTCCAGGCGGCCCTGAAGAACATCGGCCTGGACATCAAGATCGAGGTCACCGAGACGCTCGGCAAGACCCTCTCCAGCGCCGACTACGACATGATCATCTTCGCCTGGGTCGGCAGCCCGCTGTACCAGGGTGCGGCCGAGCAGAACTGGGTCACCGGCAACGGCGGCAACTACGGCAGCTACTCCAACGCCGAGGTCGACAAGCTGACCAACGAGGGTGCCCGCTCGCTCGACCCGAAGAAGGCCGCCGAGCTGATCAACCAGGGCGACGAGATCCTGTCGAAGGAGGCCTATGTCCTCCCGATCGCGCAGAAGCCCACGCTGACGTTCACCTACTCGGACTACGTCAACATCCGGGACAACGCGACGCAGTGGAGCCCGACGTACAACATCCAGGAGTGGGGCCAGAAAGCGGCCTGACGCACCGGATCGACGGGGACCCCGGACGCCGCGTGCGTCCGGGGTCCTCCCGCACCTGCCAATAAGCGGAGGAAACTCATGATCGCCTATGCGGTGCGCCGGCTCCTGATCGGAATTCCGGTGCTCATCGCCGCCTCGATATTCGTGTTCGTCATCGCCTCACTGTCGGGCAACCCCATTGACGACATGGAAGCGCGGAACCCACCGGTCCCGCTCGAGACCAGACAGCTGGAGGCCCACCGGCTCGGCCTCGACAAGCCGCTCCACGAGCGGTACTTCAACTGGCTGGGCAACCTCATCCTGCACGGCGACTTCGGCCAGTCCACCGAGAAGACCCTGAACATCGGCGACCAGCTCGGCGACCGGCTGTGGGTCACGCTCCGGCTGGTCTTCGTCGCCATGCTGCTGGCCGTCCTGCTCGCCGTCGTCTCCGGCGTGCTGAGCGCGGTCAAGCAGTACAGCAAGGTCGACTACGGCTTCACCTTCGGCGGCTTCCTCGCGCTGTCGATCCCGTCGTTCTGGCTCGCGCTGCTGCTCAAGGAGGCCGGCGTCGCGTACAACCAGAGCACCGGCTCACAGGTCTTCTACACGCTGGGCGATCAGGACTACAACCATGACTCGTTCGACACGTGGGGCAAGATCACCGATATCGCGGGGCACATGGTCCTGCCCACCATCTCGCTGACGCTCATCACGTACGCGGCCTGGAGCCGATATCAGCGCAGCGCGATGCTGGAGGTCCTCAACAGCGACTACGTCCGGCTGGCCCGGTCCAAGGGGCTGCTCCGCCGGCAGGTCATGGTCCGCCACGCCCTGCGCACCGCCCTGATCCCGCTCGCCACCATCACCGCCGTCGACATCGGCGGCATCTTCGGCGGCGCGGTGATCACCGAGACCGTCTTCAACTGGTCCGGCATGGGCACCTACCTGCTGGAATCCGTCACCCGGCGGGACGTCAACTCACTGCTCGGCTGGCTGCTCGTCTCCGGCGTCGTCGTGATCCTCTTCAACATCGTCGCCGACCTCCTCTACGCCGTGCTGGACCCGAGGATCCGTTATGAGTAGCTCACTGGCCACCCAGGCCCCCGAGGCGACCCCCGTCCTGACCACGCGTCAGCGCTCCCAGGCCGAGCTGGTGCTCCGCCGCTTCCTGCGCCACAAGCTCGCCGTCGGCAGCCTCGTGCTCTTCCTGCTCATCGTCCTGTTCGCGTTCGTCGGGCCGCTGGTGTGGAAGTACGACTACGCGTACATCGACGGCCCGAGCTTCTCGCCGCCGTCCGCGGAGTACCCGCTCGGCACCGACCAGGCCGGCCACGACCTGCTCGGCCAGAGCATGCGCGGCACCCAGCAGTCGCTGAAGATCTCGCTGCTGGTCGCGCTGATCGCCACCACCTTCGGCGCGCTGTGGGGCGCCGTCGCGGCCTTCTACCGCAGCTGGGCCGACGGCGTGCTGATGCGCATCGCCGACGTGGTGCTCACGCTGCCCAGCATCGCGATCGCGGTGACCCTGTCGGTCAACCTCCAGGGCGGCGCCAGCTGGTGGGGCCTCGCCCTCGTGCTGTCGTTCCTGGCCTGGGCCGGCATCTCCCGGGTCGTCCGCGGCGTCGTGCTGTCGCTGCGCGAGCAGGAGTTCGTCGAGGCGGCCAAGGCGATGGGCGCCAGCGACCTGCGCATCATCGTGCGGCACCTGCTGCCCAACGCGCTCGGCTCGATCATCGTCGCCGCGACCGTCACGATCGCGACCACGATCCTCGCCGAGACCGCGCTGTCCTTCATCGGCTTCGGCGTGCAACGGCCCGACACCTCGCTGGGCCTGCTCATCAACGACGCCAAGCTCTCCGTGCAGGACCAGCCGTGGCTGTTCTACTTCCCCGGCCTGTTCATCATCCTCATCGCGCTGACGGTCAACTTCATCGGTGACGGCCTGCGCGACGCGTTCGACCCCCGACAGACACTGGTGCGCCGATGACCTCCATCGAACTGAACACCCGCCCAACCGCGACGGACACCGTCCTGGAGGTCGACAACCTCAGCGTCTCGTTCCCCACCGAGGACGGCCTCGTCAAGGCGGTCCGTGGGGTGTCGTACACCTTGCGGCGCGGCGAGACGCTCGGCATCGTCGGCGAGTCGGGCTCCGGCAAGTCGGTCACGTCGCTCGCGCTCATGGGCCTGCTGCCCGGCTCCGCGAAGATCACCGGCTCGGCCCGCTTCCGCGGTGAGGAGCTGCTGGGCAAGAACGACCGCGAGATGAGCAAGATCCGCGGCAAGAACCTGGCGATGATCTTCCAGGACCCGCTGACCTCGCTCAACCCGGTCTACACCATCGGCAAGCAGATCGCCGAGGCCGTGCTCGTGCACCACGACGTCAGCAAGCGGTCGGCCTGGGACCGGGCGGTCGAGCTGCTGAAGGTCGTCGGCATCCCGTACCCGGAGCAGCGGGTCAACAACTACCCGCACGAGATGTCGGGCGGCATGCGCCAGCGGGTCGTCATCGCCATCGCGATGGCGAACAACCCCGAGGTCATGATCGCCGACGAGCCGACCACCGCACTAGACGTCACCGTCCAGGCGCAGGTCCTGGAGGCCCTCGAGGCGGCCCGCACGGAGATCGGCGCCGCGCTCGTGCTGATCACCCACGACCTCGGCGTCATCGCCGGTCACGCCGACCGGGTGTGCGTCATGTACGCCGGCAAGCTGGTCGAGTCGGGCACCGTCGACGACATCTTCTACCGCCCGCGGATGCCCTACGCCCTCGGCCTGCTGGGCAGCCTGCCCCGCGTCGACGAGGGCCGCGACGCCCGGCTCACGCCGATCGTCGGGACGCCGCCGTCGCTGCTCAACCTGCCGCCCGGCTGCCCCTTCCGGCCCCGCTGCCCGATGGCCCAGGACATCTGCGAGGAGGTCGAGCCCGACCTCCTCCCGGTCGACCTCGACGGCCAGCACGCCGCGGCCTGCCACTTCAGCACCCAGCTCGTCGACACCCAGGCCACCGACGTGTTCGCGGTGACCTCCGTCGACGTCGACACCGAAGAGGTCGCGGTGGCCGACACGGACCTGGTCGCCGACACGCCCGAGGACGCCTCATGACCATCGACACCACGAAACCCGCCGTCACCGGCACGGTCATCTCCGCCAAGAACCTGGTCAAGCACTTCCCGGTCCGATCCCGCGGCATCCTGCGCCGGCGGGTCGGCGAGGTGCACGCCGTCTGCGACGTCTCCTTCGAGATCGGCGGCACCGAGACCCTGGGCCTGGTCGGCGAGTCCGGCTGCGGCAAGTCGACCACGGCCCGCCTGCTGCTCAACCTGATCCGCCCCACCAGCGGAGAGATCCACTACGCGGGCAAGGAGCTCACCGGGCTGTCCCGCTCGCAGATGCGCCCGTTGCGCCGCGACCTGCAGATCGTGTTCCAGGACCCGTTCGCGTCGCTCGACCCGCGCATGACCGTCTTCGAGATCATCGCCGAGCCGCTGCGCATCCACGGCCTTTTCTCCGACGGCGGCCCGGCGAAGGTCCGCGAGCTGATGTCGACGGTCGGCCTCAACGCCGAGCACGGCAACCGCTACCCGCACGAGTTCTCCGGCGGCCAGCGCCAGCGCATCGGCATCGCCCGGGCACTGGCGCTGCGCCCGAAGGTCCTGGTCCTGGACGAGCCCGTGTCCGCGCTGGACGTCTCCATCCAGGCGGGCGTCATCAACCTGCTCGAGGACCTGCAGAGCGAGCTGGGCCTGTCCTACCTCTTCGTCTCCCACGACCTGTCCGTGGTCAGGCACATCGCCCACCGCGTCGCGGTGATGTACCTCGGCCGGATCGTGGAGACGGCGACGGTCGAGGAGCTGTTCACGAGGGCGTCGCACCCCTACACCCAGGCGCTGATCTCGGCGATCCCGCTGCCCGACCCGCGCAAGGAACGCGTCCGCAAGCGCATCCTCCTCACCGGCGACGTGCCGAGCCCGGTCAACCCGCCGAGCGGCTGCCGCTTCCGCACCCGGTGCCCGAAGTTCGCCACCGAGCTCACCGACACCGAACGAAAGCTCTGCACCGACGAGGTCCCGGCCCTCACCGACCGGGGCCAGGGCCACCGCAGCGCCTGCCACTACGCCGAGGCCGTCAAGCTGGTCTAGGCACTCGCTCCACTCACGGCCCCGGCCCGGACCCCGCCCACCCGCGAGGCTCCAGCCGGGGCCGTTCGTTCTCGGTTTCGAGTCCCGCAGCGCGCGGTGCCTCTATTCGCACAGACATTGATCAATGCCCGGAATTGCCCTGATTTCGGAATAGACGTTGCGCGATCCACCTTCATTTTAGAGATCTTTTTGTGGGCTGATAGCGAAACGTCTATGGAGCAATTGCCGCATTCTTGGGCATTGATCAATGTCTGTGTGGAGGGGGATGGCGGTGAGAAGCCTACGAGCAGGAGCCCGGCAAGCGAAGGGGGCGGGCGAGGAGAACAGGCGTGCGACAAGTGCGGGCGTGCGAGGAGTGCAAGCGAAGTGGGCAACGGGCGAGCGGAGAGCAACGGGCGAGGGGAGGCGTGAGGGCGGGAGTGCGGAGGCCGGCAGCGAAGAACACAGCGGAAGTTCGGGGAGTCCCAGGCAGTGTGGGGCGGAGGGAGGTCGACCCGGCCCCGGAGCGCGGGGAGTGGAGTGCGGAATGTGAGAGCCCCGTGGCGGTGGAATGCGGAGGCGGCGTGCACAGGGTGGGGGCATGGCGTCCACAGAAGTGGGAGCTCCGTGGCGGCGGGGTGCGGATGCGGCGTCCACAGAAGTGGGGAGTCCTGCGACGGTGTGGTGCGGTGAGCGGTGTCCGCAGGGTTGGGGGTGGCGGCTGTGCGGCCGGCGGGTGCGGTGGTGCGGCGTCGTCGGTTGAAGGGGGCGTGGAAGGGGCGGTGGGTGGTTGGGGTTGTGGTCGATGGGTGGATGGGTCAGCGGGGGACGGCGGGGCGGAGGGCGGTCGGGGGTGGGGCCGGCTCGAACGGGCCGACCAGGTGTGGGCCGGCGGCGGCGTGGAGGTCCGGCCAGACGCTGGACGAGGCGGCGCGGGCCTTGACGAGCTGGGCGGTGGCGCGGCGGTTGCGTTCGGCGATGACGGCGGCCAGGTATGCCCAGCCCGGGGCGTTGCGGGGCGGGGGTGGGGTCGTGCAGAGCGCGACCTCGCGGGCCAGGGCGCGGCCGAGGGCGGTGCGGGAGGGCTCGGTGATCTCGCGGTTGCGGGCCAGGAAGTGGCGGACGGCCAGGGCCAGGCTGTCGTCGAGGCCGGTGAGGTCCAGACGGGTCGCCCATGAGCGCAGCGGCGGTGGCATGGCGGGGACCCAGCCCCAGCTCGCCGGGGTGCGCTCGTGGATGACGATCGTGCCGGCGGCCCAGTCGCCGAGGCGCTTGCCGCTGCGGCCGATGAGCATGGTGCCGAGGCTGGCGACCCAGGTGACGACCGGCAGGAGAAGGCCGGGCCACTCCAGGGCCAGGCCGAGCAGCGCCCGGGTGAAGGCGTGGCGGAAGCGGACCGGGCCGCCGTCGTCGCGGACCACGCGCAGGCCCATGGCGGCCTTGCCGGGGGTGCGGCCGCGCAGGACGGTCTCGAAGAAGGCCGGGTAGCCCAGGGCCGTGACGACCAGGATGACGGTGAAGATGGCCTGGCCGAGGCCGTCGTCGAAGAGGCCGGCGGCGTCGGTCACGAGGCGCAGGAACGAGGCCGCCACGAACAGGAGCATGAACAGGACGGCCTGGCCGAAGGCGTCGATGATGAGCGCTACGGCCCGTGAGCCGATCCTGGCGACCCGCACGTCCAGCTCCACGGCCTCGCCGCTGACCAGGCGGTCTCCTGGACTTTCGGGGGCCGTAGCGATGTGCATGCGCAACAGTGTCCTACACGGCCGCACCACCGTGCGTCCCCGCGCGCACCCCCGAGCGACCGGACCACCGGGAGTGCCGGCGCCGTCTACGCTGCCGTCGTGGATCTGGACGCATACGTCGCCGAGCACTCCGCCGAGTGGCGGCGGCTGGACGAGCTGGCGCGCCGGCGGCGGGTGAGTGCCGCCGAGGCCGACGAGCTGGTCGCGCTCTACCAGCGGGCGGCGACGCACCTGTCCGCCGTGCGCAGCCGGTCGCCCGACCCGGCGCTCGTCGCCCACCTGTCCCGCCTCGTGCTGGCGGCCCGCAACGCGATCACGGGGGCGCCGGCGTTCTCGTGGCGGACCGTGGGGCGGTTCTTCACGGAGACGTTCCCGCTGGCGGTCTACCGGGCGTGGCCGTGGTGGTCGGCCGTGGCGACGGTGTTCAGTCTGGTCACGTTCGGGATCATGGCGTACGTGGTGGCCAACCCCGAGGTCGCCGACCTGTTCATGGACGACGCGACGATCACGAAGATGGTCCAGAGCGAGTTCGTCGGCTACTACAGCGAGTTCCAGGCGCAGAACTCGACGCTGCGCGTCTGGACCAACAACGCGGTGCTGACCGCGGAGTGCCTCGCCGGTGGCGTGCTGCTCGTACCGGTGCTGATCGTGCTGTTCAACAACGCGTTGAACATCGGGCTGACCGGCGGCGTGATGATCACGTACGGGCGCGGTGACGTGTTCTTCGGCCTGATCATGCCGCACGGCCTGCTGGAGCTGACCGCCGTCTTCGTCGGCGCCGGGGCGGGGCTGCGGATCGGGTGGGCGTGGATCGTGCCCGGCCCGCTGCGGACCCGCGGCCGGGCGCTGGTGGCGGCGGCCCGGGAGGGGATGCTGGTCGCGCTCGGGCTCGTGGTGGTGCTGCTGGTCAGCGGCGTCCTGGAGGGCTTCCTGACGCCGTCCGAGCTGCCGATGCTGGTCAAGGACGCGATCGGCGCCGTCGTGTGGCTGGGGTTCCTGGCGTACGTCGTGATCCTCGGCCGGGCCGCGGAACTGCGTGGCGTGTCGACGGACCTCCCGGAGGAACTGAGCGAGGCCGCGGTTCCGGTGGCCTAGAGCCGGCCGCTGGTCTTCAGGGCGAGGTAGTGGTCGGTGACCCGGGACGCGAACACGTCGGCCGGGGCGTCGACCACCTCCACGCCGTGGCGGCGCAGGGCGGCGCTGACCCGCTCCCGCTCGGCGAGGGTGCGCTGCGCGGCGGCGGCCGCGTAGACGTCGGCCGGGGTCGCGCCGGGCCGGACCTGGGCCATGCGGCTCAGCTCCGGGTCGTGCACCGCGGCGACGACGACCCGGTGCTTCGCGGCCAGCTGCGGCAGGACCGGCAGCAGGCCGTCGCCGAGCGCGCCCGGCTCCAGCGCGGTGAAGAGCACCACGAGGGCCCGCTTCCGTTCGCGCCGCAGCACCTCGCCGGCGACCAGGCCGAAGTCGGTCTCGACGAGCGCCGGCTGGAGCGGGGCCATCGCGGTGACGAGGCGCCACAGCAGCGTGCTCTTGTCGACGTTCGTCACCGAGGCGCGGACCGTGGTGTCGACGGCGAGCAGGTCGACCCGGTCGTCGGCGCGGGCGGCGACGGAGGCGAGCAGCAGCGCGGCGTCCATCGCCGCGTCGAGCCGGGGCTCGTCGCCGATCCGGGTCGCCGACGTCCGGCCGGTGTCCAGGACGCAGACGAGCCGCCGGTCGCGCTCGGGTCGCCAGGTGCGGACCACCACGTCGGAGCGGCGGGCGCTGCCGCGCCAGTCGATCGAGCGGACGTCGTCGCCGACGACGTACTCGCGGAGGGTGTCGAACTCGGTGCCCTGACCCCGCCCGCGGGTCACCACGGACCCGTCCAGGACCCGCAGCCTGGCGACCTTCTCGGGCAGGAACCGCCGGGACGCGAACGCCGGGTAGACCCGGACCCGCCACGACGGGGTCATGGCGTCCGCGGTCCGGCGCGTCGTCTGGCGGTACATGAGCCGCAACGGCCCATGGGAGCGCAGGGTCACCCGGACGGCGGGCCGGTCGCCGCGGCGGGTCGGGGTCAGCGACGTCGTCAGCTTCACGGCCCGCCCCGGCTCGATCCGGACCTCCTGCTCGGCGGGGAACGCGCCGGCGGACGGCACCCACGCGTCGCGGACGCGCCCCACGAACGGCCGGTCGGCGCCGTTGCGGATGGTCAGCTCGACGCTGCCGGTGTCGCCGAGCCACAGCGACTGGTGCCCGGACCGGGACAGGTCCAGCGCGCGCGGCGGCACGGCGGCGAAGTAGTCCACGGCGCACGCGGCGGCGACGCCGGCGAGCAGGACCGCGGCGCCGAGCCACAGCCAGCCGCCGCCGACCGCGTCCCCGGCGGCGATGCCGGCCAGGGCGAGCAGCAGCGTGCCGGCGGCGACGAGCGCGGCCGGCCGCCACGTGATCACGAATCCACCCCCACGCAAAGCCAGGCGGTCACGAAGCCACCCCCACGCAAAGCCAGGCGGTCACGAAGCCACTCCCGCACCGAAGACAGGCGGTCACGCGGACACCGCGTTCATCGAGGGGCCGGCACGGTCGCGAGGACCGAGTCGAGCACCGCGTCGGCGGTGACGCCCTCCAGCTCCGCCTCGGCCCGCAGCCGCACCCGGTGCCGCAGCGTCGGCCGGGCGAGGGCCTTCACGTCGTCGGGGGTGACGTAGTCGCGGCCGGTCAGCCACGCCCACGCCTTCGCCGCGGCGAGCAGCGCCGTCGCGCCGCGCGGCGAGGCGCCGAGCTCCAGCGACGGCGACACGCGGGTCGCGCGGCAGAGGTCGACCACATACGCGAGGACCCCGTCGGCGACCGCGACCCGCTGCACCGCGGCACGCCCGGCGGCGAGGTCGGCCGCGGTCGCGACGGCGGTCACCCCGGCGTCGCGCAGCCGGCGCGGGTCGAAGCCGTGGTGGTGCGCGCGCAGCACGCCGAGCTCCTCGTCGCGGGTCGGCAGCGGCACGGTCAGCTTCAGCAGGAACCGGTCGAGCTGCGCCTCGGGCAGCGGGTAGGTGCCCTCGTACTCGATCGGGTTCTGTGTCGCGGCGACCAGGAACGGGTCCGGCAGCGGGCGGGCCCGGCCCTCCACCGACACCTGCCGCTCCTCCATGACCTCCAGCAGCGACGCCTGGGTCTTCGGCGGCGTCCGGTTGATCTCGTCGGCGAGCAGCAGGTTGGTGAAGACCGGCCCTTCCCGGAACTCGAACTCGGCGGTGCGGGCGTCGAAGATCAGCGAACCGGTGACGTCGCCGGGCATCAGGTCGGGGGTGAACTGGACCCGCTTGGTGTCCAGGTCCAGCGCCGCGGCGATGGTGCGCACGAGCAGCGTCTTCGCCACGCCGGGCACGCCCTCCAGCAGCACGTGCCCGCGGGCGAGCAGGGCGATCACCATGCCGGACACGACGGCGTCCTGGCCGACGACGACCTTGCCGACCTCGGCGCGCAGCCGGCCGAGGGCGGCGCGGGCCTCCTGCGGGTCCCCGACCGGCCCCACTGCCGGCTCTGGCGCCGGCTGTGCCAGCGGGATAGCGGTGTCGGTCACCGTCGTGCTCCTTCTGCGTGGGGTTGTTCGTTGGTCACGGCCTCGGTGAGCATCTCCAGCCGGACGGCCGCGGCGACCAGCGCCTCGTCGTCCGCGGGCGGCAGGCCGAACAGCGTGTCGTCGACGACCTCGGGGGGCCAGCCGCTCTGCGCGGCGACCGCGGCCACGAGCGTCGCGCGGCCGGTGCCGGGCTCCAGCCGCAGCAGCCGCGCCATCCGGGCCACGGCGGCCGCCCGCAGCGTCCGCAGCGATTCGTCGCGCGCCCGGGCCCGCTGGTACAGCCTGCCCCGGCCGGTGACCGTCTCGCCGGCGCGCACGACCACCGGCAGCGGCTCCACCACCGGCCCGCCCATCCGGCGCGCCCTGGCCAGCGCGTACAGCAGGAGCGCGACGACGAGCAGCACGGCGACCACGTAGACCCACGCCGGGAAGGCCTCCCACAGCGGGTTGGCGGGTTCGCCGCGGCTGCCGGCCTGCGTCGCGCCGGGGTCCGGGCTGGGCGGCGCGCCCCTGGACCGGCTGGGGCCGGAGCTGGGCAGGTCCTGGTCGCGGGTCGGCGTGGCGGTCGGCTCGGCGCTGGGGGTCCGCGTCGCCGTCGGCACGGGAGGGGCGGGGTCCCGCACCGGCTCCGGCGGCGACTCGTGCCGGTGCAGGTCGACCCAGACGAGCCGCGGCCTGGTGGTCAGCAGGCTGGTGGCGAGCCTCGCGTTGCCGGCCTCGCCGATGCGGTCGTTGCGGAACGGGTCCGCGGAGCCGGCGATCGTCGTGGTGGTCCAGCCCCGGCTGAACACGATGAGCGAGTCGTCGTAGCAGCGGGCGAACTCCTCCTCGGCGGCCGGGTCGACGGGGCCGTAGCTGGTCCGGTGGATCCCCGCCGGGCCGGCGTCGGCCGCGGGCCGGTAGTCGCACCCCGGCGCGCTCACCGATCCGGCGAGGGCCCGCCGGCCGGTGGTGAGCGGCATCTGCGCGCGCAGGAGGGTCTGCTTGCTGGGCTCGACGAGCACGACCCGGGTCGAGCCCGGCAGCAGCGCCATCCGCCGCAGGTACTCGGGGTGCACGAACTGCGGGGTGGTGAGCAGGATCGTCACGTCGCCGCGGTTCTTGGCCAGGAACGCGTCGGCGGTGCTGCCGACCCGGGCGATCGTGACCCCGGCCGCGCGGACGCGGTCGGCGAGGGTGCTCGCGCCGATGGCCGCCGTGCTGACTGGCGACAGGTAGGCGGCGTCGTCCTCGTCGGGCTGCTCCCACTGGTACAGCACCAGGCCGGTGATCACGACCAGCAGGGCGGCGACGGGTGGGACCACGACCCGCAGCCACCGCCGGGAGCGCGCCTTCTTCATGCGTCGACCTCCGCCGCGTACCGCCGCATCAGGGTGTCGTGCTCCTCGGTGGCGGGGATCTGCCCGTACCAGATGTCGGAGAAGATCCCGGTCGCGCCGCGCAGCGCCGGCTCGGCGGCCGGCACCACGGCGGAGGCGGCGTGGGCCACCTCGGTCACGGTCATGCCGGGCAGCACCTCGACGGCGGGCCTGTCTGCGAGCCCCCGCACGATCGCCCGGAGCCGCTCGCGGACCGCCTCGGCGTAGCGGCCCTCCGCGGCCAGCCGGTCGGCGAGGCTCAGGAACACCTTGGCCGGCAGGTCGGGCAGCGTGTCGCCGCTCGACGGCTCGGTGACCTCGGCCTCGACCTCCTCGGGCGCGGCCGTCTCCGGCTCCTCGACGTCCTTCTTCTTCCGCTTCCTCCGGCGCAGGCGCGGGAAGCGCTTCGGGACCCAGCGCGGGAAGAAGTAGTACAGGACGCCGCCGACGACCGACAGCAGCAGCAGGAGGAAGACCAGCAGCGGCAGCCCGATCGCCGCGGACAGCCGCTCGAGGAACTCGGCCCAGCCGCGGGTCATCGCTGCACCGCACCGGAGAGGGCGGCCTGGGCCAGGTCGACGGGGCGGCCGAGCCGGCGGGAGCGGCCGACCGCGACGTCGAGCCCCTCGACCCGCATCCGGCTCTCCAGGTACAGGACGGCGTCGACGCTGGCGAGCGCGGCATACACGACGGTGTTGGCCAGCACCCACACCGCCACCGTCACGATCTCGTAGACCAGCGCGTCGCTCGGCAGCACGGTGTCCAGCAGCGCGGCGGTGCCCAGGCCGATCGCCACCCGGATCGCGGCCCATCCGCCGTAGCCGCCCAGCCGGATCGCCACGCCGCGCAGCCCGACCGGCGCCAGGTTCAGGGAGCGCACCAGCGCCGCCCCGGGCCCGACCCGGTCGACCACGAGCGCGGGCGCGGCCAGGCCGATCGCGCCGAAGAAGTAGAACCACGGCAGCGCCACGACCGCGCTCGGCAGCAGGATCAGGCCGACCGAGATGGCGAGGACGATCAGCGCCGGCGCCCGCCGCCCCCACACGCGCAGCAGCTCGCGGGCCGGCGCGGGGGTCCCGAGCAGGGCCGGCCCGGCGGCCGCCCCGGTCAGCCCGCCCAGCAGCGCCAGCACGATGCCCTCCGTGGTCAGGCCGCAGCAGAAGACCAGCCACCAGATCCCGGTGTCGGCGTCGAAGACGTCCGTCGTGCCGTCCGCCCCGGCGACGGAGCGCAGCGGAAACAGCACGGCCTGCTCGCACACCGCCAGCACGAACGCGGCGACCAGGAACAACCGGGCATTGGCGCGCAGCAGCAGCACCCCCGCGTCGAGCAGCTCACCGAAGGTGAGCGGACGCAGTGGGATCACCGGGCTGTGCTGGTCCACGCGGACACCGTAGTCGGCAGGCGCGAACCCGGCGGCCCGCCCTGACCAGATGGCCGGAAACTGACCAAGATCGGGCATCGGGTTCCCATCTTCGGGCGTCGAGGTGAAATATTGGACCGCATGAGAGCCCGCGTCCTGGTGGTCGACGACGACCCCGCCCTTGCCGAGATGCTCGGCATCGTCCTGCGCAGCGAAGGCTTCCTCCCGTCCTTCGTCGCGGACGGGGAGCGTGCACTCGGCGCGTTCCGGGACAGTCGGCCCGACATCGTCCTGCTCGACCTGATGCTGCCGGGCATGAGCGGCATCGACGTGTGTCGGTCCATCCGCGCCGAGTCCGGCGTGCCGATCGTGATGCTCACCGCCAAGAGCGACACGGTCGACGTGGTGCTCGGGCTCGAGTCGGGCGCCGACGACTACGTGATGAAGCCGTTCAAGCCCAAGGAGCTGGTCGCGCGCATGCGGGCCCGGCTGCGCCGCGGCGAGGACGTCGCCCCCGAGCTGCTGACCATCGGCCCGCCCGGCAACCAGATCACCATCGACGTGCCGGCGCACACCGTCATGCGCGACGGTGAGGAGGTCAAGCTGACGCCGCTCGAGTTCGACCTGCTGGTGGCCCTGGCCCGCAAGCCGCGCCAGGTGTTCACCCGCGAGGTGCTGCTCGAGCAGGTCTGGGGCTACCGGCACGCCGCCGACACCCGCCTGGTCAACGTCCACGTCCAGCGCCTGCGCGCCAAGATCGAGCCCGACCCGGAGAAGCCGGAGATCATCCTGACGGTGCGCGGCGTGGGCTACAAGGCCGGCACAGGCTGAGGTCTGCCGTGGTGCGTATCGACCCGATCGTCGTGCAGGTCCGCCGTTTCGGCCGCTTCCGGCCGAAACGGCTGATCCCGCACGCCGCGAGCCGCCGGCTGCGGCGCTTCTACGCCGCGGCCCGCCGGCAGTGGCGCCGGTCGCTGCAGTTCCGGGTCGTCGGCATC
Organism: Dactylosporangium sp. NPDC006015; assembly: GCF_040614215.1. Taxonomy (NCBI): domain Bacteria; kingdom Bacillati; phylum Actinomycetota; class Actinomycetes; order Micromonosporales; family Micromonosporaceae; genus Dactylosporangium; species Dactylosporangium sp. NPDC006015. The sequence continues at coordinate 388,128 of NZ_JBEXUD010000005.1, forward strand.
ACGCTGCTGCTCTCGGCGATCCTGGTGTCGGCGTTCGGCTACACGGTCGCGTCGCTGATCAGCCAGGGCGTGCTGCGCACCAAGGTCGACACGTCCAAGGAGCAGATCCAGCGCGGTGCCCGGGCGGCGGCCGGGGACCTGGAGGGCTACACCCAGGCCGACGACCCGGGGCTGCCCGGGAAGATGCGCATCGTGGCCATCGACCTGGCCAGCTCCATGGACATCCCCGGCGCCGAGGTCGTCATCCTGCGGCAGGGCACGGCGCTGGGGCACGCCGCGCCGGACAACGGTGCGACGGCGGTGCTGCAGCAGGGCTCGATGCGCAAGCTCCGCGAGGCGGTCGTCGGCGGCCGCCCGGGCACCTACCAGCAGATCGCGACCCTGGACGTCGGCCAGGGGCCGACCCGGTTCCTGGTCGTGGGCACCCTGATCATCACCGGCGGCCAGCCCCTGGAGCTGTACTACCTGCTGCCGCTGAAGGCCGAGAACGACCTGGTCGAGTTCGTCGCGCTGGTGGTCACGGCGACCGGCGTGGCGCTCGTGGCGCTGCTCGCCCTGATCGCGGCGACCATGACCCGGCTCGTGGTGAAGCCCGTCCGGGTCGCGGCCCGCACCGCCCAGCGGCTCTCCGCCGGCCTGCTCGACCAGCGCATGCAGGTCAAGGGCGAGGACGACCTGGCCCGGCTGGCCGCCGCGTTCAACCAGATGGCGGCCAACCTCCAGCGGCAGATCGTGCGGCTGGAGGAGATGTCGCGCCTCCAGCGGCGCTTCACGTCCGACGTGTCGCACGAGCTGCGCACCCCGCTGACCACCGTGCGGATGGCCGCGGACCTGCTCTTCGCCTCCCGCGACGACTTCGACCCGGCCGCCGCGCGCAGCGCGGAGCTGCTGCAGGCCGAGCTGGACCGGTTCGAGGACCTGCTCACCGACCTGCTGGAGATCAGCCGCTTCGACGCCGGGTTCGCCGCGCTGGACGCCGAGCCGACCGACCTCGCGCCGATCGTGCACCGGGTCGCGGAGCGGCTCGAGGCGCTCGCCGAGCGGTGCAAAGTACCGTTGCGGGTGGAGGCGCCGGAGGATGGCGCGATCGCCGAGGTCGACCCGCGGCGCGTCGAGCGCGTCCTGCGCAACCTGCTGGGCAACGCCATCGAGCACGGCGAGGGCAAGCCGGTCGTGGTGACCTTGGCCATCGACGAGGCGGCGGTGGCGGTGACCGTGCGCGACCACGGGGTCGGGCTGAAGACCGGCGAGGAGAAGCTCGTGTTCAACCGCTTCTGGCGGGCCGACCCGTCCCGGGCGCGGCAGACCGGCGGCACCGGCCTCGGCCTGTCGATCAGCCTGGAGGACGCCCGGCTGCACGGCGGCTGGCTGGAGGCCTGGGGCGCGCCCGGCAAGGGCGCCCAGTTCCGCCTGACGCTGCCGGTGCGCTCCGGCGACCGCCTCGTCTCCTCGCCGCTGCGACTGGTGCCCGACGACGCCCGCGCCGACGAGGCCGCCCTGATCGGCGAGACGCCGTGATGCGCCGCTTCGCGGCGGGGCTGGCCGTGCTCGCGCTGGCGCTCGGCGGCTGCGGGCTGCCCGACAGCACCGAGCCGAGGTACGCCGGCCCGGCCGCCGAGCCGAGCCGCGCCCAGGACCGGGCGGAGGAGCCGCTCAAGCCCGACGGCATCACGAGCCTGATCGCACTGGTCAACAGCTTCCTGAAGACATCGGTCGGCGGCAACATCACCAGCGCCGATCCGTCTGACGCGGGGTCGGAGACCCAGACCCGCATGAAGACCTTCATGACCAAGGAGACCGCGGCCGGTTGGCGCCCGCCGGCGCAGCTGGTCGTGGTCGATGCGACCCTGACACCCTCGCCGCCGGACGACAAGGGCCGGATCGTGGTCAAGGCGCACTTCGAGCGCGTCGGCCAGCTCGACCCCAAGGGCCGGCTCGTCGCCGGGCAGAACGACCCCACCTGGGAGCGCGGCCTCAACTTCGACTTCGAGGGCGAGCAGGTCGGCGGCCAGCTGCTGCTGTCCAAGGTGCCCCCGTTCATGCTGCTGAGCACCGAAGGGCTGGCGTCGTCGTACACCCGCCAGCCCATCTACTTCTGGGAGAAGGACGTCGAGGCGCCGAAGCTGGTGCCCGACCTGCGCTACATGCCCAACGTGCTGCCGGCGTCGAAGAAGGTCAACGAGGTCGTGCAGTGGCTCGTCGACGGGCCGTCGTCGTGGCTCAGCTCGGTCGTCGACAGGCCGTCCGACATCGAGACGAAGGGCAGCCCGACGCTCAAGGACGACCAGAGCGTGGACGTGAACCTCAGCGCGAAGGCGGCCGGCAAGAGCGCCGACGACCTGCGCAGGCTGGCGAGCCAGATCCGGTGGTCGCTCCCCGGGCACCCCGTCGTCCTGCTCTCCTTCGAGAACGCCAAGGACACCACGAACGTCTCCGACGGCTACCTCAACGACAACGCCGCCGTGCAGGACGAGCCCGACCTGGAGAAGTTCGCCGTCGTCAACGAGTCGGTCCGCCAGCTCACCGTCACCCGCGACCCCCCGTCGCTGTTCGGCCCGAGCGAGTGGAACAAGGCGGTCTTGTCGGCGACGATCAACCGGGCGCGCACGAGGGCGGCGCTGGTCCGCAAGGTGGGCGCGAAGCAGCAGCTCTTCGTCAACTCCGGCACGGGCGAGCCCAAGTACGTCGAGGTCCTCGCCTCCGAGATGGGCGCCAACCTGAGCCGGCCGGTGTGGATCAACCGTCCGGCGCAGCGGTTCCTGGTCACCGACGGCGCCAAGCTGTGGGCGGTCACGCCGCCGGGGAGCGGCGGCGAGCCGCCGCAGGCCGTGGTCGTGCCCGGTCCCAACGGGGAGAGCCTGACCAATGTCTCGGCCTTCTCGGTGTCGCCCGACGGCCGGCGGATCGCCCTGATCGTGGGCGGCAAGGCCATGATCGCGGCGCTGCGGTTCGAGAACGGCAACCTGACGCTCGGCGAGCGGCACCCGGTCCCCAACACGCTCAGCAGCAACAAGGCCGTCGGCTGGATCACCGAGACCACGCTCGCGATCGGCGGCGGGCCGAACCCGCTCAACGACAGGGCGGCCGGCACCTACTCGATGGTGTGGACCAGCATCGACGGCACCGGCGAGCGGCCCTTGCCGCTGAACCCGAGCCCGCCCGCCGTCCTGGTCACCGAGCTGTCGGCGCGCACCAACGACCCGACCAGCAGGCAGTCGGAGCAGGCGGTGTCCGTCGTGTTCCAGGACGGGGGGCAGCAGGGCCGCGGGGTGTTCGGCAGCTCCGTCGACGAGCTCAAGCAGGACGTGCTTCCCGGGGCGGCGCCCGGCCCGTCGACCTCCCCACCGGCGAAGCTGGTGGCCAAGTCGCCGTTCTACGCGGACTGACGGGCGTCATGCTGCTCGCCGACCTGCTGGACCTCGTGCTGCCGGCCACCTGCGCCGGATGCGACGAGCCGGCGACCGGGCCGCTGTGCGAGCCGTGCCGCGCGGCGCTCGCCGCCGTCCGGCCGGGGCGCACGCGGCCGGTGCCCGAGCCGCCGGGGCTGCCGCCGGTCTTCGCCCTCGCCGCGTATGCCGGCTCCGTGCGGCGGATGCTCATCCAGTACAAGGAGCGCAACCGTCACGAGCTGGCGCCGGTGCTCGGCGGGCTGCTCGCCAGGGTCGTCGCCGCGTCCGTGCCGGCCGGTGCCGGGCCGGTGACGCTGGTGCCGGTGCCGGCCACGAGCGCGGCGGCCAGGCGGCGCTTCGGCGACCACGTCGACCGGCTCGCGGTCGCCGCGGCCGCGACGCTGCGCCGGCGGGGCGCCGAGGTGCGGGTGGAAGGGCTCCTGCGGGCGCTGCCGAAGCGGGAGGACTCCACCGAGCTGTCGGCCACCGAGCGGGCCCGCGCGGCCGCGCAGGCCTTCGCGGTGCGCGGACGGGGCAGGCCGGCCGGCGGTGCCGTGATCCTCGTCGACGACATCATCACCACCGGGTCGACCCTCGCCGCATCCACGGCGCGGCTCGCCGCCGCGGGCGTCCGGGTCCACCGCGTGGCCGTTCTGGCCGCTACGCAGCGTGCCGCGTAGCTAACGCCCTTCGTCCCGGTTTGAGCGGAACGTTACTTCGTGCGCCACTCGGGGTAATCCGCGAGGAGGGATTCAGAAGTTGATCGGAGAGTTCTTGTGAACCAGGGGTGACTAGCGGCTGTCCTCGGTTTAACGTCGAGAGACGACCTGACCGAAGACCTTGCCGGCGTTCGCGAAGCGCCGGTTCGGAAGGGAGGACTCTGCCCCATCCGTTTCGGTCGCGTGCCGCGAAGGCTCAGCCTCTGGGGAGGCGCGATCCGGCCGAGCAGTCCGGACAACAACCGAACCCAAACCCGTTTCTTTAGCTAGACCCGTGGGGGAGGCCAGGAGTGGACATCGTCGTCAAGGGCCGCAACGTCGAGGTGCCCGACCATTACCGGCAGCACGTCGCAGACAAGCTGCAGAAGGTCGAGCGATACGACCACAAGCTCATCCGCGTCGACGTCGAGTTGTTTCACGAGCGCAATCCGCGCCAATCCGATCACTGTCAGCGCGTGGAGATCACGTGTGTCTCCAGAGGGCCGGTGATCCGGGCGGAGGCCTGCGCCGCCGACTTCTACAGTGCGCTGGACGCCGCCATCGCCAAGCTGGACAGCAGGCTGAGCCGGGCCGCCGACCGCCGGCGCGTCCACCGGGGGCGGCATGCGCCGGTCTCCGTCGCCGCGGCGACCGCGTCGCTGGCGTTCACACAACCTGAGCGCGCGAGCGTCGCCACACTCGCCGACGTCGAGGCCGGGTCCTTCGACCTGATCGACGAGCAGGACGACCAGCCGTGGCACATCGTCCGGGAGAAGGAACACCCGGGCGAGCCGATGACCGTGGACGACGCGCTGTTCCACATGGAGCTGCTCGGCCACGACTTCTACCTTTTCAACGACAAGGAGTCGGGCCGGCCCAGCGTCGTCTACCGCCGCAAGGCGTACGACTACGGGGTCATGAGCCTCGGCACCTGAGCCGTTGCCGCCGAACGGCGGGCCGGTGTGAACCGGCCCGCCGTCCGCTCACAGGTCGCGGGCCAGGACCGCGGTGTCGGGGTAGTCGGCGAAGACGCCGTCGAGCCCGGCCGCCAGGAAGGTCCTGATCTCGCCGATCACGTCGCCCCACGCGTTGGGGTCGGTGCCCTTGCGCAGGTTGAGCGGCAGGAACTGGTTCTCGTTGCGGAACGTCCAGGAGTGCACCTTCAGGCCGCGCGCGTGGGCGTCACCGATCAGCGCCGTCGGCTGCAGCAGGTTGCCGGCCGGGTCCCGCGCGATGACCAGGTTCTTCGTCGCGCCTACGCCGTTGGTGAAGGTCTTGAGCCAGTCCAGGCCGGCCGGCTTGGCGAGGTCCGCCCACGTCCGCGGGTCGCCGCTGCTGCGGAAGTCGAAGGGCGAGCCGACCGCGTCGAGCAGCACCACCGACGGCGTGTCCACCAGGCCGCGCAGCTTCTTGATGCTGGTCGGCTCGAAGGACTGCAGGAAGACGTTCGCGTTGCGGCCGGCCAGCCCGTTGCGCTTGAGGATCCGGGCGAGCAGCGGCTCCAGCGCGAGCCCGGCGGACGCGAAGTACGTGGGGTGCTTCGTCTCCGGGTAGATGCCCACGCCGGCGGAGCGGGCGAGGTCGATGACCTCCTGCAGGGTCGGGATCTCGAAGAGCCCGTCGTAGATCGTGTTGTGCGGGCGGACCGCGGGCAGCCGCTCGACCGCGCGCAGCGTCTTGAGCTCGGCGAGGGTGAAGTCCTCGGTGAACCAGCCGGTGACGCTGACCCCGTCGATGGTCTTCGTGGTCCGCCGGCCCGCGAACTGCGGCTTCGACGCCACGTCGGTGGTCCCCGAGATCTCGTTCTCGTGGCGGGCGACGAGCTGGCCGTCCTTGGTGGGCACGAGGTCGGGCTCGATGAAGTCCGCGCCCATCGCGATCGCCAGGCGGTACGCCGCCAGGGTGTGCTCGGGCCGGTGGCCGCTCGCCCCGCGGTGCCCGATGACGAGCGGCCGGGCCGGCCGCGGCTTCGTGGTGTGGGCGGAGGCCGCGGGGCTGACGAGGGCCTGTGGAAGGACCGCCGCCCCGGCGGCCACCGAGATGCCGGAGATCACTGCACGTCGACGCATGCCCAGACTGTCTCGGGCACACGGCAACGCCACATGACGCCTAGGTTGCCGCCGGGCGCAGCTTGGCGAACTGGATGTTGTCGATCCGGGTGCCGTCCGGGCCGGGCAGCCGGCTGCGCTGCAGGCCCTCGCGGTGATACCCGGCCGCCTCCAGGACCCGCTGCGACGCCACGTTGTCCGGGGCGGTGCCGGCGGTCATCCTCGCCATCCCGATCTCGAAGCCCCACGCGGTGATCAGCCGGGCGGCGCGGGAGGCGTACCCCTTGCCGCGCGCCTCCGAGGTGAGGCTGTAGCCGATCATCGCCTCGCGCAGGAGCGGCTCGAAGTAGAACAACGCGATCTCGCCGAGGTAGGTGCCGCCGTCGGCGTCCCGGATGGTCATCTCCGCCCGCTGGCCGGCCAGCCACTTCGACACCGACTCGGCGCATTGACGGGTCACGACGGCCGGGTCCATCGGGGTGCCGACGACTGACCTGCCGCTGACGTCCGGGCGGCTGCGCATCTGGTACGTGCTGGGCCCGTCCTCCTCGCCGATCGGGCGCAGCGCGACGACGCCGTCGGTCAGCACGCCACCGGGCAGGTCCGGCAGGGCGCGGGCGCTGGGGCCGGGCGGGTCGACGGCGGTCCTGGCCCACACGACCATGTCCTGCCAGCTGCCGTCCGCGGCCTGCGAGGCGGCCCGGGCGACGCCCTCCCGGACGTACCCGCCGGCGACGGCGACCCGCTGGCTGGCGCCGTTGGTCAGCGCCGTCACCAGGTACAGCCGCTGCAGCCCCTGCGCGAACAGCCCGGCGCTGAACTGCTCCAGCGCCGCTGACGCCACCCCCTGCCGGCGGGCCCACGGCGCGACCCAGTAGCCGACCTCCACGGTGCCGGTGCCGCGTGGCGTCGACCCGATCGCGCCGAGCACCCGGTCCGTCGCCGCGTCGACGATCGCCGGGTCCCCGGGCTTCTGCCGGAAGAACGCCAGGGCGTCGTCGCGGGTGTACGGCTGGGGCAGGAACGGCAGGTAGTGCGCGATGGCGGGGTCGCCGCACGCCTCGGCGACCGCGTCGGCGTCCTCGTCCCGGAACGGCCTGAGCGCGACGGTCATTTCAGGTCCCGCTTGAGCAGGGTCGCCACCCAGCCGTCGACCCGCGTGCCGCGCTGCTCGCAGCTGTCCCGCTGGACGCCCTCGATCACGAATCCCACCTTCTCCGCCACCCTCCTCGATCCGATGTTGCCCACGTGCGCGCGCCAGACGATCCGGCCCAGGCCGAGCCGGTCGAACCCGAAGCCGCAGATCGCGCGCGCCGCCTCGGTCATGAAGCCCTTGCCCCGCATCCACGGCGCGGAGGAGAAGCCCAGCTCCGCGCTGACCGGGTCCATCGGGTTGATCCGCAGGTCGATGGTGCCGGCGAACCGGTCGTCGGGGTCCGCGACCACGAACCCCACCCCCGTGCCCTGCAGCCAGCCGTTCGGGTACCGGTGGTGGATGAAGTCCATGGCATGCTCCGGGCCGTAGTCCAGGGGGACCGACGTCCACTGGACGGTCTCCGGGTCGCGGAACGTCATCACCAGGTCGTCCAGGTCGCCGTCGCGGGCCAGCCGCAGCGTGCCCGGCCCGGCCGGCAGGCGGACCGGCGGGGTGCAGAACGTGTGGGCGCGCAGCGCGCCCGGGCCGCCCGGAGCGACCCACGCCGGGGGTGTGTCGCAGACCTCGCCGGGCAGCATCACCCCGTGCCAGCCGTCGACGAACCCGCCCTCCTTCGCCGGCAGCAGCGCCCGCACCACGCCGTCGAACGTGAAGCCGATCCGCTCGGCGGTGAGCTTCGACGAGTGGTTGCCGACCTCGGCGCGCCAGACGAGCTTCGTGAGCCCCAGCACCTCGAACGCCCAGTGCGCGACGGCCCGGCCGGCCCGCTCGGCGACCCGCCGCCCGCGCGCCCAGGGCGCCACCCAGGTGCCGAGCTCGCCCTGCCGGTTGCGCAGGTCGAGGGTGACAAGGCCGGCGGAGGCGAGCAGTTCACCCGTGCGGGCGTCGAACACCCCGAGCGGCGCCGACGTCTCGGTGACCCACGCGGCCCGTGACATCTCCCGCACGTAGGCGGCGGCCTGTTCCCGCAGGTAAGGCACAGGCACCATGGTCCAGCGCTGAATCAGGGGATCCTGGCAGGCGAGGAAGACGTCCTCGGCGTCGTCCTCATGCCAGGCGCGCAGGACGAGCCCGTCGCCGGTGGTCAGTTCGATCGGCTCCATGACCGCCGATCCTGCCCCAAATGTGTCCGCTGTCGGCGGATATTTCTTCGGTACATCGAAGCGATTTGTACAGCTTTGTCCATCAGTGTCCGTAGAGTGGGTGGGCGGGGGCGGCAGTTCGGGCAAGAAGCCGCCTACGATGGGTCGCAGACGTTTAAGGGAGCGCTGACCCGTGTCGATTTTCGAGAAGATCCTCCGCGCCGGCGAAGGTCGCCAGGTGCGGCGGTTGAAGGCTGTCGCAGATGCCGTCAACTCGCTGGAGGAGGAGTACACCGACCTCTCCGACGAAGAGCTGGCCGACATGACGAACCAGTTCAAGGAGCGGCTCGCCGACGGTCAGACGCTGGACGACATCCTGCCTGAGGCGTTCGCGGTCGCCCGCGAGGCCGCCTCCCGGGTGCTCGGTCAGCGACACTACGACGTGCAGGTCATGGGCGGCGCCGCCCTGCACTACGGCAACATCGCCGAGATGAAGACCGGTGAGGGCAAGACCCTCACCTGCGTGCTCCCCGCATATCTCAACGCGCTCTCGGGCAAGGGCGTGCACGTCATCACGACCAACGACTACCTCGCCCAGCGCGACGCCGAGTGGATGGGCCGCGTCCACCGGTTCCTCGGCCTGACCGTCGGCACCGTGCTGCCCAACCAGCCGTCGTCGGCGCACCGGGCCGCGTATGACTGCGACATCACGTATGGCACCAACAACGAGTTCGGCTTCGACTACCTGCGCGACAACATGGCGTGGTCGCGTGACGAGCTCGTGCAGCGCGGCCACAACTTCGCGATCGTCGACGAGGTCGACTCGATCCTGATCGACGAGGCCCGCACCCCGCTGATCATCGCCGGCCCGGCCGAGCAGTCCGCCCGGTGGTATCAGGAGTTCGCCCGCGTCGTCGGCCGCCTGAAGCGCGGCAAGGACGGCGACGGCGACTACGAGGTCGACGAGTCCAAGCGCACGATCTCCGTCACCGAGCGCGGCGTCGGCAAGGTCGAGGACCAGCTCGGCATCGACAACCTCTACGAGTCGGTCAACACCCCGCTGGTCGGCTACCTGAACAACGCCATCAAGGCCAAAGAGCTCTACAAGAAGGACAAGGACTACGTCGTCAACGACGGCGAGGTCCTCATCGTCGACGAGTTCACCGGCCGCATCCTGCACGGCCGCCGCTACAACGAGGGCATGCACCAGGCGATCGAGGCCAAAGAGGGCGTCGAGATCAAGCAGGAGAACCAGACGCTCGCGTCGATCACCCTGCAGAACTTCTTCCGCCTGTACTCGAAGCTGTCGGGCATGACGGGCACCGCCCAGACCGAGGCCGCCGAGTTCAACAAGGTCTACGGCGTCGGCGTCATCTCCATCCCGACCCACCGCTCCATGGTCCGCGTCGACCACCCCGACGTGATCTACAAGACGGAGAAGGCGAAGTACAACGCCGTCGTCGACGACATCGTCGAGCGGCACGCCCTCGGCCAGCCGATCCTCGTCGGCACCGTCTCCGTCGAGAAGTCCGAGCTGCTGTCGCAGCTGCTGCGCAAGCGTGGCGTCGCGCACTCCGTCCTCAACGCGAAGTTCCACTCCAAAGAGGCCGAGATCATCGCGCAGGCCGGCCGCAAGGGCGCCGTCACCGTCGCCACCAACATGGCCGGCCGTGGCACCGACATCCTCCTCGGCGGCAACGCCGAGTACCTCGCCGCCGCCGAGCTGCGCCAGCGCGGCCTCGACGAGGTGGAGGGCCCGGACGAGTACTCGGCCGCCTTCGAGGACGCCCTCCCACGCTGGGAGAAGATGGTCGAGGACGAGTCCGACGAGGTCACCGACGCCGGCGGCCTCTACGTCCTGGGCACCGAGCGGCACGAGTCCCGCCGCATCGACAACCAGCTCCGCGGCCGCTCCGGCCGTCAGGGCGACCCCGGCGAGTCCCGCTTCTACCTGTCCCTGCAGGACGAGCTGATGCGCCGCTTCCGGGCCAGCGCCGTCGAGGCGGTCATGGACCGCTTCAACATCCCCGAGGACGTGCCCATCGAGTCCAAGATGGTCACCCGCCAGATCAAGAGCGCGCAGACCCAGATCGAGGCGCAGAACGCCGAGATCCGCAAGAACGTCCTCAAGTACGACGAGGTCCTCAACAAGCAGCGCAAGGTCATCTACGCCGAGCGCAAGCGCGTCCTGGACGGCGAGGACCTCAGCGAGCAGGTCCGCAACATGATCGACGGTGTCGTCGGCGACTACGTCACCTCCGCCACCTCCCTCGGCGAGACGGCCGAGGACTGGGACCTCGAGCAGCTGTGGACGAACCTCAAGCAGCTCTACCCGGTCGGCGTCACCATCGAGGACCTGGAGGAGGAGGCCGGCGGCTCGCTGGACCCCGAGTTCCTCAAGAACCAGCTCATCGACGACGCCCACGCCGCCTACGACCGCCGCGAGGAGGAGCTCGGCGCCGAGGCCGTCCGCGAGCTGGAGCGCCAGGTCCTGCTCAACGTCATCGACCGCAAGTGGCGTGAGCACCTCTACGAGATGGACTACCTGCAGGAAGGCATCACCCTGCGGGCCTACGCGCAGCGCGACCCCGTGGTCGAGTACCAGCGCGAAGGCTTCGACATGTTCCAGCAGATGCAGGAAGGCATCAAGGAAGAGGCCGTCGGCTTCCTCTTCAACCTGGAGGTCCAGGTCGAGGAGGCTCCGGCCCCGGTGCTGGACGTGGCCGCGGCCGCCGAGACCGGCGCCAACGTCCCGCTGCCCGAGCCGCACGTCGAGATCCGCGCCAAGGGCCTCGGCGGCAACCGCATGCCGCGTGCGCTGCAGTATTCCGCCCCGACCATCGACGGCGAGGCGGGCGTGCACATCGAGCAGCAGGAGGAGGCGCCCGCCCTCGGCCTGGGCAGCGGCACCACCCGCCCGGCCCCGTCGTCGTCGCCGTCTCCCGGCGTGCGCCGCTCGGGCCCGGCCGCGCCGTCGGCGGCCCGCAAGCCCTCCCCCGGCCAGGCGGTCGCCGGCAACGGACCCTCCCGCAACGCACCCTGCCCCTGCGGCTCCGGCAAGAAGTACAAGCGCTGCCACGGCGCCCCCGGCGGCGCCTGACCGCGCCGCCTGCCAGCCCCACCGGACGCCCGCCGCGCTGCTGCCTTCGTGTCGTAGCTCGGCGGGCGTCCGCATGTCCGCACCTGAACCACCGCCCCTCACGAGCGCACAGGGGAGCGGAGTCCAGGTGCGCCTGCCGCCGCCCAAGGCGGGGACTTGGGTTGGGCGGATGAGTGGCGTCTGGTGCGCTCCGCTGCTGCTCAAGATGGGCGCGCCAGGACTTGGGATTGGCGGGTGGGCGGAGTCCGATGCACCCCGCCGCTGTTCAAGGCGGGCGCCGGGGATCTGGGATTGGCGGGCGGGTGAAGTCTCGGGGCGCCCGCCGCTGCTCAGGTTGGGTGCGCCCGGGGCTTGGGGTTGAGGGTGGGTGGAGTCCCAGCGCGCTCAGCGCCCCTCCCGCGGGCGGCCGGGTTGCGGGCGAGGTCGTTCGGTGCGCTCCGCCGCTGTTCAAGGCGGGCGCCGGGGATCTGGAGTTGGCGGGCGGGTGGAGTGCCCCGTTGCGCCTGCCGCTGCTCGGGTTGGGGTGCACCCAGGGACTGCGTTGAGGGGTGGATGGAGTCCCAGTGCGCCCGCCGACCTCCCGCGAGCGCCGGGGCATGGGGTTGAGCGGAGAGTCCGGTGCGCCCCCTGTTGCTCAAGATGGCGCGCTGGGAGCTTGGGGTTGAGGGGGGAGCCCTGGTGTGCTCGCCGTTGCTCAAGGCAGGTGCCCGGGGCCTGGGTGGGTGGAGTCCGGTGCGCCCGGCCGCTGTTCAAGACGGGCGCCGGGGGATCTGGAGTTGGGCGGGTGGGTGGAGTGCCCGGGGTGCCTGCCGTCGCTCAGGCTTGGTGCACCCGGGGCTTGGGGTTGAGGGGTGGATGGAGTCCCAGTGCGCCCGCCGCCCCTCCAGCGGGCGCACCGGGGGTCTGTGCGGACCTCGGTGGTGGGTCTCGGTGGTGAGTGGGGTGCCGGGCAGCGGGAGCCTTACCCGGTCCGCGAGGTTGACCGGGTGAGGGCTCCCGCTGCCCTGTCGGGGCCCGTCCTGCCCCGTGCCGGGACGGGCGGTGTGGCGGGGGGATCAGGGCTTGGGCCGGTGCCGCCTGCCGCCCTCCCCCGGCGGGCGGCACCGGGGCTTCAGACGACCTGGACCAGGGTGCACAGCCAGGTGGGGTGGCCCGTGGTCCGGTGGGGCATGCGCTCCAGGCGGACGGCCATCGCCCAGGTGGCGGAGCCCTGCTCGAGGATGGCGACCAGCTCGGCGATGCCGGGCAGGGGTTCGGTGACGAGCATGCGCCTGACGCGGACGAGGTGGCCCTGGCGGGCGGCGTGCGACGGGGTCATGCGGACGCGGACGGTCCGGCGGATCAGCTGGTCGGTGATGGCGGTGCAGTGCTTCGGGTGGGTGACCTGGCGCAGGTGGGAGGCCGGGCGGTAGCCGTTGAGGATCTCGACGCACATGCCGACGAACCGCTGGGCGGACGGGTGCGGCGGTGACAGTGCGGGCGTCCCGGCCGAGGGTGGTGCCGGGGCCTGGCGGGCGGAGGCGGGGGCCGCCCTGGTGGGGAACGCCACCCAGTCACCCGGCAGGAAGTCCATGCCGCCGTGGGTTGTGAAGGCCGGCGGACCACGGCCTCCTCGCACGGCGGGTCGAGCGGCGGGGCGGGACGGGCCACGACGGCCGCATCACCGGCCACTGCCGCCGAGTGATCAGCGGCGCCACCGGCCAGAGCCGCCGGGCGGTCGGTCGCGCCGGCGGGGGAGCAGGCCGATGGGGTGGGCGCGTCGCTGGGCGGGCGGGCTGCGCGGCGGGACGGCGAGGTGGTGGCCGCGGTGCCGGGGCGGGACGCCGACGTGCGGGCGCGGCGTGGGCGAGTGGGCGTCGTGGTGGGCGCCATGACTTCCCCCGATCCTTGCGTTTGCCTACGTTTGCCTCCTCCTTTCTAAGACCGTACCGAACCCCGGTCAAGGCAAACGTAAGCAAACGCAAGATCAACTCGACCGCAGAGACATGATAAATCTGGACAATGGGTAAGCGTCGCTTTGCGCGGGTGGGCAGGGGCTACAGCGCGTCGTCGAAGCGGTCCGTGAGCGGGTTCGAACGCACCCATTCCGCCGTCTCCGCGTACTTGCGCTCGATGTATTCCTCCAGCTTGGAGCGCTCGATCCGCCACTGGCCCCGGCCGCCGACCTTGATCGCGGGCAGCTCGCCGCTGCGGACCATGTGGTAGACCTGCGACGTCGACACGTTCAACTGCTCGGCGACGTCGGCCATGAGCAGGAATCGCGGCTCCATGACCTCAGTTTGCCACCGTTAGGCCCCGACAGCCCCGGACGGCCCCCCACGAGCGCTGAAGGACACATGGGCGTTTCCGCACCGAAAACGGCGATGAGGGTGTAGTACAGGTGGCGTGACGAGTGACCTCACCCGTGTGTACCTGCCCGCGACCCTCGCCCAGCTGGCCGTCCTGCGGGAGAGCGGCGAGCTGCCCCCGCCGTCCGAGGCGCACGCCGTCACGCCCGCGCTGCGGGAGTGGTACGCGGAAGGCGACGAGGAGGAGCTGGAGTACGTCGCGTTCACCCGGGCGGCGCAGAGCGCGCTGCGGCTGCTGCGCCACGACCCCAAGGCGCCGCGGCGCAGGGTCGTGCTCTGCGTGGACCTGCCGGAGAAGGCGCTGAAGATGGCCGGGCTGGACCTCGGGTCGAGCCAGGTCGAGGTGTCGGGCAAGGTGCCGCTGCGGGCGGTCGCCGCCATCCACGTCGACGGCCGCGACGCCGAGCCGGAGGTGTCGGCCGCCGCGGAGGTGGTGGAGGAGGCCGCGGCCGGCGACCCCGACGCGCAGTTCACCGTCGACGGCGCCGAGGACCACGAGCTGGAGTGGTACGACCCGTCCGAGCTGGACCAGCTCATCCAGTAACAGCGAAGACAGCGAAGAGCTAGGCGCGCCGGATCGTCCGGCCGACCAGGATCATCGCCGTGAAGGCGCCCGCGAAGAGCACGATCATCCCGTGGTTGATCTGCTCCGGCAGCCGGCTGTAGATGATCTGCGCGTCGAAGGCGCTGTAGTCCTCGACGACGGCGGTCAGCGGCAGCCGCCCCAGCCAGCCCAGCAGCGTCGCGACCAGGGTGACGACCCCGGCCGTGGCGCCCGCCGCCGGGTACACGGGCCACGGCAGGGCGGCACCGGTGCGCCGCAGGGCGATGAACGCGACCACACCGGCCAGCACGCCGCTGAGGATCGACGTGGTCAGCTGCAGGCGGGACGCGGCCTCGGCCATCGTGCCGACGGTCTCCTGGTTGCCGAAGAGGTCGACGAGGTCGTTCTGGAAGTAGGCGACGACCAGCCCCAGCGCGGTGGCCGCCACGCCGCCGGCGATCCCGGCCGTGACCGCCTCCAGGAAGCGGAACGCGGCCGCCGCACCGCCGAGCGCGCCCGTCACGGCCACGACCGCCGCGACGTACGGCACGGCCGGCCCATGGTGGTACGCCAGCAGCATCCCGCCCGTCGCGAGCAGCCCCACGACCAGACCACCGGCGGCGCCCGCGAACAGCCGGCGCCACGGCAGCAGGCCGACGGCCAGCACCCCGGCCGCGCCACCGGCGAGGGCCGTGGCGAGCAGGATGCTCGGCAGCACCAGGGCGGCCAGGGTGGTGACGAGGAACTCACTCGCGGCGTTGGCGATGACGCTGTAGGTCGACCAGAGAGTCAGCGCGAGCAGCATGAGCGCGACGACGACCACCGTGTAGGGCCGGCGTTCCACCTGAGACGAGACGACCTTTGTTGCCACGAGCTAGCAGCGTACGCGGAAGCGACCCGAACGACGGTTCAGGGGACCGTGGGAAGATGAGAGGAAACCTCGCCGACGTTGCCGAGTAGAGATCTGGAGTCCCGTGATGGATGGCCTGTTCGCCGTGCCTGACCCGACCAACGAGCCGGTCCGCGGCTATGCGCCGGGGTCGGCGGAGCGCGAGAGCCTGCAGCGCCGCCTGGCCGACCTGGCGGGCGAGCGGTTCGAGCTGACGATGACGATCGACGGCAAGGAGCGCATGGCGTCGGGCGAGCCGATCGACGTCGTGCAGCCCCACAACCACCGGCACGTGCTCGGCGTCACCCACAACGCGACGACCGCCGACGCCACCGACGCCGTCGAGGCGGCGAAGCGGGCCGCGGCCGGCTGGCGCGACCTGCCGTTCAGCGAGCGGGCCGCGGTGTTCCTGCGCGCCGCCGACCTGCTCGCCGGCCCGTGGCGCGACACGCTCAACGCCGCGACCATGCTCGGGCAGAGCAAGACCGCGATCCAGGCCGAGATCGACGCGGCCTGCGAGCTGATCGACTTCCTGCGGTTCAACGTCCACTTCGCCCAGCAGATCCTCGCCGAGCAGCCGAAGTCGTCGCCCGGGGTGTGGAACAGGTTCGACCACCGGCCCCTGGAGGGGTTCGTCTACGCGATCACCCCGTTCAACTTCACCGCGATCGCCGGCAACCTGCCGTCCGCGCCCGCGCTCATGGGCAACACCGTCGTGTGGAAGCCGTCGCCGACGCAGCAGCTGGCGGCGCACCTGACGATGCGGCTGTTCGAGGCCGCCGGCCTGCCCGCCGGCGTGATCAACCTGGTGACCGGCGACGGGCTCGCCACGTCCGAGGTCGCCCTCGCCGACCGCGACCTGGCCGGCATCCACTTCACCGGCTCGACCGCCGTGTTCCGCACCCTCAACCGGACCGTCGCCGAGCGGGAGTACCGCTCCTACCCGCGGATCGTCGGCGAGACCGGCGGCAAGGACTTCGTGATCGCCCACCCGTCCGCCGACCCGGCCGCGCTGACGACGGCGCTGATCCGCGGCGCGTTCGAGTACCAGGGCCAGAAGTGCTCGGCGGCGTCCCGCGCGTATGTCCCGGCCAGCATCTGGGCGAAGATCAAGGACCAGCTCACCGGCACCGCCGACGAGCTGACCTACGGCGACGTCACCGACTTCAGCAACTTCGGCGGCGCCGTCATCGACCGGCGGGCGTTCGACCGGCACGCCCAGGCCCTCGACCGGATCAAGAACTCGCCGTCGTGCACCGTCGTCGCAGGCGGCACGACCGACGACAGCGAGGGCTTCTTCGTCCGGCCCACGGTCGTCGAGTCCACGGACCCCACGCACGAGGTCTTCACGACCGAGTACTTCGGCCCGATCCTCGGCGTGCACGTCTACCCCGACGCCGACTACGACGCCGTCGTCACGCAGGCCGAGTCGGTCGCGCCCTACGCGCTCACCGGCTCGATCTTCGCCACCGACCGGCAGGCCGTCGAGCGGGCGACGCACGCGCTGCGCTTCGCCGCCGGCAACTTCTACGTCAACGACAAGCCGACCGGCGCGGTCGTCGGGCAGCAGCCGTTCGGCGGCGGGCGCGCCTCCGGCACCAACGACAAGGCCGGATCGTGGCACAACCTGCTGCGCTGGACGTCGCCGCGGACGATCAAGGAGACGTTCGTGCCGCCGACCGACCACCGCTACCCGCACATGGGCTAGACCCGCGCTGGTGCGACCGCGACGATCTTGTCCAGGGTGAAGGCACGGTCGTCGCGGCGCAGCCGGCACCACGCGTCGATGGTGGAGCCGGACAGGTGCGCGTTGTCGATGACCCGCTCGGAGGCGCGGCCCTGCGCGTCGACGTAGCGGATCCACACCGGCGAGCCGTCCTCCACCGCGGTCGCGAGGAGCTGGGCCTGGTCGGCGCGCAGCTGCGGCGCCCGCTGCCGGATCAGCTCCAACGGATCGGGCGTCCGCTGCGTCGGCACGAGCAACCGCGCCGCCAGCTCGCCCGGGTCCACGGTGGCCCGCGCGGGTGGGCGGCGCGCGTGGTCGACCCGCGCGCGGTGCAGCCGGACCGGCCCCGGGCCGGCGTCGCGGGCCGGACGGTAGCCGGCGGCCCGCAGCGCCGCGAGGGTGTCCACGGGTGACAGCGCCGACCCGGCGACGGTCGGCGCGACCCGGCGCAGCTTCAGCGCCGCCAGCGTGCCGTCGGCGACCAGCGAGTCCAGCAGGTCGGTGTCCTCGCTGACGATCACGCTGCCGACCCCGCGCACGTGCAGGGTGTCCGCCGGCGGCCCCGCGGGCAGCAGCCGCGCCGCGACCTCCGCGACGCCCCGCCCGTCGGCGAGCGCCCGGCCGAGCGGGCTCAGCGCCCCGGCCGCGCACACGCCCAGCAGGGTGGCCTCGTCGACGATGCCGGCCACCACGGACCCGAGGTCGTCCAGGGCCCTCGTCTGCAGCGGCGCGGTCCACCGTACGAGCGGCGCCAACGACTCCACGTCGGCGACGGCCGTGTCCGGGGGCAGCTCGTGCAGCGCCCGCACGACGACCTGCCGCAGCGGCTCGCCCGACCACCACTGCGTCAGCAGCCTGGCGAGCCGGTCCGCGGCCGCCCGGTCGGCCCACTCGTCGTAGGCGAGCGTCGGCACGAAGCGCACCCCGTCGGGCCCCAGCAGCCGCGCCGCGACCGCGAGGTCCGCCAGCAGCGCCACCGTCGGCTCGTCGAGGCCGGTCGTGAACGCGAGCCGGCGCCGCTCTCGCACCGCGACCTCGCCGGAGCGCTGCCGGCTCAGTGGGCGCGCCGCCGCCGCGTCGAGGAGCACCGGAAGCCGCTCCAGCAGCAGTGTCGCCGCCTGTACCGCCGCGTCGCGCACCTCGGTCCGGTCGGCGGGCCGCAGCGACGGCGCCGGCGGCACCGGCTCGAACGCGTCATGCCCGGAAGGGGCGGGCAGCTGCGCCGTGGTGAACAGCGCGGTGTCGTCCTCCGACGGCCACACCAGCGCCCGCTGGAGCAGCACCTGCAGGGTCGCGTCGAGCGCCGGGTCGTCGGCGGCGACGCCGAGCCGGTCGGCGAGCTCCGGCAGCGGCACCGGATCCGGTCCGCCGCCCAGCGCCTCCAGCACCTGCACGGCCGGCAGTGGCAGCCGCGCCACCACCTCGTCGACGCCGGTCCGGGCGGTCAGCCGCGCGGCCAGCTGCACCAGGTCCTCCGGCGGCGGCGCCCCGAGCGCGTCGGGACGGCGGCGCAGCACCGCGCCCAGCTCGTCCGCCGCCAACCGACCCAGCCAGCCGACCAGTGCAACTCTCGTCACGACTGGTGACCTTATAGGTTTGGGAGGTGACCAACCCATCGCCCGGCAACGTCGCCGGCAACTGGCAGGACGCGCATTTCGGGGAGCAGGGCGGCCGCCTCACGTACGGTGACTACCTGCAACTGACAGGTCTGCTCGACGCGCAGGTCCCCGAGTCGGACCCCGCCGCGCACGACGAGCTCCTCTTCATCACCATCCACCAGGTGTACGAGCTGTGGTTCAAGCTCATCCTCCACGAGCTCACCGACGCCCGCGACCGCCTCCTCGCCGGCGAGACCTATCTGCCGAGGGTGCGCCTGGAGCGCTGCCTGTCGATCCAGCGGGTGCTGGTCGGGCAGGTGGACGTGATCGACACGATGACCCCGCAGGACTTCCTGCGCTTCCGCAACAAGCTGTCCCCGGCCTCGGGGTTCCAGTCGGCGCAGTTCCGGGAGATCGAGTTCCTCTCCGGGTTGAAGGATCCGACGTACCTGCAGCGCTTCCGCGGCCTGTCCGACGCCGAGCAGGCGCGGCTCAACCGGCGCCTGGAGGAGCCGAGCCTCTGGGAGGCGTTCCTCACCACCCTGGAGAAGGCGGGCTTCGCCGTCGCCACCAAGGAGGACCGGATCGCGTCGCTGCTCACGATCTCCCGCGACCGGGAGCACCACGGCCCGTTCTGGGACCTCGCCGAGACGATGGTCGCGCACGACCAGGCGTGGGGCATGTGGCGGGCGCGGCACGTCCTCATGGCCGAGCGGCAGATCGGCACCAAGGCCGGCACCGGCGGCAGCGCCGGCGGTGCCTACCTGCGCTCCCGGGTCGAGCTGCGCTTCTACCCGGAGCTGTGGGAGCTGCGCTCGCACCTGTAGCACCGGCGCTGGGGAGCTGCGCTCGCATATGTAGTCTGTCTACTCCTTTCTTTGTGCCAACCGGCCCACCCGGGCCGTCCAGCCGCATCGATGCGGGCCTACCGTCCTAGGTGATGGGGAGGGGTCCGCAATGAAGACGAAGACCATGCTCGGCGACCGGTACCGGCTGGAGACCGAGGTCGCCCGCGGCGCCATCGGCGCGGTCTGGCGGGCGTACGACGAGCAGACCGGCCAATGGGTCGCGGTCAAGATCATGCGCGCCGAGGCCGCCGAGGTGCCCGAGCTCGTCGACGGGTTCCTCGGCGAGGCCGAGCTGCTCGCCGGCCTCGACCACCCGTCCGTCATCCGGGTCCACAACCTGATCACCGGCAAGGGCCTGCTGGCCATCGCGATGGAGCTCGTGGGCGGGCCCGACCTGCGGCGCCGGCTGCGCGCCGACGGCCCGTTGCCGCCCGCCGCCGCGGCCGAGGTCGTCGCCCAGGTCGCCGACGCGCTCGCGTACGTCCACGCCGCCGGCATCGTCCACGGCGACGTCAAGCCCGGCAACCTGCTCGTCCCGCTCGACGGAGGCCCGGTGCGCCTCGCCGACTTCGGCGTCGCCCGCCGCCTCGACCAGCCCGCCGGGCCGACCCACGCCACGCCCGAGTACGTGGCGCCCGAGGTCGTCGCGGGCGGCCTGCCCAGCCCCGCCTCCGACGTCTACGCGCTCGGGGTCGTGCTCTTCGAGCTGATCTGCGGCCGGAGCCCGTACCGCGGCGGATCCCCCAACGACGTCCTGCGCCGCCACGCGGACTGCGTGCCCGTGCCGCCGCCCGGGATGCCGGCCGCGCTGTGGCCGATCATCGAGGGCTGCATGGAGCTCGACCCGCGCATGCGTCCGGCGGCCGCCTCGATCATGGGCCGGCTCAGGGTCGCCGAGGGTGCGCTGGACGGCTTCGAGCCGCTGCCGCGGCTGCCCGCCGAGGCGGTCACCTTCTGGGCCCGCTCCGCCGAGCAGACCGCGCCCGTGTCCGCCCCGGTCCGCCGGGTCGACTGGGTGCCGCTGCCGACCGCCCCGACCTCACCGGCCGCGGCCTCGGCGGCGCTCATGGTGGCCGTGCCGATCAAGGACCTGCCGACGGAGCCGAACGGGCTGCCGCTCTCCGAGCTGCCCACGCAGGCGCGCGGGGCGGGCGCGTTCGCCGCGGCGGTCCGCCAGGACGTCGCCGAGCTGCCCACCGTGCCGTCCCAGCTGCCGCCTGCTGAGGTGCCGGCTTCCCAGCTGCCGGCTTCCCAGCTGTCGGCTTCCCCGCCGGAGGAGCCGCCGGCGGACGCCGCCCCGCCGGCCTCGGAGCCGGAGCCTCAGACCGAGGTCATCGCGCTCGCCCCCGAGGCGGAACCGCCCACCGAGGTCATCGCGCCCGCTTCCGACGTGGAACCGCCCACCGAGGTCATCGCGCCCGCTTCCGACGTGGAACCACCCACTGAGGTCATCGCGCCCGTTTCCGAGGTGGAACCGCCCACCCAGGTCATCGCATCCGTTTCCGGCGCGGAGCCCCCGGCCGAGGTCGTCGCGTCCCCTTCCGATGCGGAACCGCCCACCGAGGTGATTGCGTCTGCTCCTGAGTCGGAACCGCCCACCGAGGTCGTCGTGTCCGCTGCTGAGGCGGAGGCCGTGGTGCTCGCCAAGCCGGCGCAGAGCGCTCCCGGCGGAGCCCTCGCGGCGCTGCAGCAGGCCCTCGCCGTGCCGGCCGAATCCGCCACGCCCGCGGAGGCCGCTGCCGACGTCGTCGCCGAGGATGCCGCGGTACAGGCTGAGACCGAACAGTCTGAAGACTCCGACGAACCGGTCGATACCGGGAATGCCGGACCCGAGCTGGTGACCGACGTCCCGCTCTGGGGCGGCGACACGCCCGGCGGGGATGAGCCCGCCGCGCCGCCGGCCGAGGAGGGCCCCAACCCGGACGCGTTCACCGTGGTGCTCACGCCCGCGGTTCCCCAGCAGCGGGAGGTCTCCGCCGAGGCGGCCGCCACCGCCGAGGGGGAGCGGTCCACCGACGTCGTCGTGCCCGCGGCCTGGCCCGTGCTGCCCGACCGGCCCACCGGCCCCATCCCCGGCCCCTCGCTTGTCAAGCCCGACGCGCCCGTGCACCCCTCGCCGATGGACCCGGTGGATCTCGAGGATGCCGCCGAGCCGCCGACCGACGTCCTGGCATCCGCCGCGGACGCGCCGCCGGCCGCCGCCGACCCCGACTCCGGCGCGCTGACCTGGCTGCGTGCCCCCGACGACGCGTCCGATGCCGCCGCGCCGCCCGCCGGCGAGCGCCGGTCCGACCGCCGGGTCCTCGCGGGCGTCGGCGGGGCGGTGCTGCTGCTCATCCTGCTCGGCGTCGGCGCCGTGCTCATGAGCGGCGCGTTCGACGGCGGCGGGCGGCAGCCCACGCGGGTGAACGGCACCACGCCCACGGTCGTCCCCAGCGACTCGCCCGCCCCCTCGGCGGCGACGTCCCCGGAGCCGTCCAGCGCGCCGCCGGTCGAGGAATCCACCGCACCGGGCGGCGAAGACAACGGGGGCGGTGGCGGGAAAACGCCCACGAAGCGTCCGACGGCGGTGCCGTCGCCGGGGCGGAGCCTGCCGGGCATCGGTGATCCGCTGCCGCCGTTCCCGACGATGCCGTCCTTTCCTTCGCCGCCGAAGTTTCCGTCCTAACTCGACAGTCGCGACGCGACAGTCGACAGTGGATTTGTCGAAATCCTGGACTGAGCCGGAGAAAGATGACAGCGTAGGGTTCATGGCGGAATCTGGAGTCAACGCGACGGCGGCGGCCCTGCTCGGTCTGCTGCACGAGGGGCCGATGACCGGTGGGCAGCTGATGGCCGCCGCCCAGCGACGCCTCGGCGCCTACTGGTCGATGACCCGCAGCCAGGTCTACCGCGAGCTCCCCGCGCTCGCCGCCGCTGGTTATGTCAGGCTCGGCAAGCCCGGCGCGCGTTCGAGCCAGCCTTATGCGATCACTCCCGCCGGCAAGCGGGCATTCACCCGCTGGCTGTCGGAGCCCGCCGGCCGGGAGGCGCTGCGCAATCCTGTCGCATTGCGTGTCGCCTTCGGCGTGCAGCAGACGGGCGCGCAACTGCAGCAGGTGTATGCGCACGCGGTGGAATACCACAATGCGGCGCTGACCGAGGCCCGGGAAATGGCCAAAGAGGCGAAGAAGTCCGGCGACGAGTTCTTCGCCGCGTCGCTGGACTTCGCGGTCGGCTATCACAAGGCCGCCCTCACGTGGCTCAAGAGCGCCCCGACCAAATAGCGCCCGCCCGTTAGCGCCCGCCGGTCCGGCGTAGTCTTTGAGGGTGACCGCTCTCGACCACGCCGAATCGCTCAAGCACCTTGATGGCACCCTGCGCAACATCGAGGCCGTCCTCGACCTCAACCGGCTCCGCAAGGAGAAGGCGGAGCTCGAAGAAGCGGCGGCCGTGCCCAACCTGTGGGACGACCAGGCGGCCGCGCAGAAGGTGACGTCCCGCCTGTCCTACGTGCAGGGCGAGATCGGCAAGCTGGAGCGGCTGCGGGCCAAGCTCGACGACGCCATCGTCCTCCTGGAGCTCTCCCAGGCCGAGGACGACGCGGGGTCGCTCGGCGAGGTCGCCGACGAGATCACGGCGCTGACCAAGTCGATCGAGGAGCTCGAGGTGCGCACCCTGCTCTCGGGTGAGTACGACGCCCGCGAGGCGCTCGTCACGATCCGCGCCGGCGCCGGTGGCGTCGACGCCGCGGACTTCGCCGACATGCTCCTGCGCATGTACCTGCGCTGGGCGGAGCGGCACGGCTACAACACCGACGTCTACGACACCTCGTATGCGGAGGAGGCCGGGATCAAGTCGGCCACGTTCGCGGTGAAGGCCCCGTATGCCTACGGGACGCTGTCGGTCGAGTCGGGCACGCACCGGCTCGTGCGGATCAGTCCGTTCGACAACCAGGGCCGCCGGCAGACGTCGTTCGCCGCGCTGGAGGTCGTGCCGGTCGTCGAGCAGACCGACGACGTGGAGATCCCCGACGACGAGCTGCGCGTCGACGTGTACCGCTCGAGCGGCCCCGGCGGCCAGGGCGTCAACACGACCGACTCCGCGGTGCGCCTCACCCACCTGCCGACCGGCATCGTCGTCTCGTGCCAGAACGAGCGGTCCCAGATCCAGAACAAGGCGACCGCCATGGGCGTGCTGAAGGCCAAGCTCCTCGCCGTGAAGCGGGCCGAGGAGACCGCGAAGATGAACGAGCTCCGCGGCGACGTCCAGGGCTCGTGGGGCGACCAGATGCGCTCGTACGTGCTGCACCCGTACCAGATGGTGAAGGACCTCAGGACGGAGCACGAGACCGGTAACCCCACCGCGGTCTTCGACGGCGACCTGGACGCCTTCATCGACGCGGGCATCCGGTGGCGCAAGCAGCGGGAGCTCAATCCGGCGTAACCCCCTTCGGGTGACCCCCGGGGGTGTGATCATCGCATTGGAGTGCGGCGATCACCTTCGGTAATTAGGCGATCAAGGCCGCAAGTGAGGTGTACGTCACACTTGCGGCTGGAATCCCGTGTCTCCCTGCGGTTGGGGTCAGCTCTTTGGGTTCGCATTTAGGGCAAACGGCACGCGACGCACTTCGCGTACTTGGCGTGGATGTCACACCGCGTAGACTCACGTCCCGTGATTCGGCTTGACCACGTGACGAAGACGTATCCGAAGGCGTCCCGCCCCTCACTCGACGATGTTTCCGTCAACATCGAGAAGGGCGAGTTCGTCTTCTTCATCGGACCTTCCGGCTCAGGCAAGTCCACGATCATCAAGCTGCTGCTGCATGAGGTCACGCCCAACAAGGGCAAGGTCGTCGTCAACGAGCGCGACGTGACCTCGATGCGCTCGTGGCGCATCCCGGCGTTCCGCCGGCAGATCGGCTGCGTGTTCCAGGACTTCCGTCTCCTGCCCAACCGCACCGCCTACGAGAACGTCGCCTTCGCGCTCGAGGTCATCGGCAAGTCGAAGGGCGTCGCCCGCCGCGTCGTCCCCGAGGTGCTGGAGCTCGTCGGCCTCGGCGGCAAGGAGCACCGTTACCCCCATGAGCTGTCCGGTGGTGAGCAGCAGCGCGTCGCCGTGGCGCGCGCGTTCGTCAACCGGCCGCTGATCCTGCTCGCCGACGAGCCGACCGGAAACCTGGACCCGGACACGTCGATCGAGATCATGCGTCTGCTCGACCGGATCAACCGGACCGGGACCACGGTGGTCATGGTCACCCACGACTCCAACATCGTGAACCAGATGCGCCGCCGGGTCGTCGAGATCGAGAGCGGCCGGATCGTGCGGGACCAGTCGCGCGGTGTGTACGGCTGACGATCGCCAGATCTCGTCGTAGCCACCCCTTGACGTTGCCGGGTCCGCTGGGAAGGAACCCCACCCGATGCGCATGAAGTACATCCTGTCCGAGGTCCTGACCGGACTTTGGCGAAACGTCACCATGACCATCGCGATGATCATCACGATGACGGTGTCGCTGACCATGCTGGGCGCGAGCCTGCTGCTGTTCTTCCAGGTCAACAAGATGGAGGACTTCTTCTACCAGCGGGTAGAGGTGTCCATCTTCCTGAAGAACGACGTCACCGACGATCAGCGGACCAGCCTGAAGAGCGCGTTGGAGAGCAACGCGCTCGTCAAGCAGGTGACGCACGAGAGCAAGTCGGAGGCGTACGCACGCTTCAAGACGCAGTTCCGTGACGCGCCCGACCTGGTGAACGCCACCAAGGAGGACTCGCTCCCGGAGTCGTACCGCGTCAAGCTCAAGGACCCGAAGACGGTCAAGCAGCTCCAGGAGGAGTTCATCTCCCAGCCTGGCGTCAGCGACATCGTCGACCAGCAGGAGCTGCTGAAGAAGGTCTTCGAGCTGCTCGGCGCGTTGCAGACACTCGCCTTGACCGTCGCCATCATCCAGGGCGCCGCGGCGTTGCTCCTGGTGGCCAACACCATCCAGGTGGCCGCCTACAGCAAACGCCGTGAGGTCGCGGTCATGAAGCTCGTCGGCGCGTCCAACTGGTTCATCCAGCTGCCCTTCGTCCTGGAGGCGGTCTTCGCTGGCCTGATCGGCGCCTTGCTGGCCTTCGGCGGCCTGGTGGCCGCGAAGTTCTTCTTCATCGACGGGTCGCTCAAGGCCCTGGCCAACGTCCTGCTGCCGATCGACTGGAGCAGCATCTGGGTGATGCTGCCGGTCCTCGCCGGCGCCGGCGGCCTGGTCAGCGCGGTCACCGCCTGGATCACGCTGCGGTTCTACGTGCGGGTCTGACCCGCGGGCTGTTTCCACGAGGGGTGGGCTCGACGCCGGCGGGTTCGAGGGCGGCGAGCTGGCGCAGGTCGTCGAGCTTGGAGACGCCGCCGCTGGCGATGACCGGCTTCTTGGT